>CAMQCZ010000001.1 GCA_946999385.1 uncultured Lachnoanaerobaculum sp.
AGTCCAAATAATAATGAAAATGATAAAATACAGGCAATACAAATAAGAGCTAAAGGTTATGTTACATCACTTGCCGATATATATTATAAAGCTGTTCTTAATGATGGAACTATACTTGGATGGGCAAAAAATGGTCAGACTTTAGGTAATATAGGTGGAGACAGGTACATTGTCGCATTAAAAATATCTTTATGGAATAAAAATATTCCTTTTACATTTTCTACTTCTCCACTAACACAATCAGAATTTTATGACGGCTTGTATATTGATGAAAATAATCAAGTTCAATATTCAACTGCAAATGGTGCACCATATACCGGATGGGTAAATTATGAAAATGAACAATATTATTTTAAAGATGGTAAAAAAGTAAATTCTTGGCAATATATTAATGGATATAAATATTTATTCAAGGAAGATGGTCGACTTGATAAAGATTTAGAAGATGATTTAGGTCTACTAAAGGACTATCAGATTAATTATAACCTGGGAACAAGAACTATGTATATAATGGCAAAGGATGGTAAAAATGGATATATCATACCATATAAGACTTTCAATTCAAGCTCAGGTCCTGATACTCCTATCGGAAATTATAAAACTTATTTTAAATATCGTTGGAAACTTATGCATGACAATATATATTGTCAATTTTTAACCAGATTTAACGGACATTTTTTGATTCATTCTATCTTATATGAAAATGCACCTAATAGCTATAGACTTGATAATAAAACCTATAATGGATTGGATAATGCTATAAGTCAAGGGTGTATAAGACTACTTAGTGGTGATGCAGCTTGGGTATATCATAATATACCTTTACATACAACTATCCATATTTATTCTAATATATGGGATAAAGGACCTGTTGAAAAATCAGCTATAGAAAAGCCTATACCTGAAAATCAAACCTTTGATCCTACAGATCCTGCTATAATAAATAAGTAAATAAAACAAAAAAGAATGTTGAATTATTTCAACATTCTTTTTTATTTTGTTTACAACTATTTTTTATTATTTTACTAAACCTAATTCTTTATTGAGCCAAGAAACTGCAGCCATTGTAACATAATTATATGGTTGATTAAAATGTGGCATAAAGAATATATCAAGCAAAGCAAGCTCAGGCATTGTAAGTTTTTTCTGTATAGCAAGCGAAAACATATTAATAAGTGCTGAAACATCATAATTTGAACCGAGCTGACAGCCTACTATAACATTATCCTTCTTTCTATAAACTATTCTAATTTTTACCCTTGGATTTTCAACTTCCATAAATGCAGGGAATTGAGTATCCTCAAAATCAGAGTAACCAACCTCAAGGCCTTCTTTTTTACAAGCATTTAGACTTAAGCCTGTACATACTAATTTATATCCATAAATGCTTAAAGCACTTGAACCTTGAACTCCTGCACTTTCAACATTTGTGCCACAAATATTATGTGCGGCAACTATACCTGATCTAACAGCATTTGTAGCTAAAGCTATATAATTTGTTCTTTCTCTTGCATTATCATAAATAGTAGCACAATCTCCTATAGCATAAATATCCTTTTCACTTGTTTGTCCATGCTTATTTACTAAATATGCTCTATTTGAATACAATTTTAAATGATCCTTTAAAAGAAAAGCATTTGGCTTAAATCCAACAGCACAAATCACCATATCAGCATCATATTTACCTTTATCAGTAACTACCTTTTTAACCTTAGTATCTCCTTCAAATTCTACTATCTTTTCGCCTAAAGCAAATTTTATTCCATGCTCTGACATTTTATTTTTAATCTCATCAGAAAATTCAGTATCAAAATATCCATTTAATATATTATCAACCATATCTATAAGAGTTACTTTTTTACCGAGTCTTTCAAATGCCTCAGCAAGCTCGACACCTATATATCCTCCACCTAAAACAACTACATTTTCAAGCTCAGATTTATGTCTGATTTTTTCAATTACTTCTTTAGCATTTTGATATAGCTTAACCATTTGTACATTTTCCAAATCAAAGCCCTTTATAGGAAGCTTATTTGGCAAACTACCTGTAGCTAATACAAGCTTATCATAATTATCTTGTATAATTTCACCATTTTCTAATCTTACTTTTAGTGTTTTATTTGCATAATCTACATCTAAAACCTCAGATTTCATATTTACTTTAGCACCCTTAGATATAAAATTTTCAGGCTTTGCATAAAATAATCCATCTCCTGAATGAATTTGTTCACCTATCCATAAAGCCATTCCACAACCTAAAAATGAAATATTATCATTTCTATCATAAATTGTAAGTTCATTTCCGGGATAAGATAAAATTGTATTTGCACAAGCTGTTCCCGCATGATTAGCACCTATCAATACTACTTTTGACATATATCTACCTCCAAAATTTTAATATATTTATAATAAAATAGAGTATTAAAAGCTATACTCTTAACACTCTTACAATACATTAAAATTAGTTAATTTTCAATACTAAAATTAAAATTTTAACAAATTTATTTTACAAAAGCTAATTGCATACTATTAATTTTTATAAAATATATTAGATAATACATTTTGATATTAATATCAAGGCTTTATTTTAAGGATACACAATATTATCATCAAATAAATTATCACTATCAGCGGCTGATGTAGCCAAAAAATCACACCTTTCATTTTCTATATATCCTGAATGACCTTTTATCCAAATAAATTTAGTATTATGAATAGATTTTGCCTTCAGTAAGCGTTTCCAAAGATCTATATTCTTCACTTCATTTTTTTTGCCACGTCTAAAATCGTTTTTAACCCAAGAATCTATCCATTTAAGATTAAAAGCATCTACCAAATATTTAGAATCTGAATATATTTCTACATCGCAAGGTCTTACTAACGCTTCTAAACCGATAATACAAGCAAGTAACTCCATTCTATTATTAGTTGTAAGTAAAAAGCCTTTACTATATTCCCTTATATGCTCTTTTCCATTAGAATCAATATATTTTAAAATTGTTCCATATCCGCCTCTACCGGGATTTCCCCTTGAACTACCGTCTGAATATAATTTTACCAACATATTACTCACTTAAATAAGCTTTTTTCACTGATTCATCATTTAATAAATCAGAAGCTTTTCCTGATAATACTATCTTACCTGTTTCCAAAACATATGCTCTATGTGATATACTCAAAGCTTTTTTTGCATTTTGCTCCACTAAAAGAATAGTCGTTCCTAATTTATTTAAATTTTCAATTATATTAAATATCTCACTTACATATAATGGAGAAAGTCCCATAGATGGCTCATCCATAACTATAAGAGCGGGATCTGACATTAAAGCTCTACCCATTACCAACATTTGTTGCTCTCCACCTGATAAGGTACCCGCAAGCTGATTTTTTCTCTCTTCAAGCCTTGGAAATCTTGAATATATTTTTTTTATTGTATTATCTATAAATGCTTTATCATTTTTAATATATGCACCCAATTTAAGATTTTCAAATACATTTAAATCAGCAAAAACCCTACGACCTTCAGGTACATGTGCAATTCCCAATCTAACAATTTTATGTGCAGGAAGCTTACTTATTTCTTTATCTTCAAATTTTATATTACCACTTTTTGCATTTATAAGACCGGTAATAGTATGTAAAATTGATGTTTTTCCTGCCCCATTTGCACCAATTAAAGCAACTATTTCACCTTTATTAATATTAAAATCAACACCCTTTACAGCTTGAATCATTCCATAATTTATATATAAATCATTTATACTCAAAAATGCCATTTTTATTCTCCTAAATATGCTCTAATAACTGTTTTATCATTAAGAACAAGATTTGGTGTACCGCTTATAAGCTCTTCTCCAAAATTTAATACAGTAATATACTCACAAATACCGGAAACTAATTTCATATCATGTTCTATCAATAAAATTGTAATATTATATTTTTCCCTTATCAGACTGATAGTTTCCATTAATTCCTTTGTTTCCTTCGGATTCATACCTGCAGCCGGTTCATCTAATAATAGTAATTTGGGTTCAGTTGCTAAAGCTCTTGCAATTTCCAATTTTCTTTGTTTTCCATATGGTAAATTACTAGCTAAAATATTAGCATATGAATCCAAATCAAATACTTTTAAAATATCTAACGCAAATTCATTCATAAGCTTTTCTTTTTTAGCAAAATCAAATAAATGAAATAAAGAGCTGAATATATTATATTTAAATTTATTATGTAAAGCTATTTTTACATTATCAAGAACAGTCATTCTATTAAAAAGTCTTATATTTTGAAATGTTCTGGCTACACCTATCAAATTTATTTTCTCAGGAGATTTATCAGAAATTAAAACACCGTCAAGCTTTATACTTCCACCTGTAGGCTTGTATACACCTGTTAACAAATTAAAAACCGTTGTTTTTCCTGCCCCGTTAGGACCTATAAGACCATATAATTGTCCTTTTTCAATTTTTATATTAAAGGAGTTGACAGCCTTCAAACCTCCAAATTGTATACTAAGGTTTTTACATTCTAAAAGTGCCATATTACTCCTTTCTATCAAAGAACCTTCTGAAAACTTTATTATTCATCAAAGAAGCTTTCATATATGAATTATTAAATATCATCATTATTATAAGAACTACAGAATATAATAGCATTCTAAATTCATCAGCACCTCTTAAAAGCTCAGGCAAAATTGTAAGTATAATAGCACTTATAATAGAACCTACAATATTTCCCATACCTCCTAAAACTACGATAACTAAAATTTCTATAGATTTATTATAGTCAAAGGTTGTAGGCTTTATAATTCCTACATTATGTGCAAATATAGCACCTGCAACGCCTGCAAATATAGCAGATAATACAAAAGCTTCCACCTTATACTTACTTATATTTATACCTATTGACTGTGCAGCTATATCATTATCTCTTATTGCCATAATTGCTCTTCCATCTCTTGATTTTATAAAATTGACAATAAAAATAATGCTTATAATTACTATAATAAAAACAAGATTATAATTTTTATAATCTGAATATATAGGTATCTTACTAAGTCCCTTTGCACCACCTGTTATACTAAGTGAATTGATTATTGATTTTATAATTTCACCAAAGGCTAAGGTTACTATAGCGAGATAATCTCCTCTTAATCTAAGCACAGGTACACCTATCAAAAATCCCAATATAGCTGATACTACAGCCGCCACAATCAAAGCAATAGTGAAAGAAATAGAAATAGGAGTTCCTTTCATATTTGTAGTAATAATAGCGGCAGTATATGCACCTATTGACATAAATCCTGCATGACCTAAAGAAAGCTCCCCCAAAAAACCTGTAACCAAGTTTAATGATATTGCCAACATTATATTAACACCTATTGGTACTAATATGGATTTATATTGTCTACCTAAAATATCTGAATTAACTAAAAGGCTAACTATTATATATGCAATAAGTATATAAGCTATAGCTTTTAAAAAGTTTAATTTACATAATTTTTTCATATTAAGCTCCTATACCTTAATAAATTTTTTCTTACCCAATAAACCTACAGGTCTAACTAATAATACCACAACTAAAACTCCAAAAACTATAGCATCTGCCAACTCTGTACTGATATAAGCCTTTGCTAAGCTTTCAATTATACCTAATACTATTCCTCCAAGCATTGCCCCCGGAATAGAACCGATACCACCTAAAACAGCCGCTACAAATGCCTTTATTCCAGGTAATGCACCAAGTGTAGGTTTAAGTGATTCATATTGTGCAATATAAAGTATACCTGCTATAGCTGCAAGTACAGAGCCTATTGCAAAAGTTAAGGAAATAGTTTTATTAACATCTATACCCATTAACATAGCAGCCTCTTTATCTTCTGATACTGCTCTCATAGCCAAACCTAATTTTGTTTTATTTATAAATAGACTTAATAAAATCATTGATATTGATGTAACAAGTAAAGTTACCAAGCTTATACTTGAAATATGAACACCATTTATTTTAATATTTGTTTTTGGTACAACTGAAGCAAAAGGAATAGGTGTTGCTTTGAAAATTAATAATGAAACACTTTGTAACAAATAGCTCATTCCTATTGCAGTAATCAAAACAGCTAAAGACTGTGCTTTTCTAAGTGGCTTATAAGCTATTTTTTCAATACTTATTCCTAATATTGCACATATAAGAATAGTCAACAAAATTGCAACTATTACCGGTAATTTAAATAAGATTACAAAAGTATATAAAGAATATGCACCTACCATAATTATATCTCCATGTGCAAAATTAATCATTTTAGCTATACCATAAACCATAGTATAACCTAGTGCAATTAAAGCATATATACTTCCTATTCTAAGACCATTTATAAGTTGTTCGAGAACATTTATAAGCATTTTAAACCTCACTTTAATATTATAGACGTGAAATATATTTTATTATTTCACGTCTTTCAAAATCAATATATTTAAATAAATCCGGAATATGTAAATTTCATACAATGAAATTATTTTTGTAAATATTTTCCATCCTTTATAGTAACAAACTTAGCAGCTTTTGAAGGTTCTCCTGAAGCTTCAAAACTAACCTTTCCTGTCAAGCCGTCAACTTCTATCTCTGTCATAGCTTTTATTAAAGCTTCACTGTCTATACTATTTGCTTTTTCCATAGCAGCTTTTAATACATAAACTGTATCATATGCATCGGCTGCGAATTGATCAGGAATTGCAGAGTGCTTTTTATTATATTCTTCAACAAATTTTTGAACCTTTTCGTCATCTGATGTAGCTAAAAATGGACTTAAAAATACTGAACCTTCAAGTGCTGATTTATCCGTAACTTGTGCCAAAACTCCATCCCATCCGTCTGAACCTATAAAATCACAATTAATACCTATTGACTTTGCCTGTGTAGCTATTTGAGCTACAGCCTCATAATATGCAGGAATAAATATAGCCTTTGGATTAGTAGCCTTTATTTTCGTTAATTGTGTTGTAAAATCAATATCTTGAGTTGTAAAAGACTCTACATCAACCAATGTAGCACCCTTGCCCATATTTTCAAGTTCACTTTTAAAAGATTCATATACACCTGTTGAATACTCATCACTATTATTATATAAAACTGCTACACTGTCATAATTATTTTCAACAACATATTTTGCTATAGTTTCACCTTGTAGAGGATCTGTAAAGCATAAACGAAATACATTATCATTAATAGTAATATCCTTAGCAGAACCTGAAGGTGTTAATTGTAAAATATTATCCTTATGGGTCAAATCGGCAATAGCTAAGCTTGAACCTGAAGTCGTAGCACCTAATAATGCGTTAATCTTTTCATCTACTAAAGAATTATATGCTGTAACAGCCTTATCTTCTATAGCTTCATCATCTTTAAAGCTTAATTTTAAATTATAAGTATCAGAGCCTACTTTTACTCCACCTGCTTCATTAATCTCGTCAATTGCTATTTCTAAACCATTTTTAACAGAATTTCCATATGAAGCCGCTCCTCCCGTTAAAGGACCCATAGAACCTATTAAAAATGTTTTAGTGCCGTTGTCTTTAGTATCTGCACTATTACTATCTTTAGTTGTATTTGAACTTGAACAAGCAAATAATCCCATACTAAGAAGACCTAATGTAATTGCTAATATACTTTTTTTCATAATCTTTTCCTCGTTTTCTTTTTTAATGAACTTTATTATATATTTTGACTTTTTTTATGTCAATAACATTTGTTTCTATTAGTAAGACAAATCTATATTCATTTTTCATATTAAATATAACTGTCTTTGTTAAATTCTATACCTTTATCTCTTCCCATTAATTCTTCTACGGCTAATCTTGCATTTTTATTTTCAAATAAAACATCAACAACTTGACTTGTAATAGGCATTTCAACATTATATTTTAAAGAGAGCTTTTTTATTGCTTTTGCAGAAAATACTCCTTCAACAACCATTCCTATTTCTTCTTGAGCTTTTTTTAATGTATAACCTTTTCCGAGTAAAATACCTGCTCTTCTATTCCTACTATGCATGCTTGCACAAGTTACTATTAAATCTCCGATACCTGAAAGTCCAAAAAAGGTTTCTAATTTTCCTCCCATTTTAACTCCTAATCTTGAAATTTCAGCTATTCCCCTAGTTATAAGTGCAGCCTTTGCATTATCTCCATAACCCAGTCCATCTGCTATACCTGCCGCCAAAGCAATAACATTTTTACTTGCTCCGCCAAGCTCCACAGAAAGCATATCATCACTTATATAGAGTCTAAAAAATGAATTCATAAATAAATCTCTTACTTCTTCTGCTAATTTTAAATTTTTTGAAGCTACTACACAACTTGTAGCTAACTTTTTAGTCAACTCTATAGCATGGCTTGGTCCTGAAAGTACAGCAAAACGCTTAGTACCCAACTCTTCAAAAACCTGTTCGCTTATAAATTTCAAGCTTTCATCTTCTATACCCTTAGCAACATTTATTATAATCTGATTATTATAATATTTTTTTATCATTCTTAAATTTTCTCGAATATAAGCTGACGGTATTGCCATTAATATATATTCAGAATCCTGTAATGCAAGCTCTATATTACTTGTAAATAAAATATTTTTTGGTATTATTATATTTTCTAATCTTTTATGAGTTCTGCTTATATTAATATTATTAGCAATTTCATCATTTTTTTCCCATACTTTTATTTCATGTGAATTTTCATTCAACAATATACTAAGTGCACCTCCAAAAGCTCCGGCCCCTAAAATACAGATTTTAGACATCTTCCCTCCTAAAAAATTTTATTTTCTTTACCTTTTAATAATCTTTTTATATTTCCACTATGTTTGAAAATAGATAATAAAGCTATTGCATACACCAGTATTAAAAATTCAAGGCGTACATTCCCACTCATATTATAATTAAATATTATATTATTTGAAAATAAAGTAGCACTTATACTAAAACAAAGCATAACCAGAATTGAAGCCAGTGAAACATATCTGCTTATATATACAGTCAATGTAAAAATAATAAAACAAATCAAAGTTATTCTTAAATCCAAAGCACATAATATTCCCGCTATAGAAGCAACACCCTTTCCACCTTTAAATTTTAAATAAAATGGATATACATGGCCTACTACTACTCCAAGACCTGTATATAATAAATAAATATACATATTTTCATTATTTACATTTAAAAATCTAACTGCCAAACAAGGTATAAGAGCCTTCAAGAAATCTCCCAAAAATACTATTATTCCTATTTTTTTTCCCATCACTCTTAATGAATTGGTAGCACCTGTATTTCCACTACCCTTTTTGCTTAAATCTACACCTAATATTTTAGAAACAAAATAACCTGTTTGTATAAGTCCGAAAAAATAAGCTGTTAATAGATAAAAAATTCTTTCCATTATTTAGTATCCTCACCTTTTTCTCTAATTATAAATCTTAATACAGTACCTTTAAATCCAAAGCTTTCTCTTATCTTATTTTCTAAATACCTTTGATAAGAAAAATGCATCAGTTTTTTATCGTTAACAAAAATGACAAAGCATGGAGGTTTAATAGCAACCTGTGTAGCATATAAAACCTTTAATCTTTTGCCTTTATCTGATGGTGGCTGCTGCATAATTACAGCTTCGCTTATTATTTCATTCAATACTCCGGTTTGTATTCTTAAGCATTGACTTTGTCTTATAATTTCTATAAGTTCAAACATCTTATTAAATCTTTGACCTGTCAAAGCTGAAATAAATACAAATTCAGCATATTGCATAAAGCTAAGAACATTTTTTATTTTATTTGTAAATTCATATATAGTTTTATCATTTTTTTCTATTGAATCCCACTTATTTATAGCAACGATAATACCTTTTCCTGCCTCATGTGCTATACCTGCTATTTTTGCATCCTGTTCACTTACTCCAACAGTTGCATCTATTACAATTATAACTATATCCGACTTTTCTACAGCTGCTACTGTTCTAATAAGACTATATCTTTCTATATCTTCAGATATTTTAGATTTTCTTCTAATCCCTGCCGTATCTATAAAAATATATTCTTTATTATTATATTTTATCCTTGTGTCAATAGCATCTCTTGTAGTTCCTGCTATATCACTTACTATTACCCTTTCTTCTCCTATCAATTTATTTACAATAGAAGATTTACCTACATTAGGTTTACCTATTATTGCAATTTTAGGTATATCCTCATCATTGCTATCATCTAATTTATTTTTATCAAAATGCTTAATTACTTCATCCAATAAATCACCTAAACCAAGTCTACTTGTAGCAGAAACACTAATAGGTTCTCCTATGCCAAGGTTATAAAATTCATATACATCATTTCCAAATTTTTTAATACTATCCACTTTATTCACACACAAAACTATCGGCTTTCTTGATTTTCTAAGCATAGAAGCCACTTTAAAATCCTGATCCTGTAAGCCCTGTCTTACATCAACTATAAATATAATAACATCTGCTGTATCTATAGCTATTTGTGCTTGAGATCTCATTTGAGAAATAATAATATCTTTAGACGCATCTTCTATTCCTCCGGTATCTATCATGGTAAAATCAGTATCAAGCCATGATACATCAGTATAAATCCTATCTCTTGTTACACCAGGTACATCCTTAACTATAGAAATTTGCTTTCCTGCTATTGCATTAAACAATGTAGATTTTCCTACATTTGGTCTCCCAACTATAGCAACTATTGGTCTACTCATTAAAATCTCCTTTATTTTTTAATTCATATGCTTTAAATACATTTTGTGGATTATAATCATAGCTAAGCATAGCATTTAATAGGTCATATCCACTTGTTCCTACTATCAATATTTTTGTATTAAGCTCATTTTCAACATCATTTTTACTTAAATCATCTAAAAATATTTCCTCACCTGATCTGAACATATTTATTGACAATAATAATCTATCACCCAATTCCTTATCTTTTAATTGCTTAATCAAATCTATTCCTGTTATAAGGCCTGCTACTGTTATTTTATCACCAAAAAAATCATTATTTATAGTGTAAACTTTAATAATCTTATTTGGCAAAATTTTCATAAGTTTTTGTGATAATTTTTTTATTATAGGTGCAGCCAATTTTCCTGTAGCTATACTTATAATTTCATATTTATTTTTATCCTTATGATTACTTTTTACTAAATATTTTAAAGCATCCTTAAATTCTTCATTTAATAATCTAAGCATACCTACACCATTTTCCAACTGAATATAGCCATCATATGTCTTTTCTTTTGGCAGTCTTCTTTTAGCTAAAAGATAAAATTCATCACTTGCTTGTACAAAATGAATATTATGTCTTTGCATGGCTATTTTTTGATATTTTTCAATTATATCAATAGTTTGATTTGCACTTTCTCTATCAACTAAAGGTATATTTGCAAGTCCTTGTCTATATTTTGTAACACCTAAAGGAACTACGCTCAAGCTCTCCATAATTGGTGCATATTCCAATAAGTCCTTTATGGTGTTTTCAAGCTCAGCTCCATCATTATATCCCCTACACATAACAATTTGACCATTCATCGGAATATTATTTTCATATAATTTTTTAATATAATCAAGGCTGCTTCCGGCGTATTTATTATGTAGCATTCTTACACGTAGCTTGGGATTTGTTGTATGTATACTTATATTTATAGGTGCCAATCTAAATCTGATTATTCTATCAATATCACGATCAGTCATATTGGTAAGAGTTATATAATTACCCTGTAAAAAAGAGAGTCTTGAATCGTCATCTTTAAAATATAAGGTTTCACGCATACCCGGAGGCATTTGGTCAATAAAGCAAAATATACATTTATTTGAACAGGTTTTATAATCACACATCAAGCCTTCATCAAATTCAAGACCTATATCTTCATAATCATTTTCTATTTCAAGCTCCCATAATTCTCCATCAGCCTTTTCAATAAGAACATTTATATTTTCAGCATTGATATAATATCTATAATCCAATACATCATTAATCTCATTTTCATCTATACTTAAAAGCTTATCTCCGGCTCTTATATCAAGCTGCCAAGCTATAGAATCCTTTTGTACTTTGCTTATAAGATGACCCTTATTCATATTACTCCTCTTTTTTAAATAATGCTTAAAGTATAAGCTATATAAAAGTTTTTGTAAAGAATAGCATTTAAGTATTGAATATTATAATTATAAGTGATATCATTCTAACAGTATTATTTTTATGGAGGTTTTCATGTCTAACAATTATATATTTAAAGATCAACTTCCTCTTGCTCCTCTTAAAATTGCAGCTCTTGAAAGCTGCTTATCTTTAGCCCATAAAGTTCATAAGCATATAATTTCATTTCGCAAAAATGATTTGGAAGAATTAAAAAAGAAAAGTGAAAATTTGCTCTATCGTGGCTATGATTCTGAATCCTATTTACTTGATATTTCTTGTCCAAGATTCGGTACCGGAGAAGCTAAAGGAGTTATAAATGAATCTGTAAGAGGTACCGATGTATTCGTTATGGTAGATATAACAAATTATTCTTTAAATTATACTGTTAATGGTTTTATAAATCATATGTCTCCTGACGATCATTATCAGGATTTAAAACGTATAATAGCGGCAAGTGTTGCTACGGCTAAAAGAGTAAATGTTATAATGCCTTTTTTGTATGAAAGCAGGCAACATAAAAGAACAAAAAGAGAAAGTCTTGACTGTGCTTTATCTTTAGAAGAGCTTGTCAATATGGGGGTAAGTAATATAATAACCTTTGATGCCCATGATCCGAGAGTTCAAAATTCTATACCTTTACACGGCTTTGATAACTTTTTACCTACTTATCAATTTGTAAAAACTATTTTTTCAAATATACATGACATAAGAATAGATAAAGAACATCTTATGATTATCAGTCCTGATGAAGGAGCTATGCACAGAGCTGTATATCTTGCTAATAATCTTGGAGTAGATATGGGTATGTTTTATAAAAGAAGAGATTATTCCAAGGTAGTAGATGGTAGAAATCCTATTATAGCTCATGAATTTTTAGGCTCAAGTGTTGAAAATAAAACTGTTATAATTATTGATGATATGATAGCGAGTGGAGAATCAATGATAGATACTGCTAAACAATTAAAGCAAAGAAAAGCCAAAAGAGTAATTGTATGTTCAACCTTCGGGCTATTTACATCAGGGCTTGAAAGATTTGATCATGCACATAGCAATGGTTTGATTGATTATGTTTGTACCACTAATTTAAATTATCATGATCCTGCATTGGCAAAAAAAGAATGGTATTTGGAAGCAGATATGAGTAAATATTTGGCTGCTATAATTAATTCCTTTAATCATGATGTAAGTATTGGAAAATCACTTTCTCCAACTCAAAAAATACAAAGGTTTGTTAAAAAATATAATTCTGAATTAAATATTTGATTTTAATTTTACCAAAGACATCAATGTCTTTGGTATTTTTATAAAAAAATGGTATTTTCAGAATAAGATTATTCTAAAAATACCACTATGGAGATGACGGGATTTGAACCCGTGTCCAAAAAACAATTCCTCGTTCTTCTACTATTATAGTTAATTATCTACATTCCCTTGATATAAGGAAAATTAACAAACCTTATAACTTAGTAGCTTCATAATACGCCCAAATACTCAAAGCTTTATATTTGTCGTTTCTCACATGATTAATGCCATTACTCTATAGTATGAGTGCTACAGAAATGACAGCTACCCTTAGGCAGCGTATGCTAAATTATTTTCAGCGTTTATATTTATTTTTGCCATTTGACGCATCGCATACGAATAGCTTCACCGACTGCATGATTCCTGTCGAAACCAGTACATCCCCTTGATAATTTTATTTTATCAAATTTTTATATTCAAGTCCAGTATATTATAAAAATTTACCTATATTTTTTGTATAAATTGTAATAGTAAACTACACACTATGCTACATCATAGGTACTTCTTGCTTCAACATTTATTGCATTTATCATTTTATTTCTAAAAATCAAAATGTCTTACACAAAATCCACAAGCTTATATTTGGGTAGTTCCTACAATACATGTTTTTATTATACCATAAAAGAAAAATTATGCCAATTCATCTCGCAAAGCTAAAACTTAGAAGATTTCTTGGCAAATTTTTAAAATTTACTTACAAATTCCACCATACATTGATGGTCTTCTATCTCTAAACAAACCCCAAGAAAGTCTTGTTTGTCTATTTTTTTCAATATCAATATCATAAAAAATCACATCTTCTTTATCTCTATCAGCAAGACTTTTGATTTCTCCCAATTCATCTGTAATAAAACTTGAACCATAAAAATTTAAATTTGATTTTTGATTGGAATTTTCTTTACAAGGAGATACCTCTTCTATTCCTACCCTGTTTGCTACAACTACAGGAATTATATTTGCAGCGGCATGACCTTTAATAGTTCTTTGCCAATGCTTCATACTATCACAATCTAAAATAGGCTCAGAACCTATGGCAGTAGGATAAAATAATATATCAGCTCCCATCAAAGCCATACATCTGGCAGCCTCAGGAAACCATTGATCCCAACAAATACCAACACCTATTTTAGCATATTTTGTATCCCAAACCTTAAATCCTGTATTTCCAGGAGTAAAATAAAATTTTTCTTGATAAAAATGATCATCAGGTATATGAGTTTTTCTATATATACCTAAAATACTACCATCTGCATCTATTATAGCAACGCTATTATATAAATTATTTATAGATTTTTCATAAAAACTTATTGGTAATACTACATCAAGTTCTTTTGCCAGCTTTTTAAAATGATTTATGGCTTTATTATCTTCTATTGTGTTTGCAAAATTATAATATTCATATTGTCTTTCTTGACAAAAATATTGTCTTTCAAATAATTCCGGAAGTAAAATTATCTTTGCACCTTCTTTAATAGCCTTTTTTACTAAAATATCAGCCTTTTCAATAT
Source organism: uncultured Lachnoanaerobaculum sp. (assembly GCA_946999385.1). Classification (GTDB taxonomy): domain Bacteria; phylum Bacillota; class Clostridia; order Lachnospirales; family Lachnospiraceae; genus CAKAHY01. The sequence continues at coordinate 15,000 of CAMQCZ010000001.1, forward strand.
TTTCATCAACATTTTTTTTACATGACATCTGAATGGCTGCAAGCTTTATATTTTTATTTTCCATATTTTACACCTCCGGTATTTGTTGTGTTAAACAATGAATATTTCCGCCACCTAAAATTATATCTCTTGCATTTATAGTTATAATATCTCTATCTTTGAATGATTTTTTAATTATAGATATAGCTAATTGATCATTTTCATCATTAAATATAGGCATTATAATCTTTTTATTGCAAATATAAAAATTAATATAACTTGCAGCTAAACGTTCTCCAACTTCTCTTTCAGCCTCACCGGCTTCAAACACAAAATCGGCTAAATCTTCTTTCTGTATACAAATTGGATTTTTTGGTATTGGAAGCTTTATAACTTCAATTTTTCTTCCTTTTGCATCAGTTTCTTTTTCTAAAATATCAATACAAGATTTCGAAAGCTTATATTGCGGATCATTCAAATCATCTGTCCATGCTAATAAAACCTTAGCAGGCGATATAAAAGCACAAATATTATCTACATGTTCATTTGTTTCATCATTATAAATACCTCTTTCTAACCAAATAACTTTTTTGGCACCTAGATAATTTAATAATTTTTTTTCTATTTCTTTTTTAGTAAGATTAGGATTTCTCCCCTTACTAAGTAGACAAGCTTTTGTTACCAATATAGTGCCTTCTCCATCTGTATGAATAGATCCTCCTTCAAGCACAAAATCTTTAGCATCTATATCTTCTATATCTATCACTTTACAAATATTTGTAGCTAATTTTGCATCATTTTCATAATCCTTATACAAGCCGTCATATAATCCGCCCCAAGCATTAAATTTCCAAGTGATCCCTTTTATTTTATTTTTATTTTTATTTATTACAAAAGTTGGAGCAGTATCTCTTGCCCATGCATCATCTGTTGGAATATCCAAAAATTTTATATTTCTATTTATAATTTCTTTTGAAAAAAATTGTTCTTTACAAACTATATCTATAATTTCTTTTGCTTCTTCTAAATCTTTATTCTCTACAATCAAATAAAGCAACTCATTTTCTGCTATTTCAACAATTATATTTGCAAATGTTTTTTTGATTTTTCTTTGATCTTTTTTCCACGTTCCCGGTCTTTTAGGCCATATCATTATTGTAGCCTTATGTTTAGCATATTCAGCAGGCATATAAAATAAAGTGGATTCTTGTAATTTATCCATTATGATAATCTTCCTTTAAAATCTTCATATGTAAATTCTTTTATTTTTATACAATTTTTATTCTTATCCATAGTATAAATACCTGGAAGGGCTATTCCATTAAATGTATTATTTTTAACTATAGAATAAATAGCCATATCTTCAAAATATAATCTATCTCCTATTTTAATTTCATTTTCAAAAGAATAATCTCCTATAATATCTCCTGATAAGCAGGTAGCTGATGATAATCTATATGAAAATCTTTTTTCATTATATCTATAAGCATTTTTTAAAGGTGGAGTATATGGCATTTCCAATACATCCGGCATATGACAAGCGGCACTTGCATCTAAAATGAGTATTTTTATATCATTTTCCACTATATCAAGTACAGTAGTGGCAAGGTAGCCGGCATTCAATGCAATTGCCTCTCCAGGCTCTAAATATATTTCAAGCTCATATTTTTCTTTTATATATTTTATTAAATATATTAATTTATCAATATCATAATCTGCTCGAGTTATATGATGTCCTCCACCCATATTTAGCCATTTTATATGATATAAAAATTTTCCGAATTTTTCTTCAACAGCTTTTAATGTAATTTCCAAATCATCTGCATTTTGTTCACATAAAGTATGAAAATGAAACCCGGCAATATATTGTAATAAATTCTCATTAAAATCCTTACTTAAAATACCGAATCTGGATCCACTTGCACAAGGGTCATAAATAGCTTTATCTTGTGTAGAACATTCAGGATTTATTCTAAGACCTACTTCTTTATTTTTACACCTGTCTTTATATTTTTGTAATTGTCTTGTTGAATTAAAAACTATGTGATCACAAATATTTAAAATCTCATCAAATTCTTCATCCTTATAAGCAGGCGAAAATATATGTATTTCTTTTCCCATCTCTTCTTTAGCAAGTCTTGCTTCATATAAACTACTTGCAGTAGTTCCTGATAAATATTTTCTTATAAGAGGATAGGTACAAAAAGAAGAAAATGCCTTTTGTGCTAATAAAATTTTTGCACCGCTTAAATCTGAAACATTTTTTAATATTTTTAAATTATTCTCCAGCTTTTCTAAATCAATAATATAACTTGGTGTTTTAACTTCATCTATTTTCATATTTATTCCATTATTCTACTAATTTTGGATTTTCTACAACCTTCCATGGTAAGCCATACTTGTTTAAAGCTTCCATATATGGATCAGGATCAAATTCTTCCACATTATATACTCCTGCTTTTTTCCAAATATTGTTTAATAGTAACATACTTGCTATCATAGCAGGTACTCCTGTTGTATAGCTTACAGCTTGTGAACCTACCTCTTTATAACATTCTTCATGATCACAAATATTATAAATATAAATAGTTCTTTCCTTGCCCTCTTTAATACCCTTAAAAATACAACCTATATTTGTTTTTCCTTTTGTTCTTGATCCTAAGCTTGCAGGATCAGGTAATAAAGCCTTTAAAAATTGTATCGGAACTATACTTGTCCCATTAAAATCTATAGCATCCGTTCTTAACATCCCCACATTTTCCAAGCACTTCATATGAGTTAAATAGCTTTGACCGAAGGTCATAAAAAAACGTATTCTCTTGATATTAGGAATATTTTTAGCAAGAGATTCTATCTCTTCATGATGTAATAAATACATATCTTTTTTTCCGACACCATCAAAGTCATATTCTCTCTTAATAGACATAGGATTAACCTCTATCCATTTACCATCTTCCCAATATGAACCCATAGCAGATACTTCTCTAAGATTTATTTCAGGATTAAAATTAGTTGCAAATGGATAACCATGATCTCCACCATTACAATCTAAAATATCTATATAATGAATTTCATCAAAATAATGCTTAAGTGCATATGCTGTATATACACTTGTTACTCCGGGATCAAATCCTGAACCTAAAATAGCACATATACCGGCTTTTTTAAATTTATCATTATAAGACCATTGCATAGAATAATCAAAATATGCACTAAATCCTTTTTCTTTCACTCTAGCTTCATAAGCTTCTCTCCATTCCTTATCACTTGTATCTTCAGCTTCATAATTTGCAGTATCTATATAATGAACCTTTGCTTTTAAGCAAGCTTCCATAATGCTTAAATCTTGATAAGGAAGAGCAAGATTTAAAACAGCATCAGCCTTGTATGAATTTATTAAATTTATCACTTCATCAACATTATTAGCATCTAATTTTGCAGTTTCAATATTTGTTGTTGTATTTTTCCTTAATTTATCTGCTAATTCATCACACCTTTTCTTTGTTCTGGCGGCTATACAAATATTTGGAAATATATCAGGATTTTGACAGCATTTAGTTATAGCTACCTGTGCAACTCCACCACAACCGATTATTAATAATTTACTCATATTTTTTTTCCTCCTCTTCTAATAAATCTTCAACATATCTTGGTAACATAAAAGCTCCTACATGTAAATTCGCCGTATAATACCAAGTTTTTATATTTTTTTCTTTAAATCTATTTGCATCAAAATCTTTTATCGGATGATATTTTTTTGATGCAAAACCAAATAGCCAATATCCGGCAGGACAGGTTGGGATATGTGCCTGATAAACTCTGCTTATAGGAAAAGATTTAAATACTTTTCTATGCATAGCTCTACAAGCAGCTTCATCTTCATCATAAAATGGACTTCCATGCTGATAAACCATAATACCGTCATCCTTCAAGGCTCTATAGCAAGCACCATAAAATTCTTTGGTAAACAAACCTTCAGTATATCCAAAAGGATCTGTAGAATCATTTATTATAAGATCATATATATTAATACATTTCCTTAAAAATCTTAAGCCGTCTACATTATAGACATGTACTCTTTTATCACTAAGTCCTTTAGCTGTTTCAGGAAAAAATTCCTTACATACATCCATAAGCATAGTATCAGGATCTACTATATCTATACTTTCTATACTACTATAATTTAAAAGCTCCTTACTAACTCCACCATCTACTCCACCTATTATCAAAACATTTTTTATATTTGGATGAACAGACATAGGAACATGCGTTACCATTTCATTGTATACAAAATCATCAGCTAAAGAAAATAAAATATTTCCATCTAATGTAAGAACTCTGCCTAATTCTTTGGACTCAAATACGTCTATTCTTTGATAATCACTTTCTCCTGAGAATAGCTGTTTTTCTAAACGTAAATCTATCTTTACATTTTCGGTATGATTTTCACTAAACCATAATTCCATTTTAAGCCTCCTCTATGATATTTAAATAATTAACGTACGGATCCTGAGTTCCCTGCATAGAACAACCTCTATCCTTGCAAAAGACAATATGTTCAATAATATCCTTTGTAATTCTTTCACCCGGAGCCACTATCGGTATGCCGGGAGGATAACACATTACAAATTCACCACATACTTTTCCTGCACATTTTTTTAACTCTACCATAGTTCTTTTGCTATAAAAGGCTTTTTGTGGGCTTATTACAACCTCAGGTTGTATATATTCACCTGAAATAAGATCACTTCCATCTTTTTTATACAGCCTTTTTATATCTGCCAATGCACCTACTAATCTTTCTATATCCTGTAATCTGTCTCCAATAGAAATATAAGCAAGTATATTACCTATATCTCCAAATTCTATCTGAATATCATATTCATCTCTCAAAAGGTCATAAACTTCTATCCCTGTCAAGCCTATACCCTGTGTATAAATTGATAATTTTGTGATATCAAAATCATATATACTTGTTCCATTTATAAGCTCTTTACCATATGCATAATATCCACCAATAGAATTAATTTCCATTCTCGCATATTCTGCCATATCCTTAACCTTTTCAAATATTTCTTTACCTCTTAATGCAAGATTTCGTCTTGAAATATCTAAGCTTGATAATAGTAAATAAGAGGCAGATGTTGTCTGTGTTAAATTTATAATTTGTCTTATATATTCTTGATCCATACTCTTATTTGCTAATAATATTGAACTCTGTGTAAGACTTCCTCCCGATTTATGCATGGAAATTGCAGCCATATCGGCACCTGCTTTCATACCTGAAATAGGAAGAGCTTCTCCGAATGATAAATGTGTTCCATGTGCTTCGTCTACTAATACTTTAATAGATGCACTATGAGCTATTTCCACTATTTTTTTCAAATCTGAGCAAATACCATAATAAGTCGGATTATTTACTAATACAGCTACGGCATCAGGATTTTGTTGAATTGCTTTTTCTAATTCACTTGTTTCTAAACCTAGTGCAATACCTATCGCATCATTAACCTTCATATCAACATAAACAGGTATGGCTCCACATAAAACTAAAGCGTTTAAAGCCGATCTATGTACATTCCTGGGTAAAATAATTTTATCACCATATTTACAAACACTTAATATCATAGACTGAACAGCAGATGTCGTTCCTCCAACCATTAAAAAAGCATAATCACTGCCAAAAGCACCTGCTGTAAGATCTTCGGCCTCTTTTATAACAGATATAGGATGACATAAATTGTCCAAAGGTTTCATAGAATTAACATCTATTCCTACACATTTTTGACCTAAAAGCTCTACTAATTCCGGATTTCCTCTACCCCTCTTATGCCCCGGAACATCAAAGGGAACAACTCTTTGTTTTCTGAATTTTTCGAGTGCTTCATATATAGGAGCCTTATATTGATTCAATAATTCCATGGTCTTTACTCCTTGTTACACATTTTTTCCTTTTAAATCTATTTATATTTAAAAAGGTAGATGATTATAGTCATCTACCGGTCAATATCTCTTTACTAATATAAAAATATAATAAATATAAATTTAGAAGCTAAACTCTTTTTTATATTATATATAGCAAATATGCACGTATACTTATTGAACTTTCACAAGATGAGGCTAAAAAAAGCTTTATAATATATAAATCAACTTATAAAATTTGAGTTGAACTCAATCAATAATATGAACACAAAGTTCACTATCGGCTTTCTCTCCTACCTGTCCGTTGGCATAAAAACTAGTATAAAAACCAGTATATGGAGTAATATTTGCTCATAAACAAAGTCGTAACTTCTGTAAGCTACTTAAATTTATCAAAAATACATCTTATTGTCAAGTTTTATAATACTATTTATTTCCCCAAAAAATTATAATAATAAAGTGTCAGTATATAATATAGTGTTTATCACACTTTTATATATTGACACTTTATTTTAGGATTCTATTATTTATTTTTTTGTATATATCCCTTTGCTGTAAGTAGCTCTGCACAAAGTATAGCTCCACCTGCAGCTCCTCTTATAGTATTATGTGATAAACCTATAAATTTAAAGTCATATATCTCATCTTCTCTAAGACGTCCAATAGAAATTCCCATTCCATTTTCATAATTTACATCTATATTTACCTGAGGTCTATTATCTTCTTCTAAATATTGTATGAAATTTTTTGGAGCAGATGGTAAATTCAATTCTTGTGGTTCTCCTTTAAAATCCAACATACTTTTTATTAATTCTTCTTTTGTAACTTTTTTTCTGAATTTAACAAATACTGCAGCGGTATGGCCATTTAATACAGGAACTCGAACACATTGGCAGCTTATTTTAGGTTCAATGGCAGGAATAATTTCATCACCCTTTATTTCACCAAAAATTCTAAGTGGCTCTTTTTCTGACTTTTCCTCTTCTCCTCCTATAAATGGTATTATATTACCAATCATTTCAGGCCAATCTTTAAATGTTTTTCCTGCACCTGATATTGCTTGATAAGTAGTTACTACTACTTCATAAGGAGAATATTCCTTCCAAGCTGCTAAAACAGGAGCATAGCTTTGTATTGAGCAATTAGGCTTAACAGCAACAAAGCCTCTCTTTGTTCCTAATCTTTTTTTCTGTTTTTCTATTATATCACAATGACTTGCATTAATCTCAGGTATTATCATAGGAACATCCTTTGTCCATCTATGTGCTGAATTATTAGATACAACCGGTATTTCTGCTTTTGCATATCTATCTTCTATATTTCTAATTTCTTCTTTTGTCATATCTACAGCAGAAAAAACAAAATCAACCTGAGCCGCTATTTTTTCTACATCATTTACATTCATAACTATCAAATTTTCTACAGCTGAAGGAAGTTCTGTATCCATTTTCCATTTATTTGAAACTGCTTCCTTATATGTTTTACCTGCACTATTTGAACTTGCAGCTACAACTACTACTTCATACCAAGGATGCTCATTTAATAAAGAAATAAATCTTTGTCCTACCATCCCCGTTGCCCCAAGTATACCAACCTTAAATTTTTTATCCATAATTACCTCCTCAAAATAATTTATAAACAATTAAGTGCTATACTAAACTAAAGTAATATATTTTGCAAGTATTTTTTTATCACAGGAGTACATTTGTATTTATATCAAGAACAGTTACTTTGTTTTTGTCTATATTATGTCCTTCATTGTAATAAATAAGCTTTTTATAAAAAAGATTCGTTATGAAATAAAAAATAATATTTCATAACGAATCTATCTTATTAAGCTTTTTTTATATCATTATACGTACTATCTTTTTCAAATAATTTTATTACATAAGAGCATACAGGCTTTACTTTTAGCTTATTTTCCCTTGCAAATTTTGCCAACTCATCTACTAAAAGCTTGGCAATTCCTTGTCCTCTCAAGCTTTCATCCACTATAGTATGATTAACTTCTATTGTATTATCATCTAAATAATAAAATGTTATTTTAGCAAGCTCTCTTTTATTTATTGAATCTACTAAAAAGATTCCATCTTTTCTAAAATCAAATTGTCTTTCCATTAGCTAATCTCTATCTTTACTGCTTCTTCAGGGAAAAAACTGTTCTTAAGATCATAAATATTATGGCCTGTTGATTCTCCTAAATATTTCCCTTTATATGAATAGCAACGTATAAATCTATTTGTATCAATGCTTGACCAGTGTTCAACATCCCAAGTTATATAACCGTCCTCATCAGTTTTTTCCTTTGCAAGATGTAAATCCACCTGTCTTCCTGACCTCATGATTTCTATTAAATCATCAGAATTATTAAACTCAACCTCACACTTATTAACATTATCAAACGCTTTCATATATCCTCCTTTTATCTACATAAATAACTATATAGCCAATTAAGCAAATTCTATTTTTTATTTAGTCTTTGTTTTGTAAATATGAATATAAATATTGAAAATATAAAACAAAGTAATCCTAAAGCTTGAGAAATAGCTATATTAGTATTAAAAAACATCAATGAATCTGTTCTTAAACCTTCAATAAAAAATCTACCAATCCCATATGCCCCTAAATAAATATATAAAATTTCACCTGTAAATTTTTGTTTTTTTCTATAAAAAAGTAAAAATATCAGCAATATCAAATTCCAACAGCTTTCATATAAGAAAGTTGGATGAACTTGGATATAATCCACTCCATTTATAGTTTGTATATGCTTTAACAAATTATCGCTTATCATATTTGGATTTACAAGATCTTTTTTTAGCTGCATGGCAAATAAATTATTTGTATATGAGCCAAATGCTTCCATATTAAAAAAATTCCCCCACCTGCCTATTATTTGACCTGTTACAAGTCCAAGCACTGCAGTATCAGCCATTTTTAAAAAATTCTCTTTTTTTATCTTACAAAAAATAAATAGTGTCAAACAAGCAGCTATTACACCTCCATATATTGCAAGACCTCCTGCTCTTATATTAAATATCTCCAATAAATTATTTTTATAAAAATCCCAAGAGAATATTACATAATACAGTCTTGCTCCAATTATTGAAAAAATTATAGCATATAAAGCAAAGTCGGTATATATATCAGGATTTTGTTTTCTACATTTTGCATCATAAGTTGAAACAAATAAACCACATAACATTCCAAATGCAATAATCATACCATAAAAAGCTATTCTAAATCCAAATATATCTATACTATTTTTCAAATGATAAATTTTTATTCCAAGATTTATAAAGCTTAAATCATATATCATAAAATCTCCTTTTTATTATACATTAAACCTAAATAATATAACATCTCCATCTTGTACTACATATTCTTTTCCTTCAAGTCTTACAAGACCTTTTTCCTTAGCAGTAGTCATACTTTTGCAATCTAATAAATCTTTATAATTTATAACTTCAGCTCTTATGAATCCTCTTTCTATATCTGAATGTATTTTACCTGCAGCCTGTGGTGCTTTTGTTCCCTTTTTAATGGTCCATGCCCTTGTTTCATCTTCTCCTGAAGTAAGAAAAGACAATAAGCCAAGCAAATCATAGCTTGCATTTATAAGCTTATCTAAACCTGTCGTTTCTATACCGAGAGCTTCTAAATATTCACTCTTTTCATATTCATCAAGTGCAGATATCTCTTCTTCAATCTTTGCTGATACAACAAAAGCTTTTGAATTATTATTTTTAGCAAACTCCTTTACTATTGCAACATTTTTATTTGAAATACCCTCGTCAGCTAAATCTTCTTCAGCTACATTAGCTGCAAAAATCACCGGCATATAAGTTATAAGGCCTAATGATTTGACAAAAGCTAATATATCATCATCACTGCTTGTAAAACTTTTAGCAAGGTTTCCTGACTCTAAAATTTCTTTTAATTGTATCAAAATATCTAATTCTTTCTTTAATTTTTTATCATTATTCGCAGCTTTAACAGTTTTTGATATTCTTCTTTCCAATATTTCCAAATCTGAAAAAATAAGCTCAAAATTAATTGTTTCAATGTCCTTAAGTGGAGAAACTTCTCCATCAACATGAATAATATTAGGATCATCAAAGCACCTAACCACATGAACTATAGCATCACATTCTCTTATATTAGATAAAAATTGATTCCCAAGTCCTTCCCCCTTTGAAGCTCCCTTTACTAAACCTGCAATATCAACAAAATCTATTACTGCCGGTGTTACCTTTTTTGATTTATACAAATCTGCTAATAATTCTAATCTTTCATCAGGCACAATTACAACCCCTATATTAGGGTCTATAGTACAAAATGGATAATTAGCAACACCTGCACCGGCTTTAGTTAACGAATTAAATAAGGTACTTTTCCCTACATTTGGTAATCCAACAATACCAAGTTTCATATTTATTCTCCTAAAATATATTTAATCTTTTTATTATTAAACTATTATAATACCTAAATAATTAATTACAAGTTATTTTTAAATCCTTACTAAATAAAAATCCTTGTAAATGGCTTAAATACATGCTTTTTGTTATTATTAAGTTTAAGCTTAAATACTTTATTTAAACTAATAAAGTATTTTTTATTAATCATTAAAAACACCTTCCCGACTACTTATACAATATTTATAAGCTTTCACTATCCTCATAGTTTATCGAATAGCTTATATGAGCTTTAATAATCTGTTTCAGAGAGTATAAGATTTTGAATTTTATAATATTGTCTTTGTTAATATTCACAATATATCTACTTATATTATTTATCTATTTATGTTTTTTGCAATCTGAATATTGCTAATATAGAGCTTATATTATATAATATCAAGAATAAAATTGTTTTTTATTTATTTTTTGGTAAATTTTGTTAATATATGACAAAATCATTTTTTATATTTACCTAATTATAAATATCAAATTTTTTATATATATTTTTATTTAATTTAGGAGGAAATTCTATGAATAAAAAACCTATAATAGGTATTTCATCAAGTGTATTAAAAGATAGTGGAGGGATTTTCCCGGGATATGAAAGAGCATATGTTAATAAAGATTATGTTGATGCTGTTGTTCATAATGGAGGTATTCCTATAATCATTCCTTTTACTACAGATGAAGAAATTATAAAAGCTCAAGCTGATATGATAGATGCTCTTATACTATCAGGTGGACATGATATATTCCCACTTAATTATGGAGAAGAACCTCTCCCAAAGCTTGGAGAAGTTTTCCCTGAAAGAGATACATATGACTATTGCTTATTTAAGCAGGCAAAAAAAAGAAAAATTCCAATTTTAGGCATATGTAGAGGAATACAAGTAATAAATACTTGTGAAGGCGGAACTCTATATCAAGATTTGTCTTATATAGAAAATGGATCTGTTTATAAACATTTTCAAGGTCATGGACCTACAATCAGAACCCATGGAATAAATATTGAAAATGACTCATTGTTATATGAAATTTTAAAAACAAATAAAACCACAGTAAATTCTTTTCACCATCAAGCATTAAAATCTGTTCCTAAAGAATATAAAGTGATTGCAAAGGCCGGCGACGGTGTTATAGAAGCTATTCAGGCTAAGGATTATCCTTTTATTTTAGGTCTTCAATGGCATCCTGAGATGCTATTTAGTACAAATGAGGATATGAATGAAATATTTAAATTTTTTATAAATAAAGCAAAATAATTTTAAGGAGATTAAAAATGGAAAATAAAACTAAAATGAAATTTTGGTCTATTGTTCTTTTAACTATCAATTCAATTATAGGAACCGGTATATTCCTGACACCCGGTAGTGTTGCAAACTCATCAGGTGCTTTGGCTCCATTAATTTATATAGCTGCCGCTATATTTGCCTGTGTGCTTGCTGTAACATTTGCTTCAGCCTCAAAATATGTAAATAAAAATGGAGCAGCCTATGCTTATTCAAAAGCCGCTTTCGGTGAAAATGTAGGACTTTATGTTGGAATAACAAGATTTGTAGCTGCAAGTATAGCCTGGGGGGTTATGGCAACTGCTGTTGTTAAAACTACTTGTAAAATTTTTTCTATAGGTCTTGATAAAGATGGAAATATTTCCTTTGCTACAATAACAATAGGCTTTCTATTACTTATTATAATTTTATTAATTATAAATTTAATAGGAACTAAAGTATTAACAATTATAAGTAATATATCTACCTTAGGTAAAATGCTTGCACTTATAATAACAATAGTAGTTGGTATTTTATTACTTTTAATTACACATAAAAATAATTTTAACTTAATATACGAAGTGAAACAAAATTTAGAATTGGATAGTATAGGATTAGTTACATCCATAATAGCTGCTTTTTATGCTTTCACAGGCTTTGAAAGTGTTGCAAGTGGAGCCTCTGATATGGAAAACCCTGAAAAAAATTTGCCAAAAGCTATACCTTTAGCTATCGGTATAATAGCTTTAATTTATTTTGGAATTGTATTTGTAGCTATGTGCATTAATCCGGTTGCTTTAGTAGAATCAAAGGAAGTTGTTGTTTTAGCTGCGATATTTGATAATTCTATTATTTCAAATATTATTATTTATGGTGCCTTAGTATCTATGTTCGGTATAAATGTTGCTGCCTCTTTCCATACTCCACGTATTGCCGAAGCTATGGCAAGAGAAAAACAAATACCACAAATATTTAATAAAAGAACTTCAAATGATGTTCCATTAAATTCTTTCATATTAACGGCAATATTTGCTATTATTATACCTATGGCTTTTACGTATGATATGAAAGGAATAATGATAATAAGCTCAATATCACGTTTTGTACAATTTCTAGTTGTTCCTATTTGTGTTATATTATTTTATTATGGAAAAAATAAAGAAAAAATCTTGGATGCAAAAAAGAATTTTATTACTGATGTTGTATTTTCAATAATTTCGCTTATTTTAACTATACTTCTATTAAGATTTTTTGATTGGAAAAAACAATTTTCTACAACAATTAATGGCGAATTATCTCCAAACTGGTATGCAATAATTGCTATGCTTATAGGATATATTATTTTCCCTGCTATATTATTTATTACAAAAAAGAAAAATAAATAAATCAGAAAATTAAAAATGATATATAAATAAAAATTAAAATACCTCTTTAATTTAGTTTTCATATCTAAATTTATTGAGGTATTTTAATTTTTATATAATTAATAGAATAAATAAAAAACCTTGTAAATGGCTTAAATACGTACTTTTTGTTATTAATTTGTTATTATTAAATCTAAAAAAATCGTTTTTTTATGCAAATAGGTGTATCTTTTTATATGCCTCTATGAGTCCGTCTATATTTTTAGCACACCCTTTTTCGTCAAATTCAAACCTTTCAATCCCACCTTGCTTATAAATTAAATAATCAGGGTCTTTAACTCCCTGATTCATAAGCTCTGTTTTTAGCTTAAAGGTATTTTCCTTTAAAATATTTTCGCTTTTTAAAGCCTCAATTCTTTCTTCATATTCTTTTATCTTTGACTGTAGGCTTTTATTATCCGTGCTTTGTTTTTTAAGTCCTTCAATAGTTTTATCTGCAAGTCCTATTTTTTCATCATATTCACTTACCTTGCTATCATAATCAGATTTTAAAACAAGCTTGGCTTTTAACTTTTCCACTACTTCATCTGTAGCATTTTCTCCTAATATTTCTTCTATTATTTCTTTTAGGGTCTTTTTCATTTTTTCCTCCTTTCCATAATTTTATCCATAATTTAAACTCATATAAATCTCCCAACCTGTAGAACGGTTCAGCTCTCGCCTTGTTTTCTTCTTTGGTTACTTTAACAATTGCTATACCTGCTGTTGGATCGTGGTAGCCCTCACTATTTAAGTATCTCAATTAGACTCCTTTCTGCAACAAAAAACAGCCTTCTGAATTTCTTCAGAAAAGCTGTTTTTTATAAATTATATTTTGAATCTTAAATGACTTTTTCAAGATATTTGTTCAGAATGATATCATTCTAAAACTAATCTAATTTTTCTTCCCGTTTCTGCTCTTTTCTCATCTTTTCTCTTAATTTTTCAATTGAACAGTCATATATAAAACTTTGTTCCCTATCTGTTAAAAGATGAAATGGCGACTCAATCTCGAAATGATCTTCAGTTACATCGGAATTAAAGCTTTCTTCAGAGCGTTCCCAAAAGTCAAACCCTAATCTTTTATTTATACTTTCCATTATTAGTTCTTTTTCCTCATCTGTTAAAAGATAAAACGGCGACTCAATCTCAATGTCAATGTCAGGGTTATAGAAGCTTTCTTTATAACGCTCATAGTAGTCAAAACCTAATCTTTTATTTATCTTTTCCCAAATATCCATATTTTTTTAGAACCTCCTAATTATTACACCGAACTCTTTTTCTATTTTGTCGAAAAAATCTTTTATATTTTTATATAAGCCTGTGTAAAATCGTTTGCATCTCAAATCATAAGAATACCACATACAGCTATCTATCTTTTTCTTAACTTCATATTTATAAATATCCCCGTTATGACAAGCAATCAAGCCGTATTTGTACCCTCTTCTATAAGATGATATAAACATAATAATTTTTATTAGAATATTGTAAATCTTATCATTTTTATTATTCATAAAAACACCACTTTTCTTTATTTATCATCTACCCCTATTTCTTCATTTATAATACTCCTATAGTAAGAAGGTCTCAATATTCTTAATATATCCATTATGATGGCTATATTTATACTAAGTATTAAATATTTAAGTATCCTTTTTCTTTCCAATCTCTCTCTAAAAAATCACACTCTTCATCTGTTAATAATCTCCAAGGCTCATTGCTTAAATCATCATACTCAAATCTATGCTCTTTATAATATTTGTGCATATATTCCATATAGTCAAATCCTAATCTCCTATTAATACTTTCATAACTAACCATAAACAATCTCCTATAATTTTTCTAATACGATGCCCAATTCCTTTTCTATCTTTTTGAAATAATTTCTATGGTTATTATATTCTTTGGTATAAAAATATTCAAGTTTTTTAGTATAAATATGAATTATCATATCGTTTATTTCTCTATTTACTGTGTACTTATAAATATCTCCATTATGGCAAGCAATTAACCCATACTTATACTTTCTATCATAAGCTGCAAATATATCTCCACCACTTGGCATAGTACTCTCTGGATGATTATGTGTAGCTATTATACTATAATCTTCAGAATTATTTATCATTTTATACATTTTCTTAGATGGTAATACTTTTGATTTTTCTTTATAATCTGTTCTTTTTAGCATTTTACCAGTCTTAGAATTTATAAAAACTAAATCTTCATACATAGTACCATTTCTGTGTTCTAATATATTTATACATTCATTTTTAATAACTCTTGTTAATTCCTTACTTTCTTCCAAACTAAATATTTTTCTATCGTAAGCATTAGAATATATTTTCTTTTTATTTATCTGTGTTTTTCTATTTATTCCCTTATGACTTAATTCTTTTTCAAGATTTATAACTTTCTCTTTCCACTCAGCATAGTTCATTGTACTAGGCACATCTATGTATTCACCATTTTCATCCCTTGCTACTCTTGTATCTCCCTCTTCCAGTTCAAAGTAAGGCACAATTGTACATCTGCAGAGTGGATGAAATGTTGACAACAAAAAAGCACCCTTAGGTGCTTTTTTAATATTTTTACATGAATAAATATCTATCTATTTTATTTATTTTTATTTTTTCTATCCATTTCTTCGGTATCCCCTCGTAACCGTAAATAATACCGGCTAAGCCCCCGGTTACTGCCGCCGTTGTATCTGTATCATCACCTAAGCTTACAGCTTTTAAAACTGCCTCTTCATATTTATTTGTTTTTAATAGACACCACATGCTAGCCTCTAAAGTATGGATAACGTATCCTGTAGAAAATATATTATCTTCTGAAATATCGTCCATGTATTTTAGCCTTTTAAAATACTCGCTAACATTCATACAATTTAAAATCTCTGATAAGTTGTTACCTTGTAACAACTGTTTTGCTATTTTTATGTATATTCTACAAGCCTCCTTTGAGATATCGTGCCCATGTGTTATTGCTGAAACTTCATCTATTTCATTATTATCCACGTCACAAAAGGCTAAGGGTAATATCCTCATTAAAGAACCGTTACCATTAGCATTAATATCATTTATGCCCTTGCGATTTTTTATAGCTTGATACGTTGTGTTTCCACAGTCAAAAACAGAACCGTTTGAAGTATATTTACCTTGGTATAACCAATATCTAAATCTCTTCTTTATATCATAAATATTTACTCTCTTGTTATTAACTTTTAGAGAATCACACAAAGCCAAAGTCATACTTGTATCATCTGACCATGTGCCTATTGGCTGATTATGAGTCCCATAACCTATCATATCATTGACAGAGAAACTTCCTCTTTTTTTAAATTCAAATGGAACGCCTAAGGCATCTCCTACAGCTAATCCATATATTGCCGCTTTTAACTTATCTTTCATATTTATACCTTGTAATATCTATAAACCAAACTTCAAAATATACTCTAGCCTTGTTATCCCATAATCTGGACACTCACTCATTATATTAGATAAATCAAAAATTCTTTTTATCTCATATAGCCATCTTTGATTTTCTATACCTAAAATTTGACTAGGTAACTGACTTTCAAAATATATTCTTCTTTCTCTTAGTTCACTTTTAGTATAACTTTTACTTTTTAACTTACCACTTTTATAATCTTTCATCTTAGTCTTTAATAATATCATTTCTTCATTACTGTTCATAAAATTCAACCTCTAATTCATTATCTGTCATATTCAAAATTTTATACTTTTGATTTCTATGTAACAAAAACTCTTTTTCAGATTTATACTCTGAATAATCACCTAAATAGAAGCCTTTCGTATCTTTAGTAGCTTTTATAAGTATCTTGTAATCCGAGTCGAAATCATCAGCAATCTCTCTACTTATGCTAGTACTTTTATATGTATTAATAGTATCTGTGTTTTTCCAACTCTCAAATTCTTCAAAACTAACTCCACGATATAAAGTCAAATTACCTCCCAAAGTATTTCTTGATAATGCTTTATCTATTTCTTCTATTCTTTGTATAGTTTTATTAAAAACTATATCATCATCTTCATATAAAGCATTTCTCAAATACCTGTTTGTTATACCATAATCATCGCCTGAATATTCTTGTATAGCTTCTTTTTCACTATCTAGCATACTATACCAAAATTCTGTACTTCGTTTTTTTAGTTTTTCCTCTATATTGCTATCGACTGTTTTGTACTCAATACTTGGTTTAATTTCTTTAATTTCTTTATCTTCTATTTTACCACTTTTGTTTTTCTTTTCAATAACTTGCTCTTTCCACTCAGCATAGTTCATTGTACCAGGCACATCTATGTATTCATCATTTTCATCCCTTACTACTCTTGTATTTCCCTCTTCCGGTTCAAAATAAGGCACAATTATACATCTGCAGAGTGGATGAAATGGTGGCAGGAGGTTCGTATCATTTATTTTTACCCTCTTACCGTCTTTTTCACCACAGGTAGCACAGGTTTTACTATCCAAAGTTCCAAGTATTTCATATTCTTCTATGTCGTCTTCTTTGTAGCCGTCAAGTGTTGCCCTATTTGTTAAAAAAGAGCTTTCAGTATGTAAAAGCCTGTAAGCTTCAAAGGCTTTAACTTTAAATTTTTTTGCAAAGTCTTTTTTAAGCTCGTTAGGGTGCTTTCCTTGTACCAACATAAGGGTCAGGTTTTCACTCAGTGCTTGCATTAAGTAGTCCTTTTGCTTCCATAGCCTCGTGCTAAAATTCGCACCATTAAAGGGGTAGTCAATAAGCTTTTGAATACTTTTATAATCTAAAGTACTTAAGCCTCTTGAATACCCCTTATATTGTCTATTGTGTTGCATTGCCACTGATGATATACTAATCAGCAAATCTTTTTTGTCTTAATGTTAATTTCATATCATCAGTCTCCTTTCTGTAAAATATAGCCTTATTTTTGCATTTAATCCTTTAGCCATAGTTTTATACCTAAAAATTGTTTTCGATTAAAATATGACTGTCAGGCTTTAAATTTCAAGCAACAAAAAAGACAAGAAGTTTAGTTCTTGTCTTTAAAACAATCAGGAGGTTTAACTTGCCATTTCATACATTTTACATTATAGCACATCTTGACAATAAAATTTTTTTATTTTTAAATATGTGTCCTATGCTTTAAAATTTTGTATATATTTGGATAGCTATAATGCAGTCTTAATGCAATATCTTTTATGCTTAAATCAGCTATATAATAATATATTATATGATATTCATTTCTAAACCAAGCTTAAATTAGGAGTAGCATTCAAATCCCAACTATCACGTCTGCCATTTATATACTCATAATATGCACTGACTCCTATCATTGCGGCATTATCTGTACAATAAATAGGAGATGGATAAAATAGTGAAAAATTATTTTTATCACATTCCTCCTTCATCCTTCTTCTTAGAGCAGAATTTGCAGCAACACCTCCTGCTATAGCAATTTTATTAAAGGAGTACTCTTTACAAGCCATTATACTATGTTCAACCAATACATCAACAACTGATTTTTGAAAGCTTGCTACAAGATCAGCTATATTTATTTCTTCATTCTTCATTTTTGCTTGATTTTCATAATTAAGTACAGCACTTTTTATACCTGAAAAACTAAAATCATATTTATTATCATTAAGTCTGGCTTTAGGAAATTTAATTGCAAATGGGTTACCTTCAGTTGCTTTTCTATCTATTTTAGGTCCGCCGGGATAGCCTAATCCTACACTTCTTGCAACTTTATCAAAAGCCTCACCGGCAGCATCATCTCTAGTTTTACCTATAATTTCAAATTGATTATAATCTTTAACTAAGACAAGATTTGTATGTCCTCCTGAAACTATTAAGCAAATAAATGGAGGCTCAAGCTCTTTATGTTCTATAAAATTTGCTGCAACATGCCCCTTAATATGATGTACTCCTATTAAAGGCTTATTAGTTGAAAATGCCAATGTCTTTGCAAATGATACTCCAACTAATAAAGCTCCAACTAAACCCGGACCATATGTTACAGCTATAGCACTTATATTATCTAAGTTAATATTAGCACTACTCAATGCTTCTTCTACAACAATATCTATATTTTCTATATGCTTTCTTGAAGCTATTTCAGGAACTACACCGCCATAAATTGTATGTAAATTTATTTGTGATAATATTATATTTGATAAAACCTCTCTACCATTTTTTACTACGGCGGCCGCTGTTTCATCACAGGAGCTCTCGATAGCAAGTATATATATATCCTTATTCATTATCAAACCTCAATTCTATACTAAATCCATCAGTAGCAGCCTTGGCAAATGGAAAAATCTTCCTTACCTTATCTATATATTCTTCCGGTCTATTCAAAGAAGGGCTATAATGTGTAAGCCACATTTCTTTTACATTAGCCTTCTTTGCTAAATTAGCGGCCTCATACATAGTCATATGCTTATATTCCTTTGCTTTATTTAATTTTTCTTCTTCTCCATACATACCTTCACAAATAAATAAATCACTATCTGATGCTTCTTCAGAAATTATATCAACAGGTCTTGTATCTGTACAATATGTAACTTTTATCCCCTTTCTTGGTTCTCCTAATACCATTGTAGGTTCAAATATTTTATCTTTTTCTTTTATTATATTACCATTTTGTAAGCTTGACCAATACTTTACCGGTATACCTAATTTTTTTGCTTTTATAGGATCAAATTTACCTATTCTATCTACATTTATACTATAAGCATAGCATATTACATTATGCTTTACTCTAAATGCCTCTATCCTATATGGTCCAACTTTGATACTTTCTTTATCCTGTATTAATTCATGAAATTTCAATTCAAATGGTAACTCGGGAGCTATAACTCTAAGTGAATTAACAACTTTTTCCAATCCTTTTGGCCCTACTACTAAAATAGGTTCTCTTCTTTCACAATTACCCAATGTTAGTAATAAACCAGGTAATCCACTAATATGATCTGCATGAAAATGTGTGAATAAAATAGCATCTATAGGCTTAGGACTCCAAGCTTTCTTTTTTATTGCAACTTGAGTTCCTTCTCCACAGTCTATTAATATATTACTACCTTCACATCTTGCCATCATACTAGTTAAATATCTATATGGTAAAGGCATCATGCCGCCTGTGCCTAATAAACAAATATCTAACATTAATCATTCCTTTCTAATTCAAGCATCATATCAAAAGCATCTTCCAAAGGATTTGAATAATAATTTTTTCTTATATTTATGAGCTTAAAATTATATTTTTCATATAAATCAATTGCAATTTTATTGGATTTTCTAACCTCTAAAAAACATTTATTTATATTATTTTCATTTAAGTCTTTTATCAACATATTCATAAGCCTTGTAGCTATATGTTTTTTTCTATATTCAGGTAAAACTGCTATACGTATAAGCTCAGCCCTATCATCTATAAGCATATAACTGATAAAAGCATAATTATCTATTATAAAAAATTTATAAAATTTTGAATCCAAACTATCTTTTATAGCTTTTAAGCTCCAGCTATCCTTAAAACATGCTTTTTCTATATTTAATATTATCTCTTCTTTAATCATCTATACCTTCTCTTTGTCTTTGTGCTTGACTTTTCCTAAGATATTCTATTTTAAAATCCCTTGGCATACAATATTTTCCATTTTTATAATATTCTTTTGCTAGGCAAGCAAGAGAAGCAACTCTTTGTCTATTTAAATTTGGAGCTGCAAAAATATATTTATTTAATATATTTTTTTCTATAATTTCTTTATATACGGGCAAGGCATCACCTAAAAAAATAATATCCTCCTGCATTTGATTTAATTCATCTATAAGTTGATAAATTGATAAAGCTCTCTGCTCTTTTACAATCTCCAATTTATCTTTCTTTCTATATATTGCATTATAAATTTGTTCTCTTCTTGCATCCAACATTGGAACAATTAAAGCTTCAGTTTTTTCAAAATTATATGCCATAGCCTCCAATGTAGGGACATTTACAAGTGGCTTATTTATAGCCATAGCTACTGCCTTTGCTGTTGATATGCCTATCCTAAGACCTGTAAAAGAACCCGGTCCACCACAAACGGCAACAGCATCTATAGTATTCAAATCAATGTTTGTAATTTCTTTTATATTTGCAAGCATAGGTAACAAGGTCTGTGAATGTGTCATCTTATAATTAATATTATACTCTGCAACAATAATATCATCATCTAATATAGCTATACCTGCAACTAAGGATGAGCTTTCTATTGCTAAAATTTTCATTCTATACCCTCAATAATTATATTTCTATAATCAAACCCTTTTTCTATATTCTTTTTAATTATTACATGAATAGCATCATCAGGTATTAAAGCCTCTATAAGCTTTGACCACTCAATAAGACATATTGCATCAGAAAAAAAATATTCTTCATATCCTATATCTTCCATTTCACTTTCATCACTTATTCTATATACATCAAAGTGATGTAAAATATTTTCTTCAGTTTCATAGCTTTGAACTAAAGTAAACGTAGGGCTTGTTATATCTTCTATAATACCAAGTCCGGCGGCAATCCCCTTTGCAAAAATAGTTTTCCCTACACCTAATTCTCCATCCAAACAAATTATACTACCTTTATTTAAAGATTTAGCCAAGTTAAAAGCTATTTTAAATGTATTCTCCTCTGATAATGATTCATAAATTTTCATTAGTACCTCTTTAAAATCTAGTTATTTTCGTATTATTTTTTAATAGCGTAAATAAATCTTCTTTATCATCTACTATATATCTTTTAGGTATCAAATAGGCTCTTAATGGTGATAAATATATAATTATCATACTTTTCATTAATTTTGTTTTATATATATGGTTCCAATCAAGCTCTATAATATCATCATCTTGAGAAACCCTTAGACCGTCATTACTTATATCCAAAGCAAAGCCCTTTTTTATACCAATAGTTTTAGATTGCTTTAATGCTTTTATATAAAGTATTACAGGTTGTATTATAGAAAATAATAACGCTGAAATCAAAAAAACTATTTTTCTTGTTATATCACTTGTATTCCAAGTACTAATTAAAATATATATTGAAGCCAAGGTAAATATAAGATTAAATATACCCAAAAAACCTTTGTTTGCAGTATAAAAGGAAAATAACCAAATATCATTAACATTTAATTTTATACTATATTTTAATACCTTTTTAGACATATATTACTCCTCTTCAAATATTCTACTAAGAGCAACCCTCTTTTTATTTATATCAATATCTATAACCTTAAATTCTAAAATATCTCCTATAGAAACAACATCTAATGGATGCTTGATAAATTTTTTTGATAATTTTGATATATGAACTAAAGCATCCTGATGTATTCCTATATCTACAAAAGCACCAAAATCTATTATATTTCTAATAGTACCTTTTAAAATCATACCAAGCTTTAAATCTTCTATATTCATAACATCACTTCTAAGTATAGGAGCAAAATGTTCATCTCTTGGATCTATTGCCGGTTTTTCCAATTCCTTTACTATATCATGTAAGCTTATAACACCTATTCCAATTTCATTTGCCAATTCTTCATAATTAATAATTTTTTTAGATAAAGATTTTATTCCACCATTTTTTAAATCTAAAGGATCCAAGTTAAGTTTTTTTAGTAGCTCTTTTGTTATTTTATAGCTTTCAGGATGTACACAAGTAGAATCAAGAATTTCTTCTCCATCTCTTATTCGCATAAAACCGGCACATTGTTCAAAAGCCTTAGGACCTAATTTAGGAACATTTAAAAGCTCCTTTCGATTTTTAAAAGCTCCATTTTTTTCTCTATATTCTATAATATTCCTAGCCAAATTTTTATTAATACCTGAAATATATTCTAATAGAGAAAAGGAAGCACTATTCAAATCAACACCAACTTTATTTACACTATCTTCAACCACAGAAGCCAAGATTTCAGTTAATTTTTTTTGATTCATATCATGCTGATATTGACCTACTCCTATACTTTTAGGATCTATTTTTACTAATTCTGCCAAAGGATCCTGCAAACGTCTTGCCATGCTTGTTGCAGATCTTTGTCCTACATCAAAATTAGGAAATTCATTGCTTGCCAATTCACTTGCTGAATATACACTTGCTCCTGCCTCATTTACTATGACATAAGAAAGATTCTTTTTTAATTCTTTTAATAAATCAACAATTACAAGCTCAGATTCTCTACTCGCAGTTCCATTTCCTAAAGAAATTATATCTACATCATATTGCTCTATTAATTTTTTTAAGATTTTTTTCGATTCTTCTATTTTTTCTAAAGGCTTTGTAGGATATATAATAGCAGTATCTAATACTTTTCCAAGCTTATCAACTATAGCCAGCTTACATCCTGTTCTAAAGCCCGGATCCCAACCCATAACAACTTTATTTTTTATAGGTGCCTGCAATAAAAGCTGTTGTAAATTTTTAGCAAAAACCTTTATAGATGCTTCTTCAGCTTTTTCAGTAAGCTCATTTCTAATTTCTCTTTCTATAGCCGGAAAAATAAGCCTTTTATATGAATCCTGTATTGCAAGCTCTAAAAATTCTTTACAGGCTAAATTATTATTTTTTATCACATTTTTATATAAATAATTTAAAATTTCTTCTTCATCTGAAATAATTTTTACCAATAGTACCTTTTCTTTTTCTGCTCTATTAATAGCTAAAACTCTATGTGGTAATATTTTTTTTATTTCTTCTTCATAATCATAATAATTTTCATAAACAGATTCTAATGTTATATCCTTTGCAATACTCTTTATATATCCGCTCTCAAAAATAGTTTTTCTTATTTTTGATCTAAATTCTGCTTTGTCTGATACAAATTCTGCTATAATATCACTTGCCAAGCTTAAGGCTTCATATTCATCCTTAACCTCATCATTTATAAAATCTTTAGCAAGCTCTTCTAACGTAACATCAAAATCTCCTGACAATATATTTTTTGCCAATGGCTCTATGCCCTTTTCTTTGGCTATCATAGCTCTAGTTCTTTTTTTAGGTCTGTATGGTCTATATAAATCATCTATTTCTACCAAAGTGATTGCATTTGATAATTTTTCTTTTAAATCATCATCAAGCTTTCCTTGTTCATCTATACTTGATATCACCTGTAATCTTTTTTCTTCCAATTTTCTTAGATATTTCAGTCTTTCATCTAATTTTCTAAGTATTTCATCATCTAAGGCTCCTGTTATTTCTTTTCTATATCTTGCTATAAATGGTATGGTATTACCTTCATCAATTAATCTTACACTAGCCTCTACCTGATTTTCTTTAATACCTAACTCTAATGCCAAAATATTATTTATATCCATGCTTAATCCTTTCAATATGACTTCTACTATTTTAACAAATGCTTTATTATACTGCAAGCTTAAGAAAAAAGTTTAATTAAGATTATGCTTATAATAAAGCATTATAAAAGACTATTATATTGATGAAAAATAATCATAATATAACAGCCCTTCTTTAAAATCCGTAAAAATCTTGTAAATCTATATTTAATGAATCAAATATATTTTTTAATTTCTGCAAAACCTCATTAGCTAACTTAGGATCTTGTAGCTTCATACTTGCATTTAATATTATTATAAATAATAAAGAGCCTATTAAAAGTCCCCAAATATCAAGTATTAATGAAATTATATCATATTTATTCAAGCCTGAATTTTCGATTTTTGATAAATAAATAAAACTAAGAGAAAATATTGCAAAAATTATACTCAGAGGAATACCCTTTATATTACAACAGCAAAGTGTAAAAATAGTAGATATTATACCTAAAAACAATGAGATTCTTGAATTTCTACTTATAGGTATTTTTTTCATTATATAAAGCTCCTTTTACTATACCACTTTTTAATCCTAATTATTCTACCATTAAACTTTATTAAAGTCTATATAAATACTGAGTAAATAAAATAGTAAAATAAATATTTATTTTTTATCTGTTCTTTATAGCTTTAAAAGCCTTCAATAATATAAAAATAAAAAAGCATCCTTGAATTAAATATCAAAGATGCTTTTTAAGCAACTCATGCTTTAATAATTATATTATAATAAAATTTAATTCTAAATATTACTCGCAATATCCGGCTTTCTTTAATTCTTCATATGCTCTTGAAAGATTTGCCTCACTTACCTTAACAATAGGTCCTGTACATCCCATTCCACTTTCAGCATAAATTCCAAGCTTCCATAGAACTTTTACAGCATCTTCCAAATCCATAACCTCTATACCTGCAATTTGTGCTGTTGTTACTTCTGCCGGTGGAGCACTAACCTCTTCTTCTGATTTTTCTGCTTTATTTGAAACTTTAAAACTATTACAAATATCCTTTAATCCGGCTTTATTAGCCTTTTTAAATTCATCTCTTGTAATTTCAAAAACCTTAGATTTTACAAGCTCGGCAGCATATCTAATAGCACCTGCAATAACAGGAGCTCCTGAAGCTCTTGAAACTATCATAACTAAATTATCATAATTTTCACCTATTCCGGGACCATAACCATAGCCTGTTGCTTCATAGCTACCCCCTGTATTAAAGGAAGAAAGCATTTTTACTAAAATATTTCCTGTTAAGGAATCTGTAACAATTACATCAGCAGAAGCCTGTAATACATCATTACCTCTCATAACAAATCCGCCATCAGCTCTTGAAGAGCTTGCAAATTCTATATCATATCCTTTTTCCTTTAATTGTTTCAAAGCTTTTTCAGTTTGTCTTGCACCATCAACATTCAAAATTCCAAGCTTAGGATTTTTAATTCCACAAGCCTTTGCAGTAATGATACCTGATATAGCATTTCTAATCATAGCCTCAACTCTATCCGTACTACTTGTTCCTGTTGTATTTGCTACAAATAATTCTTTTCCTTTTGCAGGAGTGATACATCTACCTACAGTAGAAACACCTATAGGGAAAGGAAAGTGCATAGTAACAGCTGCATCTATCTCCTTATTCCTCAAAAGCTCCTGCATTTTTTCATGACCCTCTTCATCATTTGCAACTTCAATAGTCTTTACACCTTCAGCCTTTAATGTACCTATATAATACACATCTATACCATCTTTAGCAGCCAAAAGTGCCGCTTTCATTGAATTTTCTTCACCATGCTCACTACCCATGCCAGTTAAAGCAATTTTAGGTCTTGAACCAAAGCTTCCGGTTTCAAGTCCATTAGCAATATCAAGAAAGGTATTAGCAATAATTTTTTCAATAGTTTTTGCCATTTTTTAACTCTCCTTCTATTCTTCTACTACTAATGATGTTGCAAACTCTTTCATAGCTTTTGCAATTAATGATTTAATTGTAGCTTCTGAAACTGCTTCGCTCTCCTTATTTCCTGAATTTGCCTGAACTATAAAAGAAATACCATCAAACAGATTTGTCATTCTTCCAAGGAATAAACTACCTTTTCCTATAATCATAGCATTTTTAATTTTATTTGACATAATATCTTCTCTAGCAAATCCTAAGAAAGGCACACCTGATGGAATATGGCCCTGTGTAGGAGCAAATCCAACCATACCATGATTTTTAATAAACTCAGCCATCTTGGCTCTTTCCAAATCTCCCTTTTTAACAGCTAAAGCAGCTATCATTTTGTAGTTAGCTTCAGGAACATCTCCTGCACCTGCCGGCTTTGTTATATCAGGATTTTGCATCTCAGGAGAAAATTTGTCTACATCAGTAATTTTTAATCCTACTCTTTCCAATGGATCAGCAACCAAACTACCTATAACTCCTTGAGGTGCAGAACCTGTTCCAACTGTATGACGTCCTAGAATATCAAGATTTATTTCAGGGCTTATACCATCATTTTCTGCAACTACTATAGCAAATCCTCCTAAACAATCCTCAAGTATTGGTAAGCCCTTCTTAACATGATCTTTACCATTCATTCCAAGCTTGGCACTACAACCTCCACCAATAACTATAACACATTTAAAAGCACCTGCTTTTACTAAAGAAGCAGCCTCTACCATAGCATGACTTGGTCCTGCACAGAATCCTCTAACATCAGAACCTGTAGCATTAACTAATCCTGCAATTTCAGCTGATGCCTTTGCAAAATTTCCACCACCTCTTTGATTCATATCTCCACAAGCTTCTTCTGAACAATCTATTACATACTCTACATCTTCTTTTTCTATACCTGAATTTTTAATAGCATATAATATAGACAAAACAGCTGTAGCCTTATTTACAAGATTTTCATGCATAACCTCTGCATTTAAATTGACATCTATATCATGTGCCCTTTTTACACAACCAACCAAGGTGTTGTTATAATAGATACCCTCTGCATGTTCATCATTAACAAAATGTTCTATTTCAGGCATATCAACACCTTCATGAATCCTTGCAAGTATATCCTCTGTTATAACAGGATCTTTTGCCAAATCTCCTTTATATTTAGAAACAAAATCCTTATTTAATTTTACAACTTCAAAACAATCACAAGCTTGCATCAAAAGGTAAAATTCAGCTTCAGGCATAATTTCACCAAATTTACCATATCTTGTTGCATCTTCTTTTTTCTTGTCATAATATGGAAATTCAACTTGTGCTAAATCATCAGGATGTGCATTACCTATATAAACTTGATTAGGCCAATAAGATACACACTCTTCATATGAACGTAAATGACCTCTTAATTCTTTTAAATATTCTGAATCAGGATTTACGATTTTTTCAGTTGTTTGAGTTGTTCCATTATGAACAACCATCTCCGGTGTATGGGCTAATATATAGCTAGCACCCTTTATAATACTATTCATTTATTTTACTCCTTTGAATTGTTTTTATTAATTCATATTAATTATAAGTTAAAAAGTATTCTACTTATATTTATAATATTATTTTACTAAAATGAAAAAATTATGAATATAAACCACTATTAAATAAAATGAGAGAGCAAGAGGTATGCTTACCTCTATTGCTCCCTCTTGATGAATTATATTTAATTATAAATATTTACAATACTCATCACGTATATTTTTCATTTCCTTAGTAATATCTTCAACATCCAGTACCATTTCCATCATGCCAACTTGCTCATCATAAACTGCCTGATCAAATTCGCTCTTAATTTCTTCCTCACATACGTGATAAACCGTAAGTCCAAGCTGGACTCCTGTCAATGGACCTGCATAAGTAGGATCTCCTGCGGTTACTGTTTCAGCAGCTAATCCGGCTGCCTCTCCCTCTGCTGCACCAAGAACTACAACTAAATTCTCAGCACCATATTGCTCTGCAAATTCTTTAACACGCTTTTGATTCTCCAAATCCATTGCACCCGCACTTGTTCAGACAAAGCACTCTGTTGAAGAAAATACGATTTCTCCACCAGCTGTTTCAACACATTCTGCTATAGCTGGACCCGGAACTCCATCACGGTCTCCTATGATAATAACTTTTTTACCTTTTAAAATAGCCATTTCATAATCTCCTTTCTTCATTAGTAATATTATTCTTAAAAGCTAATGCTTTATAAGCAAATTCATTATACACTATTATATATATTTCTCAACCATTTTTTGGATATTTTCTTCTGTAGCATCTTCCTTAACAAGCTCTTCAACCTTTGCACCATCTTTGTATATAGCCATAACAGGAAGACCTAATACCTTTTGTGATATTGCAAGTCTTCTAGCCTTAGTCGTATTCAAAGATGTGAATTTTAATTTATCATGATATTTATCAGCAATCTCATGCACAAATGGCATAAGTGCTTGACATGGAACACATCCATCACCGAAAAAGTCTACAAATACATATCCTTCTGCTTTTAAAACTTCTGCTTCAAAATTATCTTTTGTTAATTCTAACATAATAGCCTCCTTATTCATTTTCCATTATATATTTTTCGCATTGCATAGCTGCTATAGCTCCATCAGCAGCTGCTGTAACTACCTGTCTTAAAGATTTTACTCTAGCATCACCGGCGGCAAAAACTCCTGGAATATTAGTTTTCATATTGTCATCAGTAGGAATATATCCTCTTTCATCTAATTTTACGCCTGTATCCTTTAATAATTCTGTATTTGGTATAGTTCCTATAAATCCAAAAACACCAAACATACCATCTTCTTCATCGGCATCTATTCTCTTTGTTTCTCCGGTTTTTACATTTTTTACTATCATATATTGAAGGATATCTTCACCACCAACTTCTTCAACAACAGTGTCCCACATGAAATGTAAATTCTCTACCTTAAAAGCTTTTTCTTGTATAGATTTAGCTGCTCTAAGTTCATTTCTTCTATGTATTATAGTAACCTTTCTGGCAAATTTTGCAAGATACATCGCTTCTTCAACGGCAGAATCTCCACCACCAACTACGTATACTTCAAAGCCTTCAAAAAAGTTTGCATCACAAGTTGCACAATAAGAAACTCCTCTTCCGGCAAATTCTTTTTCACCAATACAGCCAATAGGTCTTGAATAAGCACCCGGTGCTAAAATAATAGTCTTAGCTAAATATTCGCCTTTTGCTCCAACAAGCTTCTTAACTTTACCGTCAATCTCAACAGCTTTAATTGTATCTCTTACTCTATCACAACCAAAATGCTCGCATTGCTTTGTCATTCTGGCTATTAAGCTTGGACCTGATTCATCTTCAAGAACCTGTCCCGGATAATTTTCAATTTCATCTGTTATAGCAATTTGGCCACCATCTTGACCTTTCTCAATAACTAATGTTGAAAGTCTAGATCTACCGGAATATAAACCGGCTGCTAAACCTGCCGGACCTGCTCCAAGCACCACAACATCATAAATCTTACTCATAGCTTCCTCCTTATTATTATATTATAAGTTAGTACTTATATTTTATACTTTATAAATTATTTGCTTTATAAAAATATCAAAATTAATATTTAATAAAGCAAAATGAGTCGCCATATACTGACAACTCATATCATAAAATCATTATTTTGGCGAGGACGTGTGGGAATCGAACCCACCTAGGACGTGCAACGCCCAACACAGGTTTTGAAGACCAGGAGGCACACCAGTTACCTATCCATCCCCATAATACTGAAATAATTTATCATATCCGAGATAAAAAGTCAATCAATTTAACTTTTTATCCCGGAATATTTAGATAAAAGTTGTAATATATTTTATTTTATAAATATCATATTTAGAAAATTGTTTGATCTTCTATATCTGTTGATAAAGCAACTAAAGCTTTCTCAACTATCTTACGACGTAGAGCTTTTTCTTCATCCTTATCTAAAGCAGGATTACCAAGTGGATGAGGGATAGCAATTGCCGGAACTATTCTATTCGCACCAACTGTCATAGATATAGGGGTAACTGTACAAATATGAACTACAGGAATTCCTGCTCTTTCAATTTCTTTAACCATTGTTGCACCGCAACGTGTACAGGTACCTCAAGTACTTGTAAGTATAACTGCATCAACTCCATCTGCTACAAGCTTTTTAGAAAATTCGTCAGCAAAAGCTTTTGCTGATGCAACTGCTGTACCATTTCCGGTTGTTGTATAGAATAAGTGATGTAATGAACCTATTTTTCCTTCTTTTTCCAAATCTCTTAAAACATCAACAGGCAAAACTCTATCTGCATCTTCATTAGCATATACAGGATCATAACCACCATGTGCTGTTTCATATGTATCTGATGTTAAATCATTAACACCTGTAATATCATATTCGCCATAACGTGTAGCATTAGATGATTCAATATGATCAGGATTTCCCTTTGGACAAATACCGCCTGATGTAACTAAAGCGATTTTAGCCTTGGTTATATCCTTAACTGCCTTATTTGGAGCTACTCTATCAAAGTTAGGCATTGGATATTCTGTAACAAATTCCTTACCTGCTAATTTCTTAAGAAGCATATCTACAGCACGCTTAGCACCTGTTTCTTTTTCAAAGAAATTAACACGAACACCATTTGGAATATATCCTTCTTCACATGAAGCTCCAATAGGTTCATTTTTAGCTAATTTTAATGCTAATTTAGCCATTGGAGGTATAGCCTTACCCATACCGGCAGCACTATTCTTTGTTGCTATAATATAAACCTTATCCTTTAAATCAGCACCCGGATTTTCAGTATACATACCTGTAACTGCCACAATTCCAAGCTCTTCTTTTACAGCTGTTGCTATTGTAGCACAAGCGAAACCATAACGACCGGCATTAAATGCAGGACCGGCTATAAAGATATCAGCCTTTTGTGCCTTAACTAAATCCAAAATCTCAGCTTTTGCCTTATCTATATTTTCACCAAAATATGAATCACCACAAACAATTGTTGCAACTATTTCGGCTTCTTCTCCAAGCTCTTTTGCAAGTCCAAGACCGGGACCTACAACTTGACCTTCTCTTAATTCTACCGGATAATCTGCCTTTTCTTCTCCACCTATTTGAGCGAAGAATTGATTAATATAATGAACTACTCTTAATTTTGACATTTCTTCACCTCTCCTATCTTGCACTCAATTTTCCGAAACCTGTTTCATTTGTAGCACCGGTAATAACCTGAAGCTCTACCTCTAATGAACCATCTTCCTTCAATGTTGTATCACTTGCACCGGCTATCTTTGTAATATAATCCAAAGTACCTATAACTTTATCCAACTTTGGTAAATGAATTAATTGGTTTGCATTACCACCTGTAACAACAGCATTTGCAGCAACATCAGCATCAGCCAATGATTGAGATTTACCATCTCTACCTGCATATTCATCTGTTATAATTACAGTTTTAATACCTTCAGCCTCAATTTTCTTACAATTCATGATAAGATCGGTATCAGGGTTACCAAATCCTTCTTGAGATACTATAGCACCGTCAAGATCTAACATTCTACATAATTTTGCAGTCATATTTGAAGATCTTTCTTTATCTGCAAGATATACATTCTCATTTGTTATAATCTGACCAACGAAGTTAATAGTCTTACCATGCTGTGCATATAATTCATGAATAACCTGATTGTTTTGGTGAACATATGTAGGATTCTTATCACAAGCTGATACACAGTTTCCTGATACTATAGCACCATCCATAACCTCTGTTGGATATAGGATTGTAGGAATTATTTGTTTAGCATCTACACCATAAACATATGTATCATGTAACAAGCCTTGACTCTGTAACATCTGTACATAAGCTACTCTTGGAAGGTTTGGATATTTTTCCATACTCTCTTTTAGAGGTAATGTTTCAAATACTTCTACTTCATCAGGAGTAAGTTCTCTAGCTAATTCTCCTATATAGGTAGCTACTCTAAATCCTGCAAATCTAACAGCCTTTTCATAATCATGCTGCTTAATATTCTCTATAGGCTCACAAACCATAACCAAATTAAGTGTCTTTGAGAATGGTGTATATTCTGCACCAAGTCCTGTCATATCTATAACACCCTCTTGGAAACCTACTATCTTACCGGCTGTTACAACTGCCATACCCTTTAAAGCATATGTCTTTCCTGATCCTACATTATCAACCTTTGAAATTACTCCAGGGAATACTCCACCATTTCCCTCTACTTTTACTCTTGGTTCTATAACATCTTTTACAGGTGTAATTCTAACTGATTCACCCGGTTTTGCAATATCGAAGCTAACGGCTTTTAATTTTTCATCTTCTAATACAACTTTACTTAAAGCTTCTTTAGAAACATATAAAATGCCATTATCGACCTTTGACTCTTGTGCAAACTGAATATCTTTTATAAAAATCTTTCCTAATTCTAGTTTCACTTTTGTCTACCCCCTTATTTTTATTCTTTATTACTAAAAGTATATATATACTTCTAAATAATCTTATTAATACTCTATAATCTATTTGCAGATAAAAGAGCACTTTCAAGTAGAGTCATATCTACTATTTGGAAATCACTTAAAATATCATCTCTCAAGCCTTCAGTTCTATCGTTAAACTTTTTATAAGTTTCCAAAGCTTGTTCTATCAATTTTATACTTTGTATATCAAGTTTATTTTTTTTTGAAGATATAAGAATTGATTTATATGGAGTTTCTCCAGGCTTTACACTTCCTGAAAGAGGATGCGATAAAAGAGTATATCCTTCATATATATAATCTCTAACCTTCATCAAAATCTCCCTGTAAGTAACTTCAAAATAGCAGATATTTTCTTTATCATTCAACTCTTTTTTTACTAATGGATTGTTAGTAACTACAATAAAATGTTTATTTAACATGACTCTCCAATCAATCTATATATAAAAAAGGACGAAAAAACAAGTGAATACCAAGTACAACTCGAATTTTTCGTCCTTCTGTTTAATCAAAGATATTATCTTTAAACTATCCAGAAATAGGTCCTTCCTTAAATCCTTTTACCTGAAAGATTCATCTTATCAAATCAATGTAAGATTTGCCTCTTCGGTGGTATAAAACTCTCTCTTTAAGAATATCAACCCTTTATAGATATTATAAACTATTTTTTGTATTTTGTAAAATAATCATCATGAACTTGTTTTACTATCTTGCTAAGAGCAAATAAAGCAATAATATTTGGTATAACCATAAGTGAATTAAACATATCTGCCATATTCCAAACAAGACCAACTTCTCCTAATGAACCTAAAAATACACAAATTCCAACTATTACACTATATACAGGAATAGCCTTTGGTCCGAATAAATAATTGATATTAGCTCTACCAAAGAAATACCATCCTACTATAGTTGAAAAAGCAAAGAATAACATACATATTGCTATGAAAATCTTTCCAAAGCTTCCATATACTGAAGTAAATGCAAATTGGCTAAGTGCGGCACCTGTAAGCTTATTATCTACCATAGTTTGTCTGCTTGTAGTAGATAAAATAACAAATGCTGTCAAATTTAAAACTACAAATGTATCAATAAATACACCTGCCATTGCTACAAAGCCTTGTTGTGCAGGATGATCAACCTTTGCACAAGCATGAGCATGAGGTGTAGAACCCATACCTGCTTCATTTGAGAAAAGTCCTCTAGCTACACCCTTTGTAATTGCAAGCTTAATTGTTGCACCCAAGGCACCACCTGCCATTGCATTAGGATTAAAGGCACCCATAAATATATTTGCAAACATAGTAGGTACGTGAGTTATCTTCGTTACTACTATTACCAATGATCCTAAAATATAAAGAACTGCCATCAAAGGAACTATAAGCTCTGTAACTTGTACTATACGTTTTGTTCCACCTATAAAAACAAATAGAGCAATTATAGCAATTATTATACCCATGATATATGTAGGAACACTAAATGCTTCTTTAAAAGCTACAGCAATAGAATTAGACTGAACTGCATTTCCTACAAATCCTAGAGCAATAATTATAAATATGGAAAATGCCGCTGCTAAAACCTTTCCGAGAGTACCTGAAAAAGCTGCACGAATGTAATAAACAGGACCACCGGTTACTTCTCCATCCTTACCGACAACTTTATATTTTTGAGCCATAATAGCCTCTGCAAATATAGTTGCCATACCTAAGCAAGCAGCTACCCACATCCAAAATATAGCACCCGGACCACCTATAAATATAGCCGTTGCCGCACCTGCTATATTACCTGTACCTACTTGAGCTGCAACTGCTGTTGCAAGTGCCTGAAATGAAGACATACCATCCTTGCCTGCTACACCTTTTTTAGAAAAAAGTCCACCGAATGTCATCTTCAAGCCAGTTCCTAAGCCTCTAAACTGTATACCCTTTAGCAAACAAGTAAACCAAACACCACCACCTACCAGTAATACAACCAGTATGTAATCTGATAAATAACCATTAATCGTTTTCACAATCGTATCTATAATAGTCATTATCCTACCCCCTTTTAATTTTGTTTATATAAAGTAAACTTTTTTATGAATACCTTAAAACCAAGCAAAATATCAATAAAAACTCGTTTGATTAAAATAAATTTGTTGAATTTCACAAAATAATGTTTGAATATATATTCTTTTATGTATCGACTATATATTGTTTATACTTTGTCAATCACTAATAATATATCATTATGCTATTTAATTGTCAATATATAGATTTTTTCTATGATTTGAGCTTAAACAAGTGTTTAAAAGGCTATTATACATTTTTCACAAAGATATTATGATATTTTTATCAATTATCACCAATGCAATTATTTGTATTTTTGATTCAAAATCGTATTAATCTTTTGGATATGATAGAATATAATAATATCTATTAAGGTAATTAAAAAAATATATAAAAAAAAGTGGTTTAAAACCACTTTTTTATTTGATTCTTAGATTTACTATGAGTCAAAAATCTGCATTAATTGAATTTACGCTTTCTTGCAGCCTCAGACTTCTTTTTACGTCTTACACTTGGCTTCTCATAATGCTCTCTTTTGCGAATCTCTTGCTGAATGCCGGCTTTAGCACAATTTCTCTTAAATCTTCTAAGTGCGCTATCAAGACTCTCATTCTCTTTCACAATCACGTTTGACATCGAAACACTAACCTCCCTCCGGTTGTGAAATAAATACTCAATAAGTATATACATAATATTAAATATAGTCAACATATTTTAAAAAATTAGTCAATAAATTTTTGAATTACTTATAAATATATACTCCACAGCTTATTTTTATATTTAAAAATTAATTCATCTAAATATATATCATATTTGATGCTTTATCTTTACTTGCAACTTCTATTTCAAAATCACTTGCTTTATATTTAATTTCAGATTTATTAATTTCATATTTCACACTTTCAAGTGCTATATCAGGATAATTATTTTCATTTGAAAGATGACCTAAAAATATATGTTTAAGCTTATCATTTAAAATATTACAAAGCAACTTACCGCTATTTTCATTTGAAAGATGACCATAATCTCCTAATATTCTTCTTTTTAGCATATATGGATAAGCTCCACTTTCCAACATTCTCACATCATGATTTGCTTCTATTAAAATGGCATATAAATTTTGCAAATTTTTAATTGTATAATCATCAAATGAACCTATATCTGTAGCTACAGCTACGCTTTTACTCATATGTGATACCCTAAAAGCCAGTGTTTCATTAGCATCATGATTAATAGCAAAGGGATCTATTCTTATATCATTAATATCAAATTCTTTATCGGCTTTTATAATATTAATCAGCTCATAGTCAAAATCTCCTATACCTTGGCAATCCTTAACACCTTCAAAGCTGCCATTGCTCATATATATAGGAATATTATATTTTCTTGATATAACCCCCAATGATCTTATATGATCTATATGCTCATGTGTAATTAAAATAGCATTTATATCTTTAATATCAATATCCATACTATTTAAAGTATTAATTATTCTTTTACTGCTAATCCCAACATCAATCAAAATATGTGTATTATCATTACCAACATATGTAGAATTACCACTACTTCCACTAGCTATGCTAAACATTTGCATTTTTTATTTTCTCCAATAATAAAAATATTTCTTTTTCAAGCTCCTCTTTAGAAAAATTATTATAAATTATAAAATCACAATATTTCTTATATTCATCTTTATCAGCTTGAGCTTTTATAATATTTTTTATCTTTTCATCACTATATCCTCTGCTTTTTTTCAATCTATCAAAACGTAAATTATCATCTGTATCCACGAATACCTTATAGTCATATATATCTGAATTTGGAATAATAGCAGCTTCTATTGCCAAATTTATTTTATTCATTTTTGCTGAATTTATTTTTTCTTCAATGATATTCCAAACTAAAGGATGTATTAGATTATTTATATATTTTCTATATTCTTTATTTATAAAAATCTTTTCTGCCAATTTTTTTTTGTTTAAATTTGAATTTTCATCTAATATATCACTACCAAATTTATTTACTAATTTTTCTAAAACCTCAGCTTTATTTAAATAAATATCATGTGCAAGCTTATCAGCTTCAATTACTGCAAAATTATATTTCTTTAATATTTCTAAAACTAAAGATTTTCCGGATCCTACACCTGCAAAAATACCAAGAATCATGCTTACTCCTTTGCCTTTAACCATGTTTTACCTACTTTAGCTTCAACCTCCAGTGGAGCTTTTAAAGCAACAACATTTTTCATACATTTTTCAACTATATTTTTCACCTCTTCAGCATGTTCATCTAAAGCTTCTACCAATAATTCATCATGTACTTGTAAAACAATTTTTGCATCATATCCCGATTTTTCTAATTCTTCATCTAAGCTTATCATTGCAAGCTTTATAATATCAGCTGCTGTTCCTTGTATAGGAGAGTTCATTGCAATTCTATCTCCAAAAGCTCTTTGCATAAAATTTGAACTTTTAATTTCAGGTATAGGTCTAATTCTACCATATAATGTTTTTACATATCCCTTATCTTTAGCTATTTTTACCTGATTATCTAAAAAAGCTTTGATCGAAGGATAGGTTTTAAAATAATTATTTATATATTCCTTAGCCTCATTTCTTGATATACTAAGATCTTCAGATAAACCAAAGGCTGAAATACCATAAACAACTCCAAAATTTACTGCCTTTGCATTTCTTCTTAATTCAGGCGTAACAGAAGCTAATTCTACTCCAAAAACATTTGAAGCCGTTATAGAATGTATATCCTTACCTTGCTTATAACTTTCTATTAATTTTTCATCATTTGCCATAGAAGCTAAAACTCTAAGCTCTATTTGAGAATAATCAGCATCTACAAAGCTATATCCATCTTTAGAAATAAAAATATCTCTTATTTTAGAGCCTAACTGTGTTCTAATAGGTATATTTTGCAAATTAGGATCAGTGCTTGATATTCTTCCTGTTGCTGTAACCTTTTGATTAAAGCTTCCATGTATTCTCCCATCTTTTGCAATATAATTAGAAAGACCGGATGCATAAGTTGAATATAATTTACTTAATTGTCTATATTCTAAAATTAATTTTACAATAGAATATTCAGGAGCTAATTTTTCTAATATATCAGCAGATGTGGAATAACCTGTTTTAGTCTTTTTTCCACCCTTCAAGCCCATTTTAACAAATAAAATTTCGCCTAATTGCTTTGGAGAGTTTATATTAAATTCAGACCCGCTTTCTTTATAAATTTCACTTTCAAGCTTAGCAATTCCTAGCTTTAATTCATCAGCGTAAAGCTTTAATCTATTTTCGTCAACCAGTATTCCGCTCATTTCCATCTTGGCAAGCGAATACACAAGTGGTAATTCTATATTTTTATATAAGTCCATCATTTCAAGCTCATCTAATTTTTTAAATATATTATCCTTTGACAAAAATAAAATCAAACTCTTCTTTGCAAAATATTCTCTTGCTTTAATATTATCGTTTTTTAATTCACAAATAATATCCTTTTTATTAAACAATTCTTGTTCCGAAATCATATTTATATCAAGAAAATCTCTTGCTATATCCTTCGTATCATAGGTATCATTAAGAGGATTTATTAAATATGCCGCAAGACTCAGATCATAAAATTTTTCTTTTTGTTTTATATTCAAGCTTTTTAATATATTTTTCAAATCCAAAGTATATAAATCTATATCTCTTTTACAAATCTCTGTTAATATTTTCAAATTATCTTTTTCATTACAAGCAAAAATATAGACTTTATTTTTTTCAAAGCATATAGATATTGCTAATATATCAAATATATTATAAAGTGAGGTCTTTGAATATATACATTCTACTGTCGCCATTTCTTTAAACTTTATATTTTTCAATATAGAAATAGCTTTTATAAAATCGTCAATATATTCATAATTCACTTCAATATTTTCTTTTATATCTTTTATATTAAAATATTTATATAGGCTTTTAAATTCTAATTTACTTATAAATTCAAAACTATTTTGATTATAAATATCATCTATGAGCATATCATCTAAATTTATATCTAAATTTACATCTGTTTTGATAGTAGCTAAAAATTTTGAAAATACAGCTGATTCATAATCTTCCTTCAATAATAAACCTATCCTTTTAGGTGTGATGCTTTCAAAATTTTCATAGGCATTTTCTATACTATGAAATTGACTTATTATTTTTGTTGCACTTTTTTCACCAATTCCCTTTACTCCTTTAATATTATCAGAATTATCCCCCATAAGAGCCTTCAAATCTATAAACTCTAATGGACTTACACCATATTCCTCCAATATATCCTTAGGATAGTAATCTTTAATAATGGTCTGACCCTTTACTGTTTTAGGTATACGTATTTTAATATTTTCATCAGCTAATTGTAATAAATCTCTATCTCCTGAAATAATTGAAACCTTTAAATCATTTTTTGCAAATTTTTTTGATACTGTACCTAATATATCATCAGCCTCAAAGCCTTCCTTACTTAATATTGATATATTCATGCTTTCTAATACAGATTTCATTAAAGGTATCTGTTCTCTCAGCTCTGACGGCATTGACCTTCTATTTGCCTTGTATTCACTATATTCTAAATGTCTAAATGTTGGAGCGGATAAATCAAAAGCAACAGCTAAATAATCTGCTTTTTCATCCTCCAATATTCTCAACATAATATTTAAAAATCCGAACACAGCATTGGTATGTATCCCTTTAGAATTACTAAGATCAGGAAGACCATAAAATGCTCTATTCAATATGGAATGTCCATCAATTAAAACTAATTTTTTCATTTGAAATAACCTCCCTGCCACCAAATACGAAATTGTAACAAAATTGTAACTAAAGTTCCTATTACCAATAAAGAATTCAAGGCATAATAAAATATTTTTAATAATTTTATCTTTTTTATATAATTCTTTGATGATTTAAGTTTTTCATTTAAAGCCTTTTCAATATCAAATCCTTTCAAATTAAAATCGGAATTTAATCCATGTTTTATTATATAATAAATTTCCAATTCTTCCATGCAAGTATTACAAGCTTCTATATGCTTTATAAAAGCTTCAGCTTCATCGGCATTTAATTCATCATTAATATAAGAGCGTATCATTCCTTGAATTTTTTTACATTCCATATTATCAAGCCTTTCTATAATTTATGCTTCTAAAACTTCTATTATTCCATCTATGCTATATTTTTGTGCTGTTTTTAAAACATCATAGCCTAATTCATTACAAGCCTTCGTAGTAATACATCCTATTGATATAAGTTTTTTTTCCAATTTTTTTTTATCCTGAATCAAAATATCTAAGGCTTTAATACAAGAAGCACTACTTACAACTATATAATCAGCTTCATTTACAGCTTTATTTAATATATCCCTTCTTCTATAATCAACTATAGTTCTATATAAGCTAACATCAGTATAGCTAATACTATTTTCACTAAATATTTTCAATATATCCTTAGCTGAATCTGATGACCTGAATAAAATAAGCTTAGAAGATTTATCAATATTTTTTATAATTTCATTTGCCAAATCATATGTTGTATATTTGCTTGGAACAAAGTCAGCTATAATACCGTATTTTTTCAGTGCTTCTTCCGTCCCGGGACCTATAACTATAAATTTAAGCTTCAACAAGCATCTCAAATCTATTTCTTTTTCTTTAATATATTCAAAAAAATGTTTGACTCCATTTGAGCTGGTAAAAATAATATGTGTATAATTTGTAATTTTATCTATATATAAGGAAAATTTTTCTTCATTTTCTCTTATACATTCAATTATACTTAAATTTATACTTTCTATATTTTTTTCTTCTAATTTTTTACTTAATTTTTTACAAAATTGTCTTGTACCCGGTATCAATATTCTTTTATTTATTAATCTTGTATTTTCATCTATAGCTTGCAAATCCAAGCCGGCAACATCTCCAACTATTAATAGTGCAGGTCTTTTGATTTTATCACAAAAATTAATATTATTTTTTAAAATATCATTCAAAGAAGCTAATGTAAAATTATATCTCTTTTGATCTGCATATGTTCCTCTACTTATAATGCTTACAAAAGATTCAGGATTTTTTCCTGCTTTTAAAAGTCCTTCTACTATTTTGTCAATATTAAAGATAGACATCATAAATATTAATGTAGTATCAAGCCTCGATAAAAGTTCATAATCAATTCTATTAAAACTTCTATCACTACTTTCAGTAGCTGTTACTACATAAAATGATGAATTTAAATTTCTATATGTTATAGGAATACCAAGACTTGCCGGTGCAGCTATAGCTGAGGTAATACCTGAAATAATTTCAAAATTGACATTATTATTTTTTAAATAAATTGCTTCCTCTGCTCCTCTTGCAAAAATATAAGGATCTCCCCCTTTTAATCTAATTATGTACTCATATTTTTTACTAAGCTCTACTAATAA
Organism: uncultured Lachnoanaerobaculum sp.; assembly: GCA_946999385.1. Classification (GTDB taxonomy): domain Bacteria; phylum Bacillota; class Clostridia; order Lachnospirales; family Lachnospiraceae; genus CAKAHY01. Next base: position 56,366 of record CAMQCZ010000001.1, read on the forward strand.
CTTATTTATCTCTTCTTGATTCAAAGAATGCTTTGAAGCTTTTTTTCCTACATATATAAGCTCACACTCCAATCTTGCTTCATTTAATAAACTAAGTGGAATTAAATTATCAAAAAGTATAACATCAGCTTTTTTTATTCTATCAAGAGCTTTTATACTAACTAATGAAGCTAAACCCGGACCGGCTCCAACAAGACTTACTAATGACATATCATTTACCCTTACTATTCAAATATTTAAAATAGCTTGATTTTTCCTTTATTTTTTTTAAAGCTTGTTCAAAATTATCAGATATATAATCATAATAAAATTCTGATTTTTTATTTGCATACATTACCTTTATATTAAATATATCTTTATCTATATTGGTATATATACCGCAAGGAGCGTTACAGGCGGCACCAATATTTAATAAAAATTCTCTTTCAAGCAAAAATGCCTTCGTGGTTTCATCATTTTTAAGACTATTAATCAAAGATTCAAAATGATTTTTTCTATATTCTACAGCTAAAATCCCTTGCCCCGGTGCAGGTAAAAACAATTCAGGATTCAAGCTTTCAAAAAAAAGTCCTTTAAAATCCGAGTTTTCTTCATATTTATTGAGTCTATTTATACCTGCACTTGCTAAAATAATAGCATCATATTCTCCTGACTTTAGCTTATTTATCCTTGTTTGTATATTTCCTCTCAAATCCTTGATTTGTATATTTTTATTTATTTTTTGTGCTTGTAAGCTCCTTCTCAATGAGCTTGTTCCGATAATTTTGTCCTTGCCCAAATCTATAAGCTTTGTATCAGCACAGCTTATTAAAACATCACTCAAATCTTCTCTTTTCAGTATCGGACTTATAGCAAGTCCTTTTTTTATTTCGAGTGGAATATCCTTTGCACTATGTATAGCCAAGTCTATATAGCCTTCTAATAATGCGTCTTCCAATTCCTTAGTAAATACTCCTTTTCCACCCATTTTTAACAAAGAAATATCCTGAATCTTATCTCCTAATGTTGACATAGATACTATTTCTATATTAATATCACTATCAATTTTTTTAATTTCATTACTTACAATTTCAGTTTGTAATAATGCCAGCTTGCTTTTTCTAGTTCCTATACGAATTGTTCTCATAAAATTTCTTTCTTACTTTTAAATATCAAATAAATTTTTTATTCTTTTTATAAAAATATCTCTTATTGATTTATATTCTGCCAATCCCTTTAAAATAACTTGGACATTATAAGAATTATTCAATAATATATTTTTCCAAGAGTTATCATCATTACCTGACATATCATTTTTCGCATGCTCTCCTGCAACTATCATTAATGGCATCAAAATAATATTTTTAATTTTATTATCTTTAATTTGTTCTAATATATTATCAAGATATGGGTATCCTTCTACACATGCAATATATATATTTTTATATTTATTTTCTTTAAATCTATAATCTAAAGCTGCATATGACGTATTACTATAATGGCAACTTCCATGCCCCATCAACACTAAAGCCGTTTCATTATCATTTATAAAATCCAAGTTACTTATTTTTTTTATATCAAAATAAATATCCTGTGCTATTATATTAACTAAATTTTGATAATCTTCATCATAAGTCAATAAAGGAGAAGCAAATTTAATACTTGAAAAATGATTACTATATTTAAGAACATCTCTTTTCATATTTTCATTTTCTACACCATTAATTATATGTGTAGGTACAACTAAAAGGTCTTTTATTCCACAATCTATAATTTTTAAAATAGCCTTTGATACATCATTTATATCTATATCAGCTTCTTTCTTTAACTTATTTATTATAATCTTACTTGTCCATGCACTAAATACCTGAGTATCGTAAAATGTATTTTTTATATCTTCTTCTATTTTATCTATTGTCTTTTTTCTTGTATCCTCATGACTTGTTCCAAAACTTACTATTAAAATTGCTTTCATTATATACTTCCTTCATCAATATATTTAGCTAGTTCTAAAGCAAAATATGTAATATAAATATTAGCCCCTGCTCTAAATGCTGATATAGCAACTTCCTTTATCATTTCATCCTCATTAATATACCCTAAGGATGATGCAGATTTTATCATTGCATATTCTCCGCTTACAGAATAAGCCGCTATAGGAAGATTAAACTTGCTTGCCTTTAAAACTATATCCAAATAAGCTAAAGCAGGCTTTATAATAATTATATCTGCACCCTCATAAATATCCATCTCAATTTCTTTTATAGCTTCTTTTGAATTATAATAGTCCATTTGATAAGTTTTTCTATCAGAAAAACTCGGCTTTGAAGATGCAGCCTCCCTAAATGGTCCATAAAAATTAGAAGCATATTTTACTGCATATGACATAAGTGCTACATTTATAAAGCCTTCATCATCTAAAGCATTTCTTATAAATTCAATCCTTCCATCCATCATATCAGATGGAGCTAAAACATCAGCACCAGCCTTAGCATATGACAAAGAGATCTTTGCCAGATATTCCAAGCTTTCATCATTATCAATTTCTTTATTATGTACTATCCCACAATGGCCATGGCTTGTATATTCACACATACAAACATCAGCTATTATAAAAAATTGTGGATAATGCTTTTTAATAAATCTAATACTTTCCTGAATAATACCTTTATCACTAAAAGCTTCACTTGCAAATTCATCCTTAGTCTTTGGTATTCCAAATAAAAGTATATTGTATACCTTAGCTTGCAAAAGCTTATCTAAAATAATATAAAGCTTATCTATACTATATCTATATTGACCTTGCATAGATTCTATTTCTTCATATATATTTTCACCCTCTTTTATAAAAATAGGATAAATAAGAGAGTCTTTTTCTATTTTAGTTTCTCTAACTAATTCTCTGATTCTGTAATTATTTCTTAATCTTCTTGCTCTTTTCAACATAATTTAATATTTAATCTTATTATTTATACTAAGCCTTTCTTCTATATTTTTTCTTATTATTTTAACCTTTTTATGTTGCTCACCATTACAATTTATTGCAATATTTAAATCCTCAGCCAATATAATAGATGGAAAATAAAAACTACATTCACATTTATTACTTGCATTATTATATAAAATATTATTTTTCTTTGCTAAAATACATATTTTAGAATTTAATTCTTCATCATTAGTCAAAGCTAATACTACATCAATATTATTAAGATCCGCTTCCTTAAAAGCTCTTATTTCCATATTTATAGAATTGTCTTTAATAATATTTAAAATTTCATTATCTATACTTCTTGAAATGATTTTTATATTACTATCAAAAAAAAGTAATACTCTAAGCCTTCTTTTTGCGATATTCCCCGATCCTACTATCAAAATATTTTTATTGCTTATATCAAAAAAAATAGGAAAATATTTATTCATAATTATCCTTTACAAAATTTATTTAACACCTTATAATATCAATATCTTAAGCAGAAATGGCGGAATTGGCAGACGCGTATGGTTCAGGTCCATATGATTTTTATCGTGAGGGTTCGAGTCCCTTTTTCTGCATTATAATAATTCTATCAAGGCTTGCACATCTTCATCCTTTGTTGCAAAGCTTGTACAAATTCTTATTATTGAGCTTGTATCATCATATCTTTCCATATATCCTATAACAATATTTTTTTCTAATTCTTTTAATTTCAAATCATCTATTATTATAAATTGCTGATTTGTAAAAGAATCAACAAATATTTTATATCCTTTTTTTATCAAATTCTCTTTAATTATAAGTGCTTGCTCTACTGCTCTTTTAGATATTTTCATATACAAATCATCTGTAAATAAAACGAGGAATTGTATACCTAAAATTCTTGATTTAGCAAGCAAGGCACCATTTTGTTTTATTGTAGTTGCAAAGTAGTCTATATTTATTCTATTTCTTATTTCTTCAGGTTTTGGTATTACTATTGCTTCTCCAAACAAAGCTCCACATTTCGTTCCACCTATATAAAATATATCTACTATATCAGCTAATGAAGGTAAATCAACATCATTTTTAGGACTTGCCAGTGCATATCCTAATCTTGCACCATCAACAAAAAATAACAAATCATACTTTTTACATATTTGCTTCAGTTCTAAAAGCTCACTTTTAGAATATAAAGTTCCATATTCAGTCGGCTGCGAAATATATAGCATAGCAGGTAGTGCATAATGTTTTTTATTTGGATTTCTATGAAAATTAAATAAATATTTTTTTAATTCTTCAATATCTATTTTTCCTTCATGTGCATTTATAGGTATAATCTTATGTCCACTTTTTTCTATAGCTCCCGCCTCATGATCTAAGATATGCCCTGTTATAGGACTTATTATTGCCTCATAATTTTTAAGTCCTGCATTTATAATTGTCATATTAGTCTGTGTTCCACCTGATAAAAAATAAATCTTAGAATTTTTTTGCATACAAGCACGTTTTATATTTTTACTTGCTTGTATAGAATATTCATCCTCACCATATGGGTTTTGCTTGATATCATTTGTTTCAACTAATTTATCAAGTATTTTCTTATGACAAGCTTCACTATAATCATTTATAAAATATAACATATATATCTCCTGCTATTTTAATACCTCATTTAATTTCTGAGTGCCTTCCAAAATAAAAATACCATCCTTTATTATATCAATCCTTTCTCCGCTATAGCTTACTCCATATATATTCCCAAGTTCGTGATAAGGAATAGTTATATCAGTATGACAGGCAAAATATGCCTTTTGCGGATTTTCCTTTCTAAGCATTGAACATTCATTTTCTCTCGCAATAATTGCTTTTCCATCAGGATTGTATGTCATAATATCCTCTTCATGACTATAGCAAGTATCTCCTATTGCAAAATGCGGTCCTGTCTTTTCAGCAATCAAAATAGGAAGTTTTTTACTTATTCCATATTTCAATCCTATATGATAAGCTAAGGTATTGGTTCCTATTGCAAATTCTCCAATAGGCAAACTTTTATGACCTTTTAAAAGCACATCTTCTATCAATTTATAATTATCATTATCATCTTCAAAATTTTTACATTCATATGTACTTACCATACCATTTTTAAATTTCAGTTTTAAATCTTTAAATGATATTCCCCATAAGAATACGTCTTTAACATGTAAAATACCATCTGTTCTATATAATACCGGAGATGTAAAAATCTCACCTAAAGGAACATTTACATCTGCAAGACAATTTTCAAAATTAGTCTCTTTATCAGGATTCTTTAATTCATGTAATGAAATTCTTATATTTGTTTGATTCCCATTTCCACCTTCAACTACTACATAACTTGCCTTATCCAAAGCATCTATGATTTTTTGTTGAATTTCCATATATATTTTATAATCCAGGGTATTAATTTTTATAATATCATCAAAAATATTCTTATATTCTTCATCAGATTTTGCTATTTCTGATATAGGCCAAGCAATTATTGTAAATGATATTTCTTCAGTTTTAAGATAATTATTTTTCAAATTAACACTTCTAACATTATAATCACCTTGTAAATCTTTTTGCTTAGATGTATAAATATTAGTATTAGTCTTACTAATAGGCTTAAATTCTTTTTCTCCAAAGGTTTCCATCAAAGCAAGACCTGAATAAAATCGTATTTCATTTTTCAAAATTTCATATGCCTTTTGTAATTCAGTAAAACGTCTTTCAATATATGCTTTATCAAAAAATATTCTACTATCAAATCTATGATCATAATCAAGCTGTCTATTATATGAAGAATTACCACAACCTACATTTCTTGTTGTAGACTTATCTACAAGTAAATAAGGTTTTCTGCATAATATGACTTCCAATCCTATGCTTCTAAAGTTTAAAATAGCTCTTCTAACAATTTTTTCAAATCCTAATTCATATACAATACTTACATATTTTTTCTTTTTTAAGTCCTTTTTTGCAATCTCAAAGCCTCTTACATAAGCCTCAGTATATGCATTAGCCATTTTATCTATTGTAATATCATCAAGCTTAGCTAAATATCCTGATGTTTTAATAGCTGATAAATCCACATATTCCCCAAATTTAAATAAGTATAAAGGATTATCCAAATTATCATTTAAAATAATATTTTCAAATAATTTATTTTCATTAGTAAAATTATCTCTCATTCTACTTAAAACACTTATATCCAAGTAATCAAAAGCATAATAATATATTGCCTTTTCTATACAGGTATTGTTAGGTATATCATTTTCAAAAAGACAATATATTTCTAAAAACAATTCCAATATACTCGCGATTTCATTATATTTTTTATCAAATAATAAAAATATAATATTTCTAATTTCTAAAGCTAAGGCTGATAAGAGCTTTGCCTTTTCTTTATCTACATATGCAAAATATTCAGGATTATAAATACTATTTTCATATTCTTCGCCTATAAGACCTGAATATAAATCCTTTTGTACATATAACAATTCTTCTAAAGTATATTTATTTTTATCATTTAAAAAAATATCTTTTGCCTCAAATGCTTTAGATATAAACAAGCTTAATTCAATAAAATAATTTCTATATTCTATATTTACATTATTATCAAAAGGTATCTGTTTTATACGATTCAAAGATAAATTTATTCTCTCATTTTCCATATTAAGCTCCTACAATAATTATTATAACCCAAAAAATAAGCTGTATTCCTGACAATAGTAAGCTTAAATATTTTAAAAGCTGTTTTTTATTACTATTATTCTTAAAATCCTTATATATATAATATAATGAATAGATATCAAATATTAAGCTCGAAAAAATTATAGCTGATATATATAAGCGAGGATTTCCCTTATAATATATTACAAGCCTTATTGATATATAAGATAATAATAAAGCAAACAAGCTAAGTAATAGAGCTATCTTTGAATATATTGAATATGATATTCTAAGATAATTTATTTTATTACTATCCTCAATTTCAAATTTTTCATCTATATATTTCGGTCTATATCTTTCATCATCAAGTATAGATATATCATTTTTCTTATTTCTAAAAAAATTTAACATAAGCTCCTCTACCGCATCATATTTTTCTTATAATTATATTTTGCATATGTTTTATAAAAAATCAAAAATATTGTATATCCTAAAATGCAACCTAAAGTATTTAAAAAAATATCATCAACATCAAAACAACCGACTTTGAATCTCAGTTGTGTAAGCTCTATGAAAAAGCTGAATAAAAGGCCTTGAAAGCATGTCCTTAAAAAGCTATGTTTCCTTATTCCGATTATAGGTCTAAAAATTCCAAATGGTATAAAAGCTAAAATATTTCCAAAAATATTCAAACTAAAAGCATAAAAACCAAGTTTTTTTCTATATATATAAAACCTTCTTATTTCTTTAAACAAATAAATATTATATCTAGGTAAATTATTATTTATATCTCTTCCTAAGGCTTCTGAAAAAAACAAAAAATATACTAATAAAATCAAGTAAATTAGGAATAAAATCATACCTATTATTTTATTTTTTTTATTTATTCTATTCATTAGATTTAAAAAGATAAATCATCCTTTCTGCTTAAAAGCTTGCCACCTATAACTATATTAATTACACCGGCACTGATTCCTACAATAATCAATATTATTCCTGTAGCTATATTAATAGCACCTGAATTTCTCATTGTACTATATATCTTTTCCATTATTTACTCCTCCTATTTAAAATCATCTTTAATAATATTCCAAACAGCATCAACACTATTATATTTTCTAATATAAGTATCAGCTTTTTCAGACATCTTTGTCAATCTATCATTATCATTATATAAAGACACAATCTCATTTGCAAAATCCTTTTCACTATCTATAATTTCCATAACATTCTCAGCATTTTTTATACCCTCAGCTCCTACATTCGTAGTAATAAGTGGTACATTATAGTAAAGTGCCTCTATAACTTTTCCTTTTACACCGGCTCCAAACCTTAGTGGAACTACAACTAATTTTACATTTCTATATAAAAGTTCCAACTCTTCTTCACTTACAAAGCCCTTAAACACTATTCCTTTTTCTTTATTATTAAGAGCTTTAATTTCATCATCAGCCTTTGAACCGACAATATAAAAATTGAGTTTTAATTGCTTACTTACATGTGGATATATATTTTTTACAAACCATAAAAGCCCGTCTTTATTCGGAGGATGTCCAAATCCACCAACAAATAAAATACCTTCTCTTTTTGTAAAATCTCTATTTATATTTTTTTTGAATTTATCATAAACATATGCAGTTATCGGCTTTACATTGATATTTTTATCAATATTTTTTATATAATCACATTCTACTACAGATGGATAATATGATATATCTGCTTTTCTTAATATATTCATTTCTATATTTTTCCAATATCTGCTATTTAACTTATATTCTCTATCATTAGTTAATTCATATTCTCTATTTTCTCTTAAAAAATGAAGATCGTGACCATAATATATAACCTTGATATTAGTATTTTTTTGTATAAAATCAATATACTTATAAGCTATATTCGGTCTATTTATATAAGCAATATGTATATCCTTTGCATTTCTTTTTATCCAATCAAATATATCAAGCTGCATATCCTTTCCATATAAGACTTCAATACCCAAATTTTCCAAAATACTTGTATAAGGCTCATCCTTTAGAAAATTATCTCCTAAAAATTTAACTATATACCCTTTTTTCACCAGCATTTTCAGATATTGATATGTTGTTTTTGAGCCTGCATCCTTATCAAAGGTTGGAACATAATGATCAATAAATAAAATTATTTTTTTATTTTTACTTCTTTCCCTTGCCCTAAAAACTTCAGGGCTTTCATTATTATCAAATTGTTCCTTTAATTCTTTTTCCCATTTATTCTTTAATTTTTCAGAATTTTCTATTTGATATTTTTTAAGGCCGCTACCATTAACATCAGTACCATTTGAAATACCTTCAAAATGTATAACTACTGATTTTGGTTGATAGACTACTCTCAAGCCTCTTTTTCTAACTTCAAAGCAAAGATCGGAATCTTCACAATATGCCGGTGCAAATCTATCATCAAAGCCACCTATTTCTTTCCACAGCTTTCTATTTAGCATAATACAAGCACCTGAAATATAGTCTACATCCTTTACATAATTATATTGACATTTGTTTGGATTATCAAATCTTCCAAAATTCCATGCACTTCCATCAGACCAAATTATTCCTCCTGCCTCTTGTAATCTACCGTCAGGATAAACAAATTTCGCACCTACCAATCCTATGCTATTATCACTCTCATAAAGCTTTATCATATTCAAAAAGCAATCTTTTTCTACTACAGTATCATTATTTAAAAATAAAATATATTCTCCCTTTGCTATTTTAGCAGCTTGATTGCAATTTCTTAAAAACCCCTGATTACTTGTATTTCTTGATATAACTATATTTTTTACATATCTACTCAAATTCTTAGTTTCATCACTTGACACATCATCAGCTATAATAACTTCATAAGATAGATTATTAGTATTTTTTAATATACTTACTAAACAATTATAAGTATAATTAATTTGATTATATACAGGTATAATTATACTTAACTTCGGTTTATCAAAATATTCAAATTTTAATTCTCCTGAATTTAAATACTCTTCTCCTATATTTATATTTCCAAGTATTTTATTTCTTCCTTCTTTTGTAGCTAATTGCTTAAAAAGATATATAGGTCTTATAAGCAAAAATTTTATATAGCTTAATACTCTTCTTCTTTTTGTACCCCTTGGAAACTTATTATTTATTATTGATTTTATTTTTCTATATACTCTATATATTATAGATAAATGCTTATTCAAATGCTTAATAGTATTATTTAGATGTATAATATTAGTATTTTCAGCTCTTAAATTTTCTATAATATTTTCGAGATTTATAACATGATTTTCAGTAAGTCTTTTTAATTCCATCAGCTTTTCTACTGAAAGGCTCTTATCCTCATAATTATCTTTTAATTCCAGATATTTATCCCACAAATTTTCTATATCCTTACCATACTTAAAATCAACTAAATAATTATCTAAATATATCTCTTGATTATCACCATGAACTTTTTCTTGGAATTTTTTTTCAATAGCTTCAAATTCTTTAATATTTTCTTCAGATATGTCAAATTCCTTTAATATAGTCTCCAATGAATCGCAAAGCTTATTATTGTACTTATTATAAAATGATTGTAATGCACGATAATAAGAATATTTTTTATTTAAAATTTTATTTGATACCCATTCATAATCTATTGCTATAATTTTATTGTCCTGAATTATAAAATTATCAAAATTTGCATCAATATTAGATATTCCATCCGATACAATATCTGAAAATATATTTTTAATGTACTGAATATCAAGTTTTTTATCTTTTATTTTTTCTAATATACTTATACTCAAATTTTTACCGTTTATATACTCAAAATCAATATAATTCCCATCATCAGAAAGCTTAGGTTCTAAATAAATTATTTTTTTATTTTCTTCTCTCAGTCTATAATAAGATTTTGCTATATTAAATATATGCTCCTTTGAAGCCTCACTTAACGCACTTTTTCTTACTATATATTTACCATCAAGCTTCAAAATACTTGTTTTTATAGCATAAGCTTCTTTTCTATTTCTATTATATTTTACAAATATTTCTCTTGATTTGTCATTAGTTACTAATAAAAATGAATTAACAGCTTTATGCAAATCTCCATGCTTATAAAAATCAAAATATATATCTTTTAATTGTCTTATAGAGCATTTAGGATAATTATAAGCCGGTATATCATTTGATATTTCATCTATATTCATATATTCTCTTGAATATATTGTAATAGGTACCTTATAATCAGGAAATGGAAAATAAATATTTGTATTTTCAAAATTCATTTCTTTTATAAGTTCTATCAATTCATCATATGAAAGAGAAAATTCTTTATTTTCTGCACCTAAGATATATTTTAAGCCATATATGTTATTAATAGCTATTATAAGACTTCCTGAGCTTTTTAATAATGATTTGTACTCTCTTATCTTTCTTTTATAATTTTTATCTAATTCTCCTATAATTAATATTTTATCAAATCTATATTCACTTAAATCTATCAGGCTTTTACTTATTTTAAAATTATTATTATCATTAAAATAATATTCCAACAAATCTAAATTTATATCTTTTTCAGAATAATAAGTCAAATCGCAAGTTTTATCTAAAATAAATTTAATTTGTGATATATTTATATTTCCTATGTATAGAATTTTATCCTGATTATTAAATTCTATGTGTTCAATTAAACCCTTACCCTGACTTGAAAAGGTATAAAGATTTTCTAAGCCTTCATTATATTTTAGTAAATCCTTATCATTATATCTATATTTTTTAGCCAACTCTATAAATTCATTTTTCATTATTAACTCCTATGAAGTTTTACTTCTACTTTAGACTCCATATCATAAATTCCTACAGTATTTTTATTTGATATAACTGTTATATTAATCAAATCATATAAACGATGATATACCTTTAATTCTCCACCTTCAAAGCCTGTACATGACATAGACAAAAGATATTCTCCACCTTGTAAACTCATTTTTTGTTTAAAAGTTACCTCATATATATCTTTAGCTTTTACAGAGCTTACATCTGCTTTCTCCAACAATGTATTAGTACCTGTAAGTTCAGTTCCCTTTTTATCCTTTATTGTATATGTAAAAATAGGATTTTTTATATCTGCATTAAATAATATTTTTTCTTTAATATAGAAATATTCTCCTTTTAATAATAGATTATTTATATTTAATTTCTCATCAAGTATAGCAAAGTCTATAATATCAGCTTTTTTATTTCCATATTCAATCAAATTAGGATTTAAGCTCAGCTTACTTTTCATAAGCTCTCCGTCCTTCAAAGCTGTTTTTTTATTATTTAATATAGCATTATCTTCTTTATAATCAATCTCAATTTCCTTATCATATTGACCTGCTAAAATTTTTTTATATAAATCCACCATATCTCCGGCTTCACCTTCTGCCAAAAATTTTCCTTTATTTAAAAGAATAACCTTATCACAATATTTTATAATACTTCCCATATCATGAGTAACCATTAATATTGTAGTACCTTTTTTTCTTATTTCTTCCATCTTGGCATAACATTTGGACTGGAAAAATACATCTCCTACACTAAGTGCTTCATCAACAATCAATATATCAGGCTCTACATTTATAGCCAGTGCAAATGCAAGTCTGACAAACATTCCTGAAGAATATGTTTTTACAGCTTGATAAACAAAATCTCCGATATCTGCAAATTCCAAAATTTCGGGTATTTTTTTATCCATTTCTTCTCTAGAAAATCCCATCATAGTACCATTCATATACAAGTTTTCAATCCCTGTATAATCAGCATTAAATCCTGCACCAAGCTCTAAAAGTGCAGAGATGGTACCATTTACCTTGACATTACCGGTAGTAGGATTTAATACTCCGGTTATTATTTTTAATATTGTAGATTTTCCTGAACCGTTAGTCCCAATAATGCCGACTGTAGAGCCTTTCAAAATATCAAAACTAAGCTTATCCAATGCATAAAATTCTTTATGATATTTTTTATGAACAATACTAAGAGCTTCCTTAAGTCTATCTATAGGTTTATCATATAAACGATAAACTTTGGATATATTCATAACAGATATGGCTTTATCACTATTCATAAGTTCTCCTTATTTATATTGTATTTTTATGAAATACTAAACTGAGCTTAATATATTTAGTATATATATTTATAAAACATCACTAAAATGCGGTCTTAAATTACCAAATACTTTCAAACCTATAATTAAAAATATTATACTTACCAACCAAAAATATAAGGTAAGCCAAGGTCGTTGAAAAAACCACTGTGCCTGTAAAAAACTGTCTCTATAGCCTGTAACTATATAATATATAGGATTAACCTTCAAAAATCTATCTAAATAAATATTATTTGCACCAAACATACCTTGATCCCACATTATAGGTGTTAGCCACATTCCAAATTGTAAAGCTATGCTGACTATTTGTGTCATATCCTTAAAAAAAACATTTATTGAACATGTTATCAAGCTTAAAGCCAATGTATAAATGCTTAATGCAAATGTATAATATACCACCTGTATCCATGAAAGCATAGGTAGTCTTGCATAAGCTAAAAATACAGCTATCATAATAATTATAAAAATAAAATGAACAAGTAAATGTGAAACAAGCTTTATAACCGGTAAAATTTGTACATTAAAAAGGACTTTTTTTACAAGATAATTATATTCATTTAAGCAAGATGTGGAACCATTTAAAGCTTCATTAAAAAAAAACCATGGTACTATTCCCGGAATTAACCAAAGTACATAAGGTGTATTCGGAACCGGTGGCACACTTTTAAAGCCTAATTGAAATATTGCATAATAAATCAAAACTGTAACTACCGGTTGAACAAACATCCAAGTTATGCCAAAATATGAACCAATGAAACGTTTTTTAAAATCGGCTTTTGCTAAATCTACTATAATTTGTCTTTTTATATATATTTCTCTTATAAAAGAAAGAATATCTTTCATGATTTACTCCTATTATAAACAAAATGTTTCTTCTAATCCAAGCCATTTTTTATCTTTATCTGAAATAATAAGATTAAGATTTTCAATATTAGGCCAAGCTATACTTATCTTTTTATCAGACCACAAAATACCGCCCTCATCATTTGGATGATAAAAATCTGTGCATTTGTATGCAAATTCAGCTTCATCACTTAAAACTAAAAATCCATGTGCAAAGCCTTTTGGAATATAAAATTGTTTTTTATTTTCTGCACTTAAAATAAGTCCAAAATATTTTCCAAAGGTTTTAGATGATTTTCTAATATCTACTGCCACATCAAAAACCTCACCTTTTATTACTCTTACCAATTTTCCTTGTGGATACTCTTTTTGAAAATGTAAACCTCTTAACACTCCCTTTGTAGACATTGATTGATTATCTTGAACAAATATCATATCAAGTCCCTCTTCTTTAAAATCATTTTGATTATAAGTTTCCATAAAATAGCCTCTATCATCGTAGAAAACCTTTGGCTCTATAATAAGTAAGCCTTCAATATCACATTTTGTAACCTTTATTTTACTCATATACAACTCCTTAATTTTACTAACTTCATATTTTAACATATATATATTTTTTTTTCTATACTGATACTTTATTTTACAGGCTTCAGCTTTTAAGAATTTTACATAAGTTTAAATTTAAAATATATTATGATATAATATACTTATATAAATTCTAAGCAGAAAGCTGGATGTATAAATGACAATAACATATAAAATATTAGAAAAAATAATAAAATTATTAAAAGTAAAAAAAATTTTTATAAAATCAAAAGAAGATATATTGGAATATGCTAAAAAAGAAAATAATAAAGTTATATTTAATATAGATAAGTCAACAAAAATAGCAAATAGAAAAAAATATTATCTTTTTGATAAAGAAGTTGATGGCTATAGGCTATTATTATATCAAAAAAGTAAAAAACCGGCTGTCGGAGCAGTTTTTTATCTTTTTGGCGGAGGAATGATTACAGGTCCCAATCAATTAGATTTTCCTTTAGCAGAAAGAATAATGCAAAAAACAGATAAAGATGTATGGTTTTTATTTTATCCTCTTTGTTCGGCAACTGAAAATGTAAGAAAGACTTATGAAATTTGCTTTAAAACCTATAAAAAAATGACGAAAATATATAAAGCAAAAAATATAAATGTATTAGGTTTTTCATCAGGAGCTTGTCTATCTATAGGTGTATTTTTACATAATAATGCTTTGGGGGCTCCACTTCCAATGCCCGGTAAAATCATTTCAGTTTCTCCGGGTGCTCTTCCTGATTTAAATCTTGATGAAAATAAAACGCTTTGGAAAAAACTAAATGCTGTTAATTATAAAGATATTATGATTGATCCTACTTATTTTAAAACTGCAAGAGAAATATTAAAAGGCTCTGAAAGCTTGCCTGAATACATGCTTGACGGAACCTGTGGTGATTTTTCAAATTTCCCAAAAATATATTTTTATTATGGAGAAAATGAATGTCTTTATACATTTGCTGAATATTTTAAAAAAGCTATTGAAAAATACAATGTCCCATATAAAATTATTGTAGGAAAGGGAATGTGTCATTGTTATCCAATGGCAAGATTCTTTAAAGAGGGTAGACTTGCACAAGATGAAATTATTGAATTATTAAATAATTAAAACATAAGCTTTATATTAATAAAAATCTGATATATAACAAGCCTATAATAGCAAATAGTTGTAATTATATGAAAGGGTTTAAAAAATATGCTTTTGATTGAAATTATAATTTTATGTTCTACTTTTTTTATTTTATGTATTTTGGGAACAGGTACAGATGAAAAAAATTTGAAAAATTATATGTCATATCCTGATGAAGTTCAAAAACAAATAAAAGAAATAAAAGCATATAGAGAGAAATTCAAAAAATCAAGTAAACTATCTATATGGATAACAAATTTTTTGATATTCATACCATTATTTTTATTTTTAGGAATACTAAGCCGTGAAAAAAAATTTATATATAATTTTATATATTTACTTACTTTAGGTGAAATATTAAATCTCTTTGATCTTATTATTATAGATTTATTATGGTGGAGAAATACAAAGAGAATAAGACTATCAAAAATACCGCAAAAAAAGCTATATCAAAGTCTAAAAAAACATATAGAATCTTTTTTAAGAGCCTTTATTTTATATATTTTAGTTGCACTTATTGACGGATATTTATTGACATTATTTTAACAAGATTAATATATTAATAACACTGATTATATCTTGATTTAACCAAGAAATTCTTTAAAGTTTAATTTTAGGAATTTCTTGGTATTTTAATAACTTTTAAGATTTATATCCCTTAAATTTTCCAAAAAAATCTTATACATTATAATCAAAATCATTTATAGACTTCTTATTAGAGAGATTATCTTCAGCAAGAAAATCCATTTCTGTCATTTTATTTATATTTGCGACAATGGAAGTTGGAAAAGTTACAATTTCCTGATTAAATAAGCTTATATTGCTATTTACAATCCTCTTTGCAGCTGCAAGCTTTTCATTTTCTTCATCTATTTCTTCTTGTAATTTTAAAAATTCATCACAAGACTTAAGCTCAGGATATGACTCTGCAACAGCATAAATTTGCTTAATAGCTTCATTTTGATTTTTTAATGTATCATTTGACTCTGATATACTATCTACATTTCTAAGCTTTATAATATTTGTAAAAGTATCATTTTCATGTTTTGCAAATGATTTTGCAACCTTTATCATTTGTGATATAGTATCATATCTTTTTACAATAGCAATATCAACATTTTTCTTTGATTCTTTTATAATAACGAGATATCTTTTCAGCTTATTTGAAATTGAAATAAATTTACTAAAAATTATAAATATTATTGCAATAAATATTAAAATAAATAATTTATCCATAAAAATCTCCTTTAAAAGTTTTTCATAATAAGAGCAATAAGTTCATAAAAGAAGGCAAGCTTATTTCGTACCTTTTCATATTCTCCTGATAGCGAAAGATTATCTACCGAACTTGGGAATGAAGGTTGACTAAAAAGAGCCGTATTTGTTTCAAAAGCTATTGAAATATATTTTTCATTCATATAAATTGTAATTTTTGTATTATTTTTTGTATTATTTAAAAATTCGATAATATTTGCATCAAGTATAAGTCTTGTATAAAAATCATCTGTAGAAAAAATAGCATATGAATTGTTAAATTCTATTGATTCAGTTTCAATTCTTTTTTCATCTTTCCTTCTATTTCCATATGGAGTACAAACAGGTTCAGCAGATAAAGCATTTGAATGAATAGGTACAACTCTTATATGCCCTGTGATACCTGTTTCAAAAGAAACCTTAAGTGCCTGTCCTCTAAAATCTGTATGTGTACTTCTTCCACCTTTTTTATTATATTTTTCATGATAAGCATGAAAATTACAAAATTCTGTTTTATATTCATCACCAAAAGTTATATGAACATCAGAATAATATGTTTTGGAATCATAAACCAAATTAATTAAAGTGTCTAAATCCATTTGCCCAAAATAATCAAGCTTTGTATCAGGCAGAATTTCTTCTAAGACAGGCTTCAAAAAATTATTAACATAAGAATCTGAAACAGATTTTTTCTTTTTTTCTGAATATTTAAAGTAGAAGCTCCATATAAAAAATAAGATGAATATCGCATATCGTCCTAAAAAATAATATACAACAGCAGCAGCTACAATAGCTACAAATCCAATATAAAGAGGATTAGCTATATTTTCTTTAAGTTCAGCTTTGATATAAGCTAATTTTTTCTTTGTTTCCGGCGAATTTTCAATTTTCTTTATATTATCTATAATAGCCGGATCTGAAAATATATTTCCGGATTTCATTTTCAAAATGCCTCCACACAATTCTATATATTGATATAATTATATCATAAATATTTTAATAATAAAAGATTATTATTTATATTCTTATATATTGAACTTTTGTTCCGAAAAATTAAGCAAAAATGCAGATGTGTAGATATATAAAAGGATTATATAAGATATTTTTAAGAATAAAAAAAGCTGATAACGGGAGTCGAACCCGTGACCTCCTCACTACCAATGAGGTGCGCTACCTCCTGTGCCATATCAGCTTAATAATATTATATAGCGTACAAGCTTTCCGTAGTTTAGCATAAAAATATAATTTTGTCAAATATATATGCTTTTAAATAAATATGGATAATTATTATATTTATTCTACAAAGGATTTTAATTTTTCAAGCTCATTATCATTAAGTCTTCTATAGCTTCCTAAAGGAAGCTCAGCTTCATCTAATGTTAAATTTGCAAAGGATATCCTTTTTAAATATTCAACCTTACAAGATAAATTTAAAAACATCCTTTTTACTTGATGAAATCTCCCTTCAACTATAGTTAAATTGACATTTGTTAATGAATCACTATTTGATAAAATTTCAAGCTTTGCAGGCTTCGTCAGGCCATCATCAAGCTCCATGCCTTTTGCAAATATATCTACAGCTGTGCTTGGTAAATTCCCGCTAATTTTAGCAAAATAAGTTTTTGGAACATGCCTTTTAGGAGATAATAATAAATGATTTAATTTTCCATCATCAGTTATTAAAAGTAAACCCTCTGTATCTATATCCAATCTCCCAACAGGTACCAAATCTTTTCTATTATCATCTATAAAAGACATTACAGTTTTATGAAATTTATCCTTTCTTGCACATATACAATCTTTGGGTTTATTTATAATATAATATTCATATTGCTTTATATCAAATATTTTATCATCTATACTGATTATATCCTTTTTAGAATCTATTTTTATATCTGACTTGGTTATAATATTAAAATTAACTTTTACTCTCGAGCTTAAAATCATTTTCTTAGCCTCTGTTCTTGATCCTAAGCCAAGCTTAACAAGAATTTTATCAAGTCTTTCTAAAGCCATTAATTAATTCTCCACCCCTTATAATATTTATTTTTAAGCTTAGTCCCATCTTGTTTTATGAAACCAAGCGGATATTTTTCTACACACAATAATCTATATCCCTTATAATTTTCTTCTATATCTATAGTTTCACCCTTTAAATATCTTATAACCCTCTCATCATTGATAGAAAAATTAATTGCCTCTTTCCAATCCTCATACTTAAAGCTCATCGCCAAAGCTTGTGATGGTTCAAATCTATTGTTGGTAATTCTTCCCATCAAAAGACCTGTTCTAAGATATCTTATATTTTCACTTAATTCAAAGTCTTGCGGTAAATAATAAATATACTCATTATTTTTATAAAATCTGTCAATATCCCATTTTATATTAGTTAAATTTAAAAATTCCAAAAAATCTTTTTCAAGACTTATTCTTTTTTTGAATTTTTTATTTGAAACTTCATTTATTATTATATTTCCTTTTTTTATTAATTTACATACAAAATGCCCTTCACCTTCCAACTTATGTGGCAAAAGTCTTACTGCTTTTTCCAAATATGGTGAAGTGCTAAAGCCTTCATACATAGTCAAATCACCTATTTCAAAGTCTTTATTTTTTTCAAGGAATTTTATAATAGTATCATCATCCTCTATTTTTGAATATGTACAAGTTGAATATATTATACTACCACCCTTTTTTAACATTTTAGCGGCACTGGATAAAATATCAGCTTGAATAGGTGCAAAATATTCAGGTCCCCTTTTCAAATATGCCTTTAAAATGGAATTATCTTTTCTAAACATTCCTTCTCCTGAACAAGGTGCATCAACTAATATTTTATCAAAATATTCAACATAAGTTTTTGCTAATTTTTCAGGCTCCTCGCAAGTAATAATTGTATTTTTTATACCGAAAAGTTCTATATTTTTAAGCAGAGCTCTAGCCCTTGAAGAGCTTAAATCATTACTGAATATTATTCCGCTACCGTTTAATTTACAGGCTATATGTGTACTTTTCCCACCCGGAGCTGCACATAAATCCAAAATTTTATCTCCAACATTCACATCACAAAGAGCTGCAGGTGCCATAGCACTTGCTTCTTGCATATAATATAAACCAGCATAATAATATGGGCTTTTAGTAAGCTTTATATCTTCATTGATATAAAATCCATTTTCTTCCCATGGAATATTTTTTGCTTCTAAATTAAGTAATTTTAACAAATTCTTTTTAGTTATTTTCAATGTGTTGACTCTACATGAAAGCTTCACTTTTTTAGATAAGCTTTCTATATATAAAGGATATTCATCCTTTAATAATTTTTTCATAGCATCTTTATATTCCTGAGGTAAAGCTTTTTCGTCTAACATAATATTTCTTTCTTACTTATATTTTTATTTTGAAAGCTTTAGCTACCCTAAAAAGGATAGCTAATATATTAAGCATTAGTATCTTGTGAATTTATACTTCTGGAAAGTTCATATCTATTATTGCTTACAGTTTCAAGATTATTCTTTAAGGCATCTATATATTGCTCAAATTTTAAATTCGAATTATCTATAGAATGTTTTATAAGTGTTTCCAAGCTTGCAAGCAAATTATCCGTATAGCTCACACCTGAGCTTATTATAGTATTTGCCTCATTATTAGCTTTATCAACTATATCTGCAGCTCTATTATTTGCATCATCCATAAGCTTATTGGCAGCTTGATATGCTTTTTGCATTATTGAATTTTCATCCAATAAACTTTCAGCATTTCTATTAGCTTTTGTTATTATTTCATCGGCTTCTAATTTAGCATTTTCCAAAATAGCATTTCTATTACTAATAACCTTTTGATATGTTGCTATTTCTTGTGGAACATTATCCTTAAGCTCCTGCAAAAGCTCTAATAATGTATTTTTATCTACTACAACTTTTTCTTTATCCATAAATGCAGGCTTGCACTCATGTTCTATAAAACCTTCTATTTCATCTATTATATCAATTATTTTAAATGCCATTTTCTTGAACCTTCCTAACTTTATTATTAATATTCTCAACTACTTCCTTATCCACAAAAGCACTTATATCACCCTTAAAAGCAGCAATCTCTTTTACTATACTTGAACTCAAATATGAATATTTCAAATTAGTAGTAAAAAATACTGTTTCTATATCAGGTGCAATAACTTTATTAGTTTGAGATAATTGAAGCTCATATTCAAAATCTGTTATAGCTCTTAATCCTCTCACTATTACACTTGCATTTTTAATATGTGCAAAATCAATCAAGAGTCCTTCAAAAGAGCTTATTTCAACATTTTTCAAATGTTTTGTAACTTTTTCTAACATTTTAACACGTTCATCAGTTGTAAACAATGGTGTTTTTTGACTATTATGTAAAACTCCTATTACCAATTTATCAAATGTCTTACTTGCCCTCTCTATAATATCTAAATGTCCATTAGTAACAGGATCAAAGCTTCCGGGATATACCGCTATGCTCATCTTCCCCTCCTTATAAAAATATGTTTATTACTTTTATAATTTTTTTCTCTAATTATTTCAAAACCAATATCAATAATCCAATTAATATCATTTTCTATAGCCATCTCAATTATAATTAATGTCGTATCTGAAATCAATTCCAAAGCTTTTAAATATTCTAAAACTTCTTTTTCAAGCCCTTTATTATATGGAGGATCCATAAATACAATATCAAAGCTTTGCTTAAATTTATTTGAAATTTTTTTTAATGAATATTTTATATCATTAGTAAAAATCTCGCTTTTATCAGTAAATTTTGTATTCAAAATATTTTTTTGTATACATGATATTGCACTTTTATCAGATTCTACAAAAACACAATATTTTGCTCCCCTACTTAAAGCTTCTATACCTATTGCACCACTTCCGGCAAATAAATCCAAAAAATAGGTATCATATAATTGAAAATTTAATATATTAAACAATGTTTCCTTTATTTTATCAGTAGTAGGTCTTGTATTATCTCCCTTTGGGGAAATAAGCTTTAAGCTTCTTGCACTTCCTGAAATCACCCTCATTTATTTTATTCTCCCGGGTCCATCTACAATAGGTCCTGTTTCTACTTCCAAGCCAAGTCCCGGCCCCTTTGTATCCGGTGTAGGATTGTCAGGTCCCTTTGTTGTCTCTTTTTCCTTTATAATTTCAGAGCTTTGAATATGCTCCTTGCTATCTGTAATAGTAGTTTCTACAGTAGTAATTTCTACTTTTTGAGGTGCTTTTACCTCTTTGGACTTTCTTTCAGTTCCTGCTAATTTATAACATATAATAGGAAATCCTGCTTTTATATTTTCAAATAATATTTTTGCATTTTCAGGTGGCATATTTATACAGCCATGACTACCATTAGTTTTATATATATCCCCACCAAAATTTGACCTCCACTTAGCATCATGAAAGCCTATATTATTATTAAATGGCATCCAATAATTTACAGGGGTTCTATAATTTTCACCCTTTAAAATAGCATCTCTTTGCTTATAACTCAAAGCATATATTCCACTCGGAGTGGTATAATTTTTACTAATGTTTCCCGAAACAAAATCACTCTCAAACAGCTTCTTTCCATCCTTATAAAGAAAAAGATGCTGTGCTGTCAAATTAACTTCAACATATGAATTTCCATAATCATTCTTCTCATTTTTAGCAGCTTTTTTTGAAAATGCCGGCTCTCTCATAACATTTGATCCGCTTTTAATAATTTCCTTAATTTCACTTGCTTCTTTAGCTTTATCCACCTTAAATCCATAATTGCCGGCAGGAACCTTAACTATAGCATTATTATAGCTGGTTTTAAAATCTCTTATTTTATCTATAGTATTATATGAATTGGCAATAGTATTAACATAATTAGCAAGCTTTTCTTCATTTAAGCTCACATTAAAATCATTATCAATAACAATCCAATCACTGATTGTATCAGAATCAAGTACAGGTACTTTTTCATAGCTTATAGTTGACTTAATATAAGTATTTGCAATTTCAATAGCCTTTAATATTTTTTCACTCTTACTTTCTACATCAGCTTTTTTATAAACATCAGATTTATCTAAATCATATTCATATAAAAATTGTAATATAGCTTTTTTTATACCTTCCTTTGTTTTTTCTATATCTAATTCTGTTCCTTTGGTTTCAGGTATAATATCATATTTTTTTTCTTGCTTATTATACTCTATTCTTGCTGATATCGGTTTAATAAATTTCTCTTTATCAAATATATCTAAGCTTGATATATTTTTTTCGAATTTATCTTCATCAAGCTTAGCTAAAGTGTCAATATTAAACTCTTGTTTTACAAATATATATTTAATCCAAGTATATATTTTCTGATTATCTAATAATTTATTTATTTCTTCATTGGCATCTATTCTCAAGCCAACCAAATCCGAATTTATTAATATTTCTCCTGAACGTGTTTTTAAATGTAATATATATTTATTATTTGCTTCATTAATAAGCTCTTCTACCTGTAAAATATTCTTTTTTGATACATCTATACCATTTAATCTGGTATTAGGAAAAAACACCTTCTTATATTGATTTGCATTAACTATATAAAAAACAAATAATATTATAAATAAAAAAACTATTGCGAAAATACAATAATTGAATTTACTTTTAACTTTTTTTCTGGAACGTGTCGTGCCTACCATACCGGATTTATTACTTATGCTACTCAATTTACTTATCCTTCCAATATAAATTTGTCTTATCTATTGTCATAATAAATATAATATTTTGAAAATCATTTATATAAATGATAAAATCATTA
The DNA here is from genome assembly GCA_946999385.1 of uncultured Lachnoanaerobaculum sp. GTDB lineage: Bacteria > Bacillota > Clostridia > Lachnospirales > Lachnospiraceae > CAKAHY01. The sequence continues at coordinate 79,735 of CAMQCZ010000001.1, forward strand.
TATAAATATATCAAGCATTAAGCTTACTTTCAAGACTATAATGTCAGTTTTTTATAACTTTTATAATTATACTCTATTAATTTTTTCTCAAATAATATTTTTTCATCATCATTCAAATGAAATTTTTTTAACTCCTCACTAATATTAATAAGCATTTTTGAATCATTATATATATCAGCTAATCCAAAATCAAATTCTCCGCTTTGTGCCATACCAAACAATTCACCTGCACCCCTTAATTTCATATCCTCATTTGCTATATAAAAGCCGTCATTACTATTTCCCACTATATCAAGACGTTTTTTTGCATTATCCGAATCTGAAGTTAATACAAAAATACAATATGCCTGTATATTGCTTCTTCCTACTCTTCCCCTTAATTGATGCAAGGCTGCAAGTCCAAAACGTTGTGCATCTTCTATTAAAATAACACTTGCATTTTTCACATCTACTCCTACTTCAATAACAGTAGTAGAAACCAAAATATCAATTCTTCCTTCTGAAAATTCTTGCATTATCTCATTTTTTCTTTTATCCTTAAGCTTACCATGCAAAAATTCTATTTTATATTTATCCGGAAAATAAGTACGTAAAATATCAGTATAAGAAATAACATCACAAGCTTTTATATTTTCACTTTCTTCAACCATTGAGCAAATAACATAAGCCTGATGTCCTTTTTCAAGCTCTTTTAAAATATGCTTATAAGCCTTAAATCTATCATCTTTTTTTATTATCGCATTTTTAATAGGAATTCTTCCTACAGGTTTAGTATCAACTATTGATATATCCATATCTCCATATATTATTATTCCTAATGTTCTTGGAATAGGAGTTGCACTCATAACTATTACATGTGGATAATCACCTTTCAAGCTCAAGTCCTGCCTTTGTTTTACTCCAAATCTATGTTGTTCATCTATTATAACCAAGGCTAAATTTTTATATTTACTCTCTTTTGTAATCAAAGCATGAGTACCTATAACAATATCTATCTGAGCTGTTTCAAGACCCTTATATACATCTAAATGTTGCTTTTTTGTCATTGAGCCTGTAAGTAATGCAAGTCTTGGAGGCTTTTCAAGTCTCGAAAATAATTTGTTTAAATTTTCATAATGCTGTCTTGCCAAAACTTCTGTAGGTACCATTATAAGTGATTGATAATTATTTTTATAGCAGGCATACATAGCAAACACACTTATAATAGTCTTTCCACAACCAACATCTCCCTGTATAAGCCTATTCATAACATTCCCTGAATTCATATCAAAAAGCAAAGTATTAATAACAGATTTTTGAGATTCACTTAATTTAAATCCCAAAATATTTTCCAACTCTTTATATTCACTGTCAGTAAATTTTATTAAATATTTTGATTTTAATCTAATATGCTCATCTCTCAATAATTTTATATTGTAAAGAAATTGAAAAAGTTCATCAAAAACTATTCTTTCTCTGGCTTTTTCAATTTCTTCATATGATTCAGGAAAATGTATAGCTTTTATAGCTTTTTTATAAGAAAAAAGATTGTACTTTTTTATAATATAAGCAGGAAGATACTCATATACATCATCTTCTTCAAGACTATCTATTGCAATATTTATATTTTTTGATAACATATTATTGCTAATCCCCTTTGTAAGTGGATATATAGCTTGTAATGTATTTATTATCTTATAATAATCCTTAATAATATACACCTTAGGATGCTCTAATATAAATACTCCCCTTTTATTTACAATATTTCCTATAAATATATATTTTTCATATAATTTCAAGCTATTAGATATATATGTTGAATTATACCACTCCACTTCTATATTATCAGTTGAATCCATTAATATAGTGCTTGTAATCTTCAATTTTTTTGTAAATTTATTTAAGAATGGCTTTATAATTTGCCCACAAATAATAGCTTGTTTATCATTTTCCAATTTACATTGTGATATATATCGTTCTTTTTCAAATTTTATATATCTAAGTGGATAATGCGAAATCAAATCTTCTATTTTATATATTCCTAATTTTTCAAATATTTTTTTTGTCTTTGGACCTATGCCCTTTAATTTACTTATGTCTTGTTCTTTCATATTAAAAATATTAAGGCAATCATATAGATTGCCTTTTCCTAATTTATTCTACAGATATTATATAATAATATACAGCCTGTCCACCATATTGTAATTCAATATCTAAATCCTTAAATTTTTCTTTTAATCTTGAAAGCAAAATATTTGCTTCTTCTTCCTTAATATCAGCTCCATAATAAATACTTATCAATTCACTATTTTCATCAATTAATTTTTCTAAGCCACAAATAGTAGTATCAAGTTTATTTTTACCCACTGCCAACATGGATGAATCTCCTATAGCCATAATATCTCCATTTGATATTTCAAATCCATCTATATTGGTATCTCTTATAGAATATGTTACAGATAAAGTTTTTACATTTTCTATTTCTTCAAGCATTGAGTTTAAATTTTCCTCATCACTTTGCTCAGGTACATAATTTATAATTGCACTAATACCTTGAGGTATATTTTTGGTAGGAATAACTATAATCTTTTTATCTGTACATATTTCAGCAGCCTGATTTGCAGCTAAAATTATATTTTTATTATTTGGCAAAAGATATATCTTTTTTGCATTTACTTGCTTTATTCCATCTAGTATATCTTCCGTACTTGGATTCATTGTTTGACCACCTTCTATAATATAATCAACTCCCAAGCCTTCAAAAATTTCTTTAAGACCGGCACCTACCAAAACTGAAATAAAACCAACCTCTTTAAGCTCCTTATTTTTAGATTTTTCTACTCTTTCTTTTGCTTGTATTTTTGCCAAATTAAGAGAATCCTTTATAAGCCTTTCTTCATGCTCTTCTCTCATATTATCTATTTTTATTCTTGATAATGAACCATAGCTTAAAGCTTTTTGCAAAGCCAGACCCGGATCATTGGTATGAACATGAATTTTTATAAGCTGCGGATCAGCTACACAAACAATAGAATCTCCTATACTCTCTAAAAAATCCTTTAGCTTATCTTCTTCAATTTCATCGACTTCTTTTTCTAAATTAATTATAAATTCTGTACAATATCCAAATTTAATATCAGCTGTATCTATATTTTCTATATCTACATCAATATTTGCAATATTTGGTTTTGTAATTTCTCCTAAGCTTAGATCAAGTTCTTCTCCCTTCAAAAAAGCTCTGATACCTCTTAAAATTTGCATCAAGCCCTGTCCACCCGAATCAACAACACCGGCTTGCTTTAAAACAGGTAATATATCAGGTGTGGTAGAAAGAACATATTCTCCATGTTCAACAATAATGTCTGCAAATTCAACTATATCCTCAACCTCATCAACTATTTCTATTGCCTTATCACTTATACCCTTTGCAACTGTTAATATAGTACCTTCTTTAGGCTTCATAACTGCTTTATATGCAGTTTCAGTAGCTTTTACAAATGCTCTTGCAAGTACATTTGTATCTAAAAGCTTTTCCGAGCTTACCACTCTTGTAAAACCCCTTAATAGTTGTGATAATATTACTCCCGAATTTCCTCTTGCACCTCTTAACGAGCCTGAAGAAATAGCTTTGCATATATTTTCAAAATTTATATCTTGTACTCCTGCTACCTCTTTAGCTGCAGACATAATAGTCATTGTCATATTAGTTCCTGTATCTCCATCAGGTACAGGAAATACATTAAGTTCATTAATCCATTCTTTTTTAGCTTCTAAGCTTTTCGCACCGGCAATAAATGCTTGTTTAAGCATAATTGCATCAATCTGTTTTAGTTTCACAGATTATATCCTCCTTAGTTTAGTCTATAACTCTTACACCCTCAACATATACATTTATATTTTTCACTTGCATATTTGTAAAGGCCTCTACTTTGTATTTTACACTTTCAATAAGATTATCACAAACCACCTTTATACTAACCCCATATGAAACAATCACATGAAAGTCTATATCTATCTTATTATCCTTAATTTCAACCTTAATACCCTTGGTTAAATTATCTCTCCTTAATAACTTCACTATGCCATCTCTCACACTAAGTGTTGCCATACCAACTATACCGAAGCATTCAACTGCTTGTGAACCTGCATATAAAGCCACAACCTCAGGATTTACTACAACATCTCCTAAAGAATTGCTGATAATACCTTTGTTCATATTTTTCACCTCCGTGAGTCTTATACATTTATTTATGCTTAAGTATAACCTATTTAATTAAAAATTACTAGATTTATTTATTTTATACTTGCAATTATTATATTATTTTGTTATCATACATACGTTATGGATTTTTCTTTTGAAAATATTATATTATTTTATTTTAAAATATTTTTAGATTATCATAAAATCCACTTTGCATTTAAGGAGGTGTAACTATGGCAAAATGTGCAATTTGCGAAAAAGCTGCTCATTTCGGTAATGCTGTCAGCCACTCACATAGAAGATCTAACAAAATGTGGAAAGCAAATGTTAAATCTGTAAGAGTAAAAACAGAAGGCGGTTCTAAAAAGATGTATATATGTACATCATGTTTACGTTCTAACTTGGTTGAGCGTGCATAATTAATTTAAGCTAAGAATCATTATACGGTCGATACTTGCTTTTTGTTATTAATTTGTTATCAAATTCAGATAAAATAAATAAAAACATCCTTATTAACAAAGGATGTTTTTATTTATTTTAAGTCAATATTTTTTTAAACGTAGCATTAAATATCTAATTTTTTTTATGTTTATTATTTATATTTTTAGCTATATCAATATTTTTCTTACTAATCTCTTTATCAGCACTGAATTTATTGACTATATCAGGAACAAGATCAAGCACCTTAGTTATAGGATCTTGAGCTTTTATATTTACAAGCTTTGTAACTCCATTTTGTATAATCAGCACTGCACTTGGACTAAGCTTAGTGCTCATTCCACCACCGCCATTATTTTTGGCATTTTCATAAAAAGCTCCGGCTGCTATACCGCAACTTATATCTACTAAAGGAATAATTATAGTATCGTCAACCTTTGTAGGCTCCCCAACTACAGTTTTTGCACTTACCAAGGTATCCAAACCTTTAAACATACTTTCTATAGAATTTATTATTGAATTATCTTTTTCTGACATAAATACCCCTATTCTTAAAATAATTTTCGACTTTTATATAAATAATATAATCTTTTTATATCCTTATCAAAATATAATATAAAAATATAATATAGTATATAGTATAGCCCTATTTTACCTCTCATATAAAGATCTATATCAATAATATTATATTCAAAAACCGGAATAAATTCTATTTTTTTATAATATTTTGGTGGTATCAATGATATATATGAAACAAAATTAGCAGTTGTTGCAGGATCTTGCATTCCAAATATACATTTACCTTTCTTTTTATTAGGTAAAATATGTTTTATTATATTTCTTGAAATTTTAAATATTTTCTTTATAGCTATAATATTTCTCTTATCTCTAAAAGCCTTTTCTATTTTAATCTTTTTTTTGATAACTTTTTTTAATATTTTTTGTGAATTTCTTATAATATTTTCTATTTTATAAAAAATTTGTTTTAATTTTTGTTTTAATTTTATTACTCTTATTTTTTTATTCTTACCGGAATTCAATCTATTATTTTTTTTAAATATTTTTTTATATGATATTTTTTTTTCATCTATACTTATATTCTTTATTTCTTTTTCAGCTTCTATAGCTTCATCTTCCTTAATATTGTCTTCAGCTTTAAATTCTTTATCACTATTGCTATTTTTATCATTTTTATCACTATTTAAAATATTAAATTTTATAAAATTTAATTTATATTCTAATTTTTCATCATATATAAGATAAAAATTGAATAAGCCTAAAATATATCCTGATTTTATATGTATCTTCAGCTTATCTTTATATAAAATATTTATTTTATAGGTAATAGAAGAAAAAATAATTATACAAAGCAAAATTAATATAAATAGAATTAAATATAATATAATCAAAAATATGTATTTTATTATATTAAAAATTATTGCCGACATTTTTTTCCTTTCTATTTATTATATTTTTTTCTTAAATATTGTTCATATTCAAAATTATGCTCTTTTATATAAACTTCATCAACTATATCCCTTACAAGCTCAAAGGCCTCATACTTAGTTATCGCAAATCCTACAATTAATATATTGTTTTTTTCTTTATTTTTTAATATTTTATCTATAAAGCTTCTTTTTTTATTATAAAAAATATTAAAAATAAATTGATTAACTATACAAAGCTTTGAATCTATTATACATATTATATATAAAAAAGGAATAAAAGATCTTTTATTAATTGATTTTATCAGCTTAATCTTGTTATTTGAAGCTTTTTTACCGAAAAATAGTCTTTTATTCCATTCCATATTCACCTCTAACTATAAATTTTTATCTAAAATACTTCTTCTCAATAAGTCTAGAGCCGCATTTACAGCCTGCTCTCTTATCTCTTTTCTTGTCCCTTTAAAAATATATTCATTAACCTTTACATCATTTTCAAAATAACAAGCAATATATACAAGACCTACAGGCTTTGTCGGTGTTCCTCCATCAGGTCCTGCTATACCTGTAATTGCTAATGAAGCATCTGAACCGGCGGCAAAAACGGCACCCATAGCCATTTCCTTTGCAGTTTGTTCACTAACTGCACCATACTTTTTCAAGGTTACTTTACTAACATTTAAGGTTTTCCTTTTTGCTTTATTAGTATATGTTATAAATCCTTCTCTAAATACATCCGAAACACCCGGAACATCTATAAATCTTGCTGATAACATACCTCCTGTACAAGACTCGGCAGTAGCAATACTAATCTCATATTCCTCAAGTAATTTTACTACAGCCATTTCTAAGCTTATATCTTTTTTGGTAGAAAAAACTTTATCACCTAAAATTTTTTTAATTTCTTTATATATAGGCTTGATTTTTGCTTTGGCATCATCCTCTATATCACCACTGGCTGATAATATAATATCTATTTCCAAGTTGCTTAAATCTTTTATAGAAATATCAACTTCATCATTTGATAAAAGATGAGATATATCCTGTTTTAATTTTTCAAGATTTATTCCATAGCATTTTATAGTTTTATATCTTGTTACAAGTGCTTGATTCATAATCATTCTCCTCTTAAAGCTTTTTTTTAGTTATTACCTTATAATTTTTACAAATATAATCTATTAATGACACAACTGTTAATATAAGCATTAAATAAATAGAAATTTGTGTTAATATATTAAAAAAGTTTAATTTTAATAATATAAGTATAACTGATATCATTTGAACAATAGTCTTGATTTTACCCCATTTACTTGCAGCTATTACTATTCCTAAATCACTTGCTACCAATCTAAATCCACTTATAATAAATTCTCTTGCTATAATAATCAATACTATCCACGCAGAAATCCATTTAAGTTCAATAAAGCATATAAGTGCCGAGCATACTAAAAGCTTATCTGCAAGCGGATCCATAAATTTACCAAAATTTGTTATTAAATTATATTTCCTTGCTATATATCCATCTAATGCATCTGTCAAGGCTGCTAAAATAAATATAAGCAAAGCTATCATTCTTAATTTATAATTTTCACCATTTTGTAATAATAAAAATATTACAAATAAAGGAATCATAAAAACTCTTAATATAGTCAATTTATTGGGTAAATTCATGCTATTTCTCCTATTAAATCATATTCTGAAGAGCCTGTAATAATCACTTCAACAAAATCACCTGACATATGTGTAAAAGTAGAATTTACAAAAATATATCCATCAACATTCGGTGTATCCATATATGTTCTTCCTATATATATATCTTCATTACTAAGCTTACCTTCAATAAGAACCTTTATTTTTTTTCCTATCATTTTTTTTAATTTTTCTTTAGAAATTTTTTGTTGTAAAAGCATAAGCTCATCTTTTCTTTTTTCCTTCAATGACTCAGGTAACTGATCATTAAATCCGGCAGCCACAGTACCTTCTTCAAGTGAATAAGTGAATATTCCTAATCTGTCAAATTTCATTTCTTTAATAAATTTTTTTAATTCTTTAAAATCATTTTCACTTTCACCTGGAAAGCCTGTTATTAAAGTCGTTCTAAGACTTATATCAGGTATCCTGGATCTAAGTTTTTTTAATATTAATCTTAAATCTGCTTGACTTGTTCTTCTTGCCATACGTCTTAAAATTTTATCACTGGCATGTTGTATAGGTATATCCAAATATTTACATATTTTTTCTTCTTTAGCAATAATATCTATAAGCTCATCATTAATCTCTTCAGGATAACAATAAAGAATCCTTATCCATTCCAAGTCCTCAATCTTTACAAGCTCAGCTAAAAGTCTTGCCAAGCTTTTTTGCTTATATATATCTACACCATAAAGTGTTGTTTCCTGTGCAACAAGGATTAACTCTCTCACACCATTTTTAACCAATTCTTCAGCCTGCTTCACCAAAACTTCTATCGGGTAAGAGCGATAATGTCCCCTCAAGCTTGGAATAATACAATATGTACAATTCTTATCACAGCCTTCTGCAATTTTTAAATATGAATACCAGAATGCTCCTGAATTTGTTCTTTTTGTATTTATTGCAGGAAGCCTATTTAAATCCAAAAATTCTACATTCTTTTTTCCGTCTATAACCTCATTTATAACATCTACTATCTTATCATAGCTTGATGTTCCAACCAAGGCATCTACCTCAGGTATCTCCTTTAAAATTTCATCCTTATATCTTTGTGCCATACAACCGCTTACTATAAGTATTTTTAATTTAGCTGTATTTTTTAATTTAGCCATTTCCAATATAGTATTTATACTTTCTTCTTTTGCATCCAAAATAAAACAGCAGGTATTAACAATAATAATATCTGCCTCTGATTCATCAGGAGTATATTGAAAGCCATATTCAGCACTGATCCCAAGCATTATTTCAGCATCAACTGTATTTTTATCACAGCCAAGTGAAACCATATTGATTTTCATAAATTCCCCTCTTATCTTTATAATTCCTGAGCATCCTCTGACACTATTTTTACATGTGAATTATAAAGCTCATCTATAGCTACTGATAAAGGTTTTCTACCCTTTGTCCTAACTTCGGACCTTGCACCGTCTACTAATTGTCTTGCTCTTTTTGCAGTAGCAATGACTATAGAGTAACGACTTTGTACTAAAGGCTGTTCACCCTGCTCAAGTCCCTTATTTGCGGCATTAATTAAATCTGTATATGATGGATGTAACACTTATTTTTCCTCCTTAATAAATTCTTTTTCCAAATCTTCACTTATATTTTCTACAAATTCTTTATTATATATAGTCTTTGATTTTTGGCTTTGTATAATATGATCAATACTCTTTACTGTAACATCTAAAACATCATTAACTACAATATAATCATATTTAGATATACTTTTAGCCTCTTCTACAGCTTTTCTCAATCTTTCTTTTATTTGAGTGCTTGTTTCTGTACCTCTATTTTCCAACCTTCTCTTCAGACAAAAAGCACTTGGAGTAGAAATAAATATTAAGACAGTATCAGGATATTTTTCTTTAACCTTTAAAGCACCTTGGATTTCTATTTCTAAAATAACATCCTGACCTTTTTCAAGCTTGTCCATTACATAATCTTTTGGTGTACCATAATAATTGCCTACATAACTTGCATATTCAATAAAAGCATCTTTTTTGATTAATTCTTCAAATTCATCTTTAGTTTTAAAGAAATAAGACTCACCATCTATTTCATCATATCTTGCTTTTCTTGTTGTTGCAGATACTGATAATGAATAATTATCATATTTTCTCAACATCTCACTTAATATAGTACCTTTACCGGCTCCTGAAAAGCCTGATATTATTGTCAATATACCCTTTTTCATGTTAACCGCCTCTATTCTAAATTTTGTACCTGTTCTCTTATTTTTTCTATTTCATTCTTTAAGCTTATAGCTCTATTTATAATTTCCAAATCACTTGATTTTGATAAAATAGTATTAGCCTCTCTATTCATTTCTTGTACTATAAAATCCAATTTTTTACCTAACAATGAATTTTCAAGTAATTCCTTTTTAGCTGTATTTATATGTGATTTTAATCTTACAATCTCTTCATCAATACATATTTTATCAGCATAAATAATGACCTCAGATAAAATCCTATTTTCATCTATAGACTTATCCTCCAATAAAGCGGATAATTTTGCCTTTAATTTTTCCTTATAAGCCTCAATAATTTGTGGTGATTTAACTTCTATAAATTCCAATTCATTAGATAAAAAATCTAACTTTTTGAGAATATCAAGCTTTAAATGTCTACCCTCTATATTTCTTGAAATATTAAAACTTTCTATAGCCTCATTTAAAACAGGTTCCAATATTTCCCATAATTTATCATCATCATTTAAATTTTCTTCAACAAAAATAACATCCTTTTGTTCTAATAATTTAGATGTTGTCAAATCATTAGTAATATCAAAATCTTTTTGTAGCTGTATAGCAAAGTCATAATATGATTTTGCTATACTATAATTATACTTCAGACTATTAATATTTTGCTTATAATCTTCAAAATTTATAAATAAATCTATCTTTCCCCTCTTTATACTTTTTCCTATAAGCTTTCTTATTTTATTATCGAAAATAGTAAAATATCTCGGGATTCTTAAATTTATATCCAAATATTTGTGATTAACAGCTTTCATTTCTACTATTATTTTGTATTTTTCATTTAAATTTAAGGCTCTTCCAAAGCCTGTCATACTATATACCAAGTTTCTACTCCTTTATATATACTTATCTGTATTATATTACTTAAATATATACAAGTCAATTTAATATATTAAATCAAAAACCAAAAAACCTATCTATATTTAATATAAATAGGTTTTTAATATTTTTAGCAATTTATATTAATCAATCTATCTTTTATTGCCAATATAAAGTCTTCACTATTTAATACTTGAATATGAGCAAGCTCGGATATACTCGCCAAATCTTTTGTCATCTTGCCTTCTTCTATAGTTTCTATAGTAGCTTGCTCCAATCTTTTTGCAAAAGCTTTAAGAGCATTATTATTATCAAGCTCACCTCTTTTATATAAAGCTCCTGACCAAGCAAAAATTGTTGCAACACTATTACTTGAAGTTTCTTCACCTTTTAAATATTTATAAAAATGCCTTTGTATAGTACCATGTGCAGCTTCATATTCATAAATACCATTAGGAGAAACTAAAACCGAACTCATCATTGCTAGTGAAGCAAAAGCTGATGAAAGCATATCACTCAAGATATCTCCATCATAATTTTTACATGCAAGTACAAATCCTCCTTCTGTCTTTACAAGTCGTGCCAACATATCATCTATTAATGTATAAAAATATGTCAAGCCCATATTTTCAAAATCTTCTTTGTAATATTTATTATAAATATCCAAAAATATATCCTTAAATCTGTGATCATAAGTTTTAGATATTGTATCCTTAGTAGCAAAATATAAATCCTGCTTGATTGATAAAGCATATTTAAAACATGAATGTGCAAAATTCTCTATTGATATATCCAAATTATGAATACCTTGAACCACACCGCTTGTATCAAATTTATGTATAAGCTTTCTTGTTTCATTGCCATCATTATCTGTATATACCAGTTCCACCTTGCCGGGTTTTTCTATACTAAGCTCTGTATTTTTATAAATATCTCCATAAGCATGCCTAGCTACAACAATAGGCTTTTTAAGTAGTCTAAGATATGGTTTTATACCTTTTACCAAAATAGGACTTCTAAATACTGTTCCATCTAAAATTGCTCTTATTGTTGCATTCGGACTTTTATAAATTTCACTCAAATTATATTCTTTTTTTCTGTCTGCATTGGCAGTTATTGTTGCACATTTTACGGCAACTTTATACTTTTTACAAGCATTTGCGGCAAGCAATGTAACTTCATCTGCTGTTTTTTCTCTATTTTCAAGTCCCAAATCATAATAGTCAACATTTAAATCTACAAATGGTAAAATAAGATGTTCTTTTATAAGCTTCCACAAAACTCTTGTCATCTCATCTCCATCCATTTCAACTATAGGATTTTTCATATCTATCTTCATATTATCGCACCGACCTAACCTATTTTATCTTTTCCACCCATATAAGGTCTCAAAACCTTTGGGATATTTATAGTATTATCTTTATTTAAGTTATTTTCAAGAAAAGCTATAAGCATACGTGGAGGTGCAACTACAGTATTATTCAAAGTATGTGCAAAATATTTATTTCCATTTTCAGATTTAATCCTGATACGTAATCTTCTTGCCTGTGCATCTCCCAAATTTGAGCAACTTCCAACCTCAAAATATTTCTTTTGTCTAGGAGACCAAGCCTCAACATCACAAGACTTGACTTTTAAATCTGCCAAATCTCCTGAACAGCATTCCAGGGTTCTTACAGGTATATCCAAGCTTCTAAATAAATCCACCGTGTTTTGCCATAATTTATCATACCAAAGCATAGAATCTTCAGGCTTACAAATAACAACCATTTCCTGCTTTTCAAATTGATGTATACGATATACACCTCTTTCTTCCAATCCGTGAGCACCTACTTCTTTTCTAAAACAAGGAGAATAAGATGTTAATGTATATGGTAATTTATTTTCATCATTTATTGTATCTATAAACTTACCTATCATAGAATGTTCAGATGTCCCTATTAAATATAAATCCTCTCCTTCTATCTTATACATCATAGCTTCCATTTCTGCAAAGCTCATAACACCTGTTACAACCTCAGATCGAATCATAAAAGGTGGAATAACATAAGTAAATCCTCTATCTATCATAAAATCTCTGGCATATGTTAATATGGCTGAATGTAATCTTGCTATATCGCCCATAAGATAGTAAAATCCCGTCCCTGCAACTCTTCTTGCACTATCAAGATCAATGCCTGATAATTTTTCCATAATATCAATATGATAAGGCACTTCAAAATCAGGCACCTTTGGCTCTCCAAATCTTTCTATTTCTACATTTTCACTGTCATCTTTTCCTATAGGAACAGATTTATCAATAATATTAGGTAAAATCATCATTATCTTTTTTATTTTTTCGGAAAGTTCCAATTCTACAGGCTCTAATTCTTCTAACTCTTTACTTATTTTTGAAATCTCTTCTTTTAGATTTATTGCCTCTTGCTTTTGACCTTTAGACATTAAAGCACCAATATCTTTACTTAATTTATTCTTGCTTGCCCTTAACTCATCAGCCTTAGTCTGAGCTTTTCTTACTTTTTCATCAAGCTCTATAAGCTCATCTACCAATGGAAGCTTTTCATTTTGAAATTTATTTTTAATATTTTGTTTTACAACATCAGGATTTTCTCGCACAAATTTTATATCTAACATACTCTACCTCGTTTTTAAAAAATTTAACAAATATCAATATGATATTATATCACTTTTATTATTATTTTTCCAGCTCCATATCTAAATATGCCTTTGCCAAATAAATATCATCTTTAGTTGTTATCTTTATATTTGAATACTCACCTAAAATATAATGTATCCTAATATTCAAAAAATTTTCAATTAGCATCGCATCATCAGTTATTTTAAGCTCATAATCATCAGCTTTAAAATATCTCTCATATGCAAGCCTTAAATCCTTTAATTTAAAAGCTTGTGGAGTTTGTATTGCATATAATTTATCTCTTTCCAAGCAATTACTAAATACTCCTAAAGCATCTGAAACTCTTATTGTATCTTTTACAGGTACTGCCAAAACCAAATTTTTATTTACTTCTAATTTCTCTATCATTTCATCTATTTTTTCAGGCTTTATCAGAGGTCTTGCCCCATCATGTATAAAAACATTTGCATTTTCATTTTTTATATTAATAATTGCATTATAGACCGATAGATATCTTTCTTTTCCGCCATCACATATAATGCTTAATTTATTTATATTATTGCTTTTTGCTAATAAAGAAATTTTATCCCTATACTCACTTTGACTTACAACTATTATTTCATCTATTTTACTTTTTTCAAACGCCTCCAATGAATAGAGTAAAACCTCTTTATTTTTAATTCTCATAAATTGCTTTGGCAAAGTACTGCACATACGCCTACCGCTACCGGCAGCTAAAATTATAGCTATATTATACATCAATTCCACCAAGTTCTTTTTGACAATAATCTAAAACTGCTTCAATAACCTTATCCATATCATAATATTTATATTCTCCGAGTCTGCCTCCAAAATGAATATTTTCCAGCTTCAATGCCATTTTCTTGTATTCATCATATAGTTTAGAATTTTTTTCATCATTGACAGGATAATAAGGTTCATCACCAAGCTTCCATTCATTGCTATATTCTCTTGAAATAACAGTTTTTTTACTTTCACAAGCTTCAAAATGTTTGTGCTCTATTATTCTCGTATAATCAACATCAATATCAGTATAATTAACAACTGCGTTACCCTGATAATTATCCATATCTAAAATTTCATTTTCAAAATATACAGTTCTATATTCCAAGGTTCCAAATTTATATTGAAAATATTCATCAATAGCACCGGTAAATATAATTTTATTTGCTATTTTCATTAATTCTTCCTTATTTTCAATAAAATCCGTATTAAGCCTAAGCTCTATATTTCCAAGTATATTTTTTACTAAATTTGTATATCCTCCGATAGGTATTCCTTGATACTTGGCATTAAAATAATTATTATCATATGTATATCTTACAGGTAGCCTTTTAATAATAAAGCTTGGTAAGTCTTTGCATTCTCTTCCCCACTGTTTTTGAGTATATCCTTTTATTAATTTTTCATATATATCTATTCCGACCAAGCTTATTGCCTGTTCCTCTAAATTTTTAGGATTTTCAATATTTGCCTCTTTTCTTTGTCTTTCAATCTTTTCTTTAGCTTCTTGTGGAGTTATAACTCCCCACATTTTATTAAATGTAAGCATATTAAAAGGAAGAGAGTAAATTTCTCCTTTATAATTAGCTATAGGTGAATTTGTAAAACGATTAAATGTTGCAAATTTATTTATATATTTCCAAACCATATCATTATTTGTATGAAAAATATGTGCACCATACTTATGTACATTAATACCTTCTATATTTTCACAATAAATATTACCGGCGATATGCCCTCTCTTATCTATTACTAAAACTTTTTTACCCTTTTTATATGCCTCATGTGCAAATATTGCCCCATATAATCCTGCACCTACTACCAAATAATCATACATACTTTTTTCTCCTTTTTATTAATCTGCTTTTACTTCATAAATTTTTTTATTTATTTCTTTAATTTTATCTCTTAATGTAGCAGCTTTTTCAAAATTAAGTTCAACTGCCGCACTTAACATTTGCTTTTCCAGGTTCTTTGAAAGCTTTTCAAGCTCACTCAAATCCATTGATTCTATATCTTTTTCTATATTTTTCACATCATCTACAGCCACCTTTGATATACTTATCAAATCTCTCACAGCCTTTTTTATCGTTTTAGGCGTAATCCCATTTTCATTATTATACCTTTCTTGAATATGCCTACGTCTATAAGTTTCATTAATAGCATTTTTCATAGAGTCCGTAATATTATCAGCATACATTATAACTCTTCCTTCACTATTTCTTGCAGCTCTTCCTATAGTTTGAATAAGAGAAGTTTCACTACGCAAAAAGCCTTCTTTATCTGCATCCAATATAGCAACCAAACTGATTTCAGGTATATCAAGCCCCTCTCTTAAAAGATTTATACCGATTAAAATATCAAAAGCATCCAATCTCATATCTCTAATAATTTTTGCACGTTCAAGAGTATCTATATCAGAATGTAAATATTTTACTCTAATTCCAAGCTCTTTCATATAATCTGTCAAATCTTCAGCCATTTTTTTTGTAAGAGTTGTAATTAAAATTTTGTTTTTCTTTTTTATCTCTATATTGCATTCTGATATTAAATCATCAATTTGACCTTCCATCTTTTTGACTGTTATAGTAGGATCTAAAAGTCCGGTAGGTCTGATTATCTGTTCTGCTCTTAATAATTCATGTTCTTTTTCATATATATTCGGTGTTGCAGATACAAAAAGTATTTGATCTATCTTATTTTCAAATTCTTCAAAATTAAGAGGTCTATTATCAAGTGCTGAAGGTAGACGAAAACCAAAATCTACTAAAGTGGATTTTCTTGATCTGTCCCCTGCATACATTCCTCTTATTTGAGGTATAGTTATATGTGATTCATCAACTATTATTAAAAATTCGTCATTAAAATAATCCATCAATGTATATGGAGGTGCAAATGTTTTTGCACCTGTAAGATACCTCGAATAATTTTCTATACCTGAGCAAAATCCTGTTTCTCTAATCATTTCAACATCAAAATGTGTTCTTTCTTCTATTCTTTGTGCTTCTATAAATTTATCTTCCGATTTAAAATATTTCACTCTTTCATCACATTCTTTTAATATCTGTTTTGTTGCCTCATTAAGCTTTTCCGGTGCAACAACATAGTGTGAAGCCGGAAAAACAACCATATGATTTAATTCATTTAAAATTTCATATGTTATAGTATCAATACGGCTTATTTTTTCTATTTCATCTCCGAAAAATTCCACCCTATAAGCTTCTTTAGAAGAGTTTACAGGATATATTTCAAGAATATCCCCCCTAACTCTAAAACTTCCTCTTTTAAATTCTATATCATTCCTAATATATTGCATATCTATAAGCTTATGAATAATATCATCTCTATCTCTTTGCATCCCAGGTCTTAATGAAACAACCATTTCTTTATAATCTATAGGGCTTCCCAATCCATAAATACATGACACTGAGGCTATAACTATAACATCTTTTCTTTCAGTTATAGCAGCTGTTGCACTATGTCTTAATTTATCAATTTCATCATTTATAGAGCTGTCTTTTTCTATATATGTGTCCGTACTCGGAACATATGCCTCAGGCTGATAATAATCATAATAAGAAACAAAATACTCAACAGCATTTTCCGGAAAAAATTCTTTAAACTCTCCATATAATTGAGCTGCCAAAGTTTTATTATGTGCAATAATAAGTGTCGGCTTACCTAAATTTTTTATTATATTTGCCATTGTAAATGTCTTACCTGAGCCTGTTGCTCCTAAAAGTGTTTGAAATTGATTACCTTTTTTAAATCCCTCGGTCAATTTTTCTATTGCCTGAGCCTGATCTCCACTTATTTCAAATGGAGAATGTAAAACAAATTCTTTCATGCTTACCTCTAAATAAAAATTAATTTAAAATAATATTCTCCATTAATAAAATATCTTTTTCTAATATTTTTGTAATTTTACCTTTTGCTATTTTATTATGATATTTATTTATATCATCAGACATTAAAATTGCTATTTTTACATATTCTTTTGTATGCCCTAAAATATATTTTTTATTATCATATATATATTCCTCTTCCAATAAAACCTCATCTTCTTTGCCAAGTCTATAATTTCTAAATTCATCAGACATTTTTTGGTTTATTATAGATAATTCCTTAGCTCTTTTTGATTTTTCTTTGCTTGTCAACTGTAAAGGCATCCTTGCAGCCTTTGTACCTTGTCTTGCAGAATAAGGGAAAATATGCATTTCATAAAAACCTATCTCTTGCAAAAAATTCTTACTACTTATGAAATCTTCCACACTTTCTCCCGGAAAACCTACAATGATATCTGTAGTTATTGCAGGACTTTCATAATATTTTCTGATCAAGCTTACTCCCTTTCTAAAATCATCACTATTATATTGTCTATTCATATTTTTCAATGTTTTATCGCAACCACTTTGTAATGATAAATGAAAATGAGGACAAAATTGCTTGATAGTAATAAGAACATCCAAAAATTCTTTACTAATTATTCTAGGCTCTAATGAGCCTATTCTTATTCTATCAATACCACTTATATAAGACAATTCCTTAATTAATTTAATTAAGGAATTTATTTTTTCATCTTTTAAATCCACACCGTAGGATGATAAATGTATACCGGTTAGTACAATTTCTCTAAAACCATTATGAGCCAATTTTTTTGCTTCTATAATAATATCATCTGCTTTTCTACTTCTGACTCGCCCTCTTGTATATGGAATAATACAATAAGTGCAAAATTGATTACATCCATCTTGTATTTTTATAAAAGCTCTAGTATGCTTTGAAAATTCACTTACAATAAGCTCTTCATATTCGTTTGTCTTATTAATATCTATTATATGTGTATCGTCTATTTTATTTTTCTTATAGTACTCCTCTATAATAGATACAATGTCTTTTTTCAAATTATTGCCTATTATAATATCAATATTATTATCCTCTTGTAATTTTTCTTTTGCAGACTGTACATAACACCCTGCTGCAACTATTATTGCATCAGGATTTTCTATTTTTGCCTTGTGCAAAATTTGTCTGGATTTTTTATCGGCAATATTTGTTACAGAACAGGTGTTTACAACATATATATCAGCCTTATCTGTAAATTCAACTATATTATATCCGGCATTTTGCATAAGCTCCTGCATAGCCTTAGTTTCATATATATTAACCTTGCACCCTAAGGTATGGAATGCTACACTTTTCATATTTATTTCCTTTTCTATAACTTACTTATATAAATATTATTAATTATAAATAATATCCTCTTAGATACTATATTTTATCATAAAAATCTATTTTATACGAGTATTACAAAATTATCAAAAAAATTAAAAGTCTTAGCTTAAATTACTATTTTATTTTTCTATCTACACCAAAGACTTTATGTTTGCCTTAGTAATTGATTAAAATTATATTCTTTATTTTGTAGTATAGCTTGACTTTATAGATTTTTTTTTGTAGCATATAAATGTATATATACATTTATATCAAGGAGGATATGTGATGAAAACAGTAAAAATTTCCCTCAACTCAATTGATAGGGTAAAAGCTTTCGTTAACGAATTATCAAAATTTGATGTTGATTTTGATTTAGTATCAGGAAGATATGTCATTGACGCAAAATCAATCATGGGTATATTTAGCTTAGACTTATCAAAGCCTATAGACTTGAATATACATGCCGACTCAGATATTGAAAATATACTTGCAAGTCTGGCACCTTACATTGTAGGCTAATTTTGCCTACCTAAACCAAATTTCAGTTAATATAAAAATAAACTGAAAGATTTTTAGAAAAAATAAAAAAGTCTATCAAGTGTAAAGCACTAATAGACTTTCTTTTTTTAATATATTAAATTATTTTACTAATATTCTCTCTTTTGTTTCTATAGCAACATTTATCAGTCTATCTATATCATCCTTCAAATTATCTTCAGATTCTTTTATCTTCTCCAAACTTGGCTTAGTAACCGGATGCTTTGCTACAAAAATAGTACAACAATCTTCATAAGGAAGAATAGAAGTTTCATAAGTACCAATTCTTTCTGATATATCTATAATATCCTGCTTGTCGAAGGCTATAAGAGGTCTAAATACCGGTAAAGCTACCACTTCATTTGTACATGCAAGTGATTGCACAGTTTGACTTGCAACCTGACCAATACTTTCACCTGTAATCAAAGCATTATTCTCGTTTTTTATTGCCAATATTTCAGCTATTTTCATCATGATTCTTCTCATTATAATGGTTAATTCATCATGTGGACATTTCTCATAAATATAAAGCTGAATATCTGTAAAATTAATTATATTTAAATTTATAGCTCCTGAATATTTTGCAACTATTTTTGCTAAATCAACGACCTTTTGTTTTGCTCTTTCTGAAGTATATGGAGGTGCATGAAAATAAACAGCTTCTATTTTTACCCCTCTTTTAGCTATCATATATCCTGCAACAGGACTGTCTATACCTCCTGAAAGAAGCAACATAGCTCTTCCATTTGTACCAACAGGCATACCTCCCGGACCCTTTATAGATAAAGAATAAATATTAATATTATTTCTAACCTCAATTTTTATTAAAACATCAGGTTTTCTTACATTTACAGATATTCCATCTTTTCCAAAATTTTCCAATATGACTTCACCAAGTCTGGCATTTATTTTGTCTGATGTACATTCAAAATTTTTATCTGCTCTTTTTGCGTCTATCTTAAAAGTAAAATTTTTATCATTATATGCCTGATCAATATATTCAATAACTGTTTTTTCTAAAGCCTGCATATTTTTTTCATTTAATCGTACTATAGGACAAATTGCAACAATACCGAATACCTTTTTTAAAGCCTCTACAGTATCGTCATAATCATATTCTGAAAGAATATCTATATAAATACGTCCAAATTCTCTATATATATTAAATCTTCCTTCTACTCTTGCAAGTGCAGATCTTATTTGTTTTACTAAGGCATCTTCAAAAAAGCTCTTATTTTTACCTTTTATGCCTATTTCTCCATATTTAATTAAAAAAGTTTTATATTCCATACATTCTCCATTATTTTCTTATGAATTTTCTTAATTTTATAAGCAAATTTTTTAATATATCAATAAAATATTTCGCCTCATCCAAGGTATTAAATTCAGACAAAGAAATGCGAATAGTTGAATCAAGATACTCTTTTTCTAAGCCTATAGCCTTTAATGTCCTTGATGTACCTGAATGATTTGAAGAACAGGCTGATCCACTTGAAACAAATATGCCTTCTGATTCCAAGGCATGTAATAAAACCTCTGCTCTTACATCCTTAAAGCTTGCACTTACTATATGTACTGCACTGTCATAGCCAAATTTAGAATTTAATCTTGCATCCTTTATTTTTAATATCTCATTACTTATATAATCTTTTATCTGTTTAATATTTTCTATTTTTTTATCAATATCAATAAAATCATATTTTATAGCTTCACCAAGTGCCGCTATCCCATTAACATTAATAGTACCGCTTCTAAGCCCTCTTTGTTGACCACCTCCATAAATGATAGGAAAACACTTGATATCTTTATTTATATATAAAAATCCTACTCCCTTAGGTGCATGCAATTTATGTCCACTTACACTCAACATATCTATTCCCTGTCTTTTAGGTAAAATTTTAAGCTTTGAATATGCCTGAACAGCATCGACATGATAAATAATATCCTTATCAACAGTTTTAATTAAGCTTGAAATTTCCTCCACAGGCTGTATAACACCTATTTCATTGTTCACATACATTGTAGAAACCATAATAGTATCTTTTCTGATTGTATTTTTAAGCTCATTTAAATCTATTTCACCTTCATTATTAACATGTAAAATACTGATCTCAAAGCCTGAATTCTTTAAAAAAGATAAAGGCTCATATACAGCAGGATGCTCTATAATTGTAGTTATAATATGCTTGCCCTTTCTTTGATTTGCATATGCAGCACCTATAAGAGCCATATTATTTGATTCCGTTCCTCCTGAGGTGAAAATAATTTCATTTTCTGAAGCTTTTAAAGTTTTTGCTATTATAGCTGTACTTTCCTTTACATAATTTTCAGCCAAAACGCCCTTTAAATGCTTAGCAGAAGGATTTGCATAAGAATTTTCCAAAACATCTACAAGTATGTCTATAGATTCTTTTCTCGGCTTAGTTGATGCCGAATTATCAAAATAAATTTCTTTTTTATTCATCAAGTCCCTCCAAATAAAACATTATATTTGATAACAAGCAAAGAGCCGCACTTTCAGTCCTAAGTATTCTGTTGCCCAGACTTATAATATTGATATTATTTTTAAGTGCAAGCTCAATTTCACTATCACAAAATCCACCCTCAGGACCTATAAAAATTGCAATTTTTTCATTTAATCCTATTTTACTTATAAGATCCAAAGTATTTTTTATTCCTTTTTTATTTTCATAAGCTAAAAATTTATGCTCACATTCATTTGAAGCCCTTAATGCCAAGTCAAAATCCAGTGCCTTAGAAATTAAAGGTATTATATTTCTCTTTGATTGCTTTGCAGCAGCTTTAGATATTTCCTGCCATCTTTTAATTTTATTATCAGCCTTTTTATTGTCAAGCTTAACAATACATCTATTTGTTATTATAGGCACTATTTTATATATACCAAGCTCAACACTTTTTTGTATTATCAACTCCATTTTATCAAGCTTAGGCAAGGCCTGATATAATATTATTTTTGACTTCAATTCATTTTGACTTATTTTTTTACTTATAATTCTAAAAACAGCTTCATCATTAATTATTTTTTCCAGACTACATATATAATCATTTCCAATACCATCACTAATGGATATCTCTTCTCCTGATTTAATATGTAAAACATCTCTTATATGTCTTAATTCCTCTTCCCTAATTTTTATTATATCCTTAATAATATCTTTTTCTTCTACAAAACAATGATGCATATATACCTCTAAATTTTTCTTGCAGTAATATTATACCATTCTCCTAATTTATTAATTTCTAATATTTCAAATTCTTTATTTTCTTCAAAAGCCCTTTTTACTTCTTCAGCTTTTAAGTCAATGATACCTGAGGTGATAAAAATAGCTCCTTTTTTCAAATATCTTGCTACTTCTTTTTGTAAAAGTATTATAATAGGTGCTAAAATATTAGCTACACAAATATCATATTTATTATCACCTATTTTTTGCTTAATATTTTCATCTTCTATTATATTTCCAAATATAATGTCAAAGTCATCCATAGATATATCATTATTTTTTATATTATCTATTATAGCACTATATGTATTTTCATCCACCTCAGTTGCTACAAGCTTTTTTGCTCCTAATTTAAGAGCGATAACCCCTAAAATACCGCTTCCTGTACCTATATCCAATACATTTATATCATTCTTGTTTATTTTTTTTATATACTTTTCTAATTGCATTATACAAAGCTTTGTTGTTTCATGTGAGCCTGTTCCAAATGCAGTACCCGGGTCTATTTGTATAAGCAGCTTATAATCCTTATTCTTAGGTATATCCTCCCAAGTAGGCTTTATAAGTATATCTCCAACCATAAAGGGTTTAAAAAACTCCTTCCAGTTGTTAATCCAATCCTTATCCTGTGTTTGACCTTGCTCCAATTTTCTTGGTCCTAAATCAATAAATTTTGATATTTCGTCAAGATATAAATTCACTTTTTTCAATATCTCTTCGGTATCACCATCTTCCTCTAAATAAAAATTAATCTTGGCTATTCCATTATCCTTAGGCAATGTTGGTAAAATATCAATAAACATTCCTTTAGTTTCTTTTTCTGTAAGAGGAATATTATCTTCTATTTCTATTCCTTCTATACCTATATCACTAAATCCTGCACTTATTATATCTATTGCTTCATTTGTAGTTGTTAAACTAAATTTTAACCACTTCATAAATCCTCCTAACGTCTAAATAATAATGCTATCACAAGAAGGTTAAGTAGTCAATGTGAGAAAAAAGCTACTTATACCGCTTATAAATTATACTTATAAACCAAAACTTGGTTAAGCTATGTAAATATACATAAGCTTTGTTTGTCAGATTCCACTTCTTTATACTTATAAATACATATATTTTTGTATATATATTATACTTATTTTAGTTGACTAATCTGTTTGGTTATGCTAGCCTTACTTAAATAATACCCATAGTGGTAAGGTATCAGCAGGTAAAAATATTTTACTTGCTCCTAATTTTGCAAAAGAAAGGAAGTGGTAAAATGCCCTTGATAATGGCAAAGCCTGGTGTAGTAAATATTATCAAAAATATATCAGGCAAAGAAGAAACTAAACAGTTTCTTAATAGCTTAGGTTTTGTAGTAGGTGGTGAGATTATTGTAATAAATGAACTTAATGGTAATCTCATAGTTAATATAAAAGGCACCAGAATTGCTATAAGTAAAGACATGGCTGCAAAAATTACCATTTAATTTTTTTCAAAGCCTTACCTATGAACAAAATAAAATTTAATTTTAGAAGGAGATAAATATGAGTACACTTAAAGACGTAAAAGTCGGTCAAACCGTTGAAGTTGCTAAAATTAACGGTGATGGTGCCATAAAAAGAAGAATTATGGACATGGGCGTTACCAAAGGAACTAAGCTATACATAAGAAAGGTAGCACCTCTTGGAGATCCTGTAGAGGTAACTATTCGTGGTTATGAACTCACTATTCGTAAAGAAGATGCACAAAATATCGAAGTAAAATAAATAAAAAATCTTATATTTTTATTCAAAGGAGAGATAAAAAATTATGGGAATTAAAATTGCTCTAGCCGGTAACCCTAATACCGGTAAAACAACCCTCTTTAATGCACTTACAGGTGCAAATCAATATGTAGGTAACTGGCCCGGCGTTACTGTTGAAAAAAAAGAAGGTAAATTAAAGAAACACAAGGATGTCATCATAACTGACCTTCCAGGTATATATTCTTTATCACCATATACCTTGGAAGAGGTTGTTGCCAGAAAATATTTGTTAGATGAAAAGCCTGATGTTATATTAAATATAGTTGACGGTACTAATCTTGAACGTAATCTATATTTAACAACACAATTAATTGAACTTAATATACCAATGCTCATAGCTGTTAATATGGCTGATGTCGTTGCTAAAAATGGAGAAGTATTAAATTTAGATGCCTTATCAAAGGCTATAGGTTGTCCTACAGTTGAAATATCAGCTTTAAAAGGAACCGGTATAGAAGAATTATCTAAAAAGGTTGTAGATTTAGCTCATACTAAAACAAAGCCTAATATGAAACATAAATTCAATGAGTATATAGAAAGAGCTTTATCTGATATAACTAATATTGCTTTAACAAATGTTGATTTTGATTTCAAACGTTGGTATGCAATAAAATTATTTGAACGTGATAAAAAGGCTATTGAAAATTTAAAGCTTGATTCTAGCCTATTATCTCAGGTTGAAAATATAGTAAATAATATAGAAAATAAACTTGATGATGATGCGGAAGGTGCTATAACTACTGACAGATATAACTATATCAGTGATATTATAGATTCCTGCTATAAAAAAAGAAATAAAAATGTTCTGAGCTTATCAGATAAAATAGATAGAATAGTTACAAATCGTATATTAGCTTTACCTATTTTTGTTGTTATAATGTTTATTGTATATTATGTATCTATATCTACTGTAGGTACAGGTATGACCGACTATATAAATGATGTTGTATTCGGTGAAAATGGTATACCTGCTATTGTAGGCAAAGCTTTGGAAGCTTTACACACATCTGAATGGTTATCAGCTCTTATAAATGATGGTATTATCGCAGGTGTCGGTGCGGTTTTAGGCTTCCTCCCTCAGATGATAGTATTGTATATATTCCTTGCTTTCTTAGAGGGCTGTGGATATATGGCACGTATAGCATTTATTCTTGATAGAATATTTAAAAAATTCGGCTTATCAGGAAAAAGCTTTATTCCTATCTTAGTCGGTACAGGTTGTAGCGTTCCGGGTATTATGGCTTCAAGAACAATAGAAAATGAAAAAGATAGACGTATGACTATCATGACCACATCATTTATGCCTTGTAGTGCTAAATTACCAATTATTGCCCTTATAGCCGGTGCTTTATTTAATGGAGAGTGGTGGGTTGCACCTAGTGCATATTTTGTAGGTATTATTGCTATACTCTTCTCAGGTATCGTACTTAAAAAAACTATGATGTTTGCAGGTGATACAACACCTTTTGTTATCGAATTACCTGCTTACCATCTTCCTACTTTTGGTAGTGTTTTCCGTTCAGTTTTAGAAAGAGCTACAAGCTTTGTTAAAAAAGCCGGTAGTGTTATCTTAATAGCTACTATTCTCGTATGGTTTACATCAAGCTTCGGATTTGTTGACGGAAAGCTTGCAATGGTTGAGGATTTAAATGATGGTATACTTTCTTATATAGGTCGTTCATTTGCTTGGTTATTTACACCTCTAGGTTGGGGACAATGGAGAGCTGCAGTAGCAGCTATTACAGGTCTTGTTGCCAAGGAAAATGTCGTAGGTACTTTCGGTGTGCTTTATGGCTTTGCAGAGGTAGCTGATGACGGTGTAGAGGTTTGGGGAAGTCTTCAATCTGCATTTACACCTGCTGCAGCTTACGGTTTCTTAGTATTCAACCTACTTTGTGCTCCTTGCTTTGCAGCTATCGGTGCTATGAAAAGGGAAATGAACAGCCCAAAATGGACTTGGTTTGCCCTTGGTTACCAGACAATATTTGCTTATGTAGTTGCTCTTATAATATATCAAATAGGTTCAGTTATAACCGGTGAAGGATGTAATATAATAGGTGTAATTGTAGCTGTTATTCTTATTATTGTACTTGCATATTTCTTCTTTAGACCTAATAAATATAAAAATACTTCTAAGAGTATATCCAGTGTCAAAGCAAATTCATAATTATAATTTAAAATATATTTTATATTTGCAGAAAGGATTTTATGGGAAATATAATTTTTGGTGGTATTGTAATTGTTCTCGTAGTTGCAGCCATATATAGAATTTATAAAAATAAAACTTCGGGAAAAGGAACTTGTGGATGTAATGGTGGAAGTGGTTGCGATCACAGTTGTCATTAATTATATATTATAATAAAAATCGCTGTAGCTTATACTACAGCGATTTTTATTTGTTTTTTACAGCTTCTTTTATGCTATTTGATATATTTTCTGATAAGTAGCTTTTTCCACTTTCATTATTTATATTATAATCATTTAAAATATTCTCATTTACCCTTTTAACTTCATAATAAAATTCTCTTGAACTCATTATAAGGCACGAGCTTGATCGAACTGTAATTTGCTCCAAGCCGTCAGAGCTAACTACTGTTACATTATATTTTTTTGAAATATCTTTTATATTTTTTTCTATATATTGATCAGCTGTTTCAGCTGTTTTTGTATAAACAACATAAATATTATTAATTTTAAATGTTTCAGTTTTATGATTAGATAATTTATATGCATCAAAAACCAGTATTATTTTACTATCTATACTTGCCTGATAAGCTGATAAAATATCAATAAGCCTATCTCTAGCAGAAGCTATATTAATTTTTACAAGTTCTTTCAATTCATCCCATGCAAAAATAACATTATATCCATCTACCAATATACATTCTTTTGCTTTTTTTACAGGCTTAAAGCTATACTCTTTTTCTTTTATTTTATTTTCTACAATTTTATTATATTGTGCTGCTCTATTTTTTATCTTGCCATATGTTCTTTCAAAAATTTCCATTAATTCTTTAGTATCATCTTTTTCTACATCAGAATTTAATTTTTTTGATTTTTCTATTTCAAGCTCTTCTATTTCCTGCTTATAAAAATCATCTTCAATATCTAAATGTATATATTCATGCACCTTATCCCATTCTACTATAAATGTCTCTCCCTTATCGCAAAAAATTGAATAGCTTGGATTTTCTACATCAAAGTTAGGATTATATGTATTTTTTTCTAAAATTTCCTGCATATTATGACACTTATCATATGATCTGAAGCTAATATCAAGGCTAGCCTGTGCCTTTGTATATGAAGCTAATACCATATTATAATTCTGTATATTTACAAAGGGAGCATACCCTTTTATATAGGCAATTTCATTTTCTATATTTGGGCTATCAAATTTTGCATTCATATTATTTAAATCATTTAAAGCACGTCCAAGATTTTGACTTGGTAAGGTAAGATAAAAGTCATAATAAGGCTCCAATATAACACCCTTAGCAAACATAAGTCCCTGTCTAAATGCTCTATATGTAGCTTCTCTTAAATCTCCTCCCTGAGTATGTTTATTATGAAGCTTCACCTTCAATATCTCTATTTCTAAATCTGTTATTTCAAAGCCACAAACAATACCTTTTAATTTGTCAGCCTGTAAATATTCTATTATACTATGCTCAATACTTTTATTTACATCTTGTCTTAATTTTGATATTATCTTTATTCCACTTGATGTTTCACCCGGCTTTATTAATAAATGAACTTCAGCAAAATGCTTTAATGGTTCAAAATGTCCAAGTCCAAGCACTTCATCTATAATACTTTCTTTATATATTACTTGTGCATCCTTAAATTCTACAAAAAGCTTAAATCTTTCCTTTATTTTTGCTTTTAATACCTCAAGCTGAACTTCACCCATAAGATTAATACTAAGATTTTTATTTCTTTCATCATAGCTTATATTAAATTCAGGATTTTCATCATTTAAGGTCCGTAATTTTAAATAAGCTGACTTTATATCTTCACCTTCATTTAAGCATATTTTATAATTTAAAATATTTTCTAATTTATTTACTTTATTTTTACTTCCGAATGTTTGACCAACATAAGTTTTATTAAGTCCGCTTATAGCTCCAATTTGACCTGCCTTAAGCTCTTGAATCGTTTCATATTTTTCACCATTATAAATCCTTATCTGATTAATTTTTTCATCATTTAAAATTTGCTTTGGCTTTAAACTACCACCACTTAATTTTATATGGCTAAGTCTTACACCTTTTTCATCTCTATCTATTTTATATACAATGCCGGACAATTCATGCTCATATTCATTATTTAAGGTATAGTTTTCCAAACCCTCTATTAAATTATCAATTCCTATATCCTTAGTTGCACTTCCAAAATATACCGGAAAAATAAGTCTTTCTTTTATAAGCTTTTTTATATTCTCTTTATTTATTTCACCTTTTTCCAAATATTCATTTAATAGTTTTTCATCGCTTAATGATATTTCCTCATACAATTCATTTTTATTTTGATTTGAAAAATCAATAAAATGTCCATCTGATATAGTGGATAATTTTTTATCTATATCTATCAATAAATCCTTTTTATTCTTTCTACTAATATCTAGTTTATTTACAAAAATAAAACATGGTAACTTATTTTTTTTCAATAATTCAAATAATTTTTTAGTATATCCTTGTATACCGTCTATACTTGATATAACTAAAATAGCATAATCCAATATACTTAGAGTTCTTTGCATTTCAATACTAAAATCAATATGACCCGGTGTATCTACAAGCTGTATATTTAACTTATCAAGCTTTATATTAGCTGTTTTAGAATATATAGTTATCCCTCTTTTTTTTTCAATTTCATCTATATCTAAAAAACTATCTTTATTATCAACCCTTCCATAAGCTCTTATGCTTTTAGTCTTGTATAATAAACCTTCGCATAAGCTTGTTTTACCAGCATCTACATGTGCTAATATACCTAAACATATATTATTCATAATATGAAACCTTCTTTTAATTAATTTATCATATTATATCATTTAATTATATTAAATGTAGAATAATTTTATTTTAAAAATTTCAGCTTATAAATTGTAAGAATGTATATCACTATATTACTATGCATAGTATGCATTTATTTCAAATCTAAAAGATTCATATTCTTTATTTGGTATATCAACTTTAAAGCCACCATTCATCCAAGTAGAACCAAGTTTTATTTGCTTATTTATTTCATATCTGGTATTTTTCTCCAAACCTTTTAAATATACTATAATAGGAGATGGATTTGCTTGTAAGTTTGTTATAACAATACTGAGCAAACCATAATCTTTTTGCTTATTCATAAATTGCCAAGCAGTTATTTTTTGAGCATCATATGGAGAATTTAATCTATAATAATCACCATTTCTTATAAGCATTTCATATTTTTTATATTCTTCTATTTGATTTTTTACAATCCCATTTTCCTCTTCACTTAATTTTGTAAGATCAAGCTCATATCCAAAGCTACCTGCCATTGCCACAGTTGCCCTAGTTTCCAAAGGAGTATGCCTAAATGTTTGATGA
>CAMQCZ010000002.1 GCA_946999385.1 uncultured Lachnoanaerobaculum sp.
TTTTTTGTATCATTTAATATTTCACTTATAATATGTGCCTTTGAAGAGTCTGTTATTGTTGTTATTGTTGTTGTTAACATTGTTAATATGTGATCCAACATTTTTAATTTCATCACCCGGCATATTTTTATCTTTTAAATAATTATCAGGTAATTTTTTATCCTGCTTTTTGTGAATTTCTTCATTTGTATTTAATTTTTCTTGAATTAGTCTATTTTCTGTTCTATATTTATCCCAATCATCACTTTTATAAAATGTAGTTTTCCCCAAAGCTACACTAATAGCAAGATATGCATCAACCATACCATATCCATATGCCATATTTGGAGAAGTCGCATATTTATTATCAACCAAAGGATGTGCCGTTCTTCTTAAAATATCATAAATTTGCTCTGCACTCAAATTTCTATTTGCTTCCTTCATCATAGCGGCAACACCTGAAACCAAAGGAGCTGAAAAGCTTGTTCCATTCATCTTTGCTTCTATTGCACTATTATTATTTCCTGAATATAATATATCAACCATTACTCCCGGAGCTACAATATCAGGCTTTATATCATTTGTATATGGTGAAGGACCTCTTAGAGATTTTTCCCATATAATATTATTATTATCAACTGCTCCAACACTGAAGATACCCGGTTGATTTGCAGGATAAGATATTCCTCCATCTAAATTTTTTGAATATTTTGCAGCATTACCTGCCGCCATAACTACTATAATACCTGCCTGCTTCCAAGATTTAATAACCTCCTGTAGCCTTCTGCTAATAGCTTTATTTTCAGTATCTCCCCATGAATTATTAATAACATCAGGCTTTTTTTCTAAAATCCACTCGCTAGCCTGTACAATAGATGCAATATTTCCTCTTTCTCCATCTATAACTTTTGCATTTATAAATTTTACATTTGGAGCAGTTCCATAATAATATATATTATTTTCTATATCAGCATTTTCAGCTGAATCCTTTATCAAAAACTTATTTTTTATTTTTCTGCCGAATAATGTACTTGCAACAGTAGTACCATGCTTATTAGTATTTGAATCAAGAGAATGATTCGTACCTGTAAAATCTTTATAATAAGTTTCATCAAAAGTATCACTAACTTTATCATAGCCTTTATAAGCATATTTCAGCTCATCAAGCTTATAATTAACACCTGTATCCAAAATAGCTACAGTAATATTCTTGCCGGTAATATTATAATCCTTCCATACAAGATTTGCACCCGTACGTTCAACAGCCCAAGTAGCATTCTTATTAAATTTATCATCAAATTTTAAAATTCCAAATTCATCATCAAATATATATTTTGAAGAATCCTGCAATGCTCTTTTTTGTCTTTTTAATGACTTATCTTCTATAGGAGCAATTGTTATTTCTTCATTTATTTCTATATCTTCCACTTCGTCTAAATTTACAATTTCTTTTAAAATTTCTGCATCTGTAATCTTTGCATTTATTGCATTTATTATATAAAAAGCTTTATAATCCACTACTTGATTATTATTTTTAGCATCTTCCAATATTTCTACAGTCCTAGCCTGAACAGGCTTGGTTGCCTGTTTTAAATCATCAACATCAACATCTAAATGCTTGTAAAAAAGAATAATATCATATGGAGCAGATGTATTTAATATTTTTGCTAATTTCTTATATTTTTCAACATTTTTCATATCAGTAGAAATACTTGGAGTAGCTACATAGATATTATTTTTATCTATATCTGAAGATAATACATCAGTAAAAGTAAAATAATTGTTTGATAAATTATCAGACTCAGCCCATGTATCCAAAGGCAGCATTATTTCATTAAATAAAACGACGGCAAGCAATAAAAAAATAGATATTATCCTTTTCATACAACAATTTCCCCCTAAAACTAATTCATTTAATTTTATAATTCTTTATATAAATTTTCAATAAATTTTATTAAAAGCTTTGTAATATTAGATAATGTTTGTGTAGAATTATATACAATATAAATTTTTCTCATGTTTAATATTTTAGGATAAATAAGTAATTTATCTTCATTACAATAATCTCTTGCAGCTAATTCTGAAACTATGCTTATTCCTAATCCACTTTTTACTGATCTGATTATACTTCCTGTATTATCCATCTGAGCAACTATATGTAAATCAGATAAAGCATTTGTATGTTTTTTCAAGAATTTTTCTGCTTCTTTTCTGGTACCGGAGCCCTCTTCACGCATAATGATAGGTACATCCTTAATCCATGAAAAATTCTTTTTATCTTCACATATATTTTGATATTGTTTTGTATTAGGCATTATAATGACAAGCTTATCATAATAAAAAGGGATATATTGGCAATTCTTTTTATCAAGAATAGTACCTGTAAATCCTAAATCAACTCTTTTATTAATAATATCATCAATAACCTTGCTGCTATCACTTTCTTTTATACTAAATTGTATACAATTATATATTTTAGTAAAATTAGTAACTATATTTGGTAATATATATGAGGCCGGTATACTTGAGCTTGATATTAATAAAGTTTTTTGAGATTTTTCATCTATATTTTTAAATTCAATATTTATACGCTCTACTATACTCATTATTTCTCTAGCATATAAATATAATTTTTCTCCATCCTGAGTGAGATTTGTTCCCTTTGTATTTCTTGAAAATAATTTGACATTTAACTCTTCTTCTAATGATTGTATATGTGTAGTAACTGTTGGTTGAGTAAGAAATAATTCTTTAGCTGTTAAAGAAAAGCTGCCATTATTAGCTAACTTTAAAAAAGCTTCTATTTGTTTTAAATTCATTAATATTTCACCCTCTCTGTTTCAGCACCTGTTTTTTTTGTTACTTTAATTGAATCAAAATATTCCAATATAGGTTTAGCACTCTTTCTGCTTGTTTTTAACATATCTCTAAATTCAGAAATAGTTATCACATCTTTTTGTTCAAAATGCTTAAGCAACATTGCCTTTGCTTCATCTATCAAGCTTCTTAGAGTAAACATTTCATCATTTATTGCTACAAGCTCATTATTATTTTGCATACATCTTAAAATATCAGAAATCAATTCTAAATCAAAATCTTTATTTTCAAGCTCACTTAATCTAATAAGCTCAAATCTTGCTTTTTTGAAGCTATCATTTAAAAAATTTTCTATTTTTAAATAAATTTCATCTTTTTGAATACTAAAATCAAAGCTTGCAATAAAATCAGAATCCATTTTTATTACATTTTGATTTTTTAAATAATCTAAATAAGTATCAAAAATATTATTTTTCATATTTGCTAACACCTTCATATGTAGCTGTGCTTTTTTTATACCAAATCTATAAGGGTATTTTTTATGAAAAATTTGTAATTCATCTAAAATAGCTTTTCTATATAAGGCTTCATTTTCACTATGACATAAATACTTTTCTTTTTTTATATCAAAAATATTAATTTTTTTCTCTTGACTTAGTAAGCTTGATATTTCTTCAATATCGTTTGTTGATAATGACATTAATTTAGCTAAGTCTTTTACACTTACCATAGTATCAGAAAATGATTTTATATTTAATTCACATACATCTTCTAAGCTGCCTTCTTCTTTTTGCTTTAATTCTTTTATATCATTTTCATTAAATCTTTTCTTTTTATTAGGCTTAGGCTCTAAAATACGTCCACCGCCTATAGTTTCAAGTGGAGAATAAAATCTTAATACAAATCTGTCATCCTTTTTTACTGCTATTTCCTCCTCCAATAAAAGCTGTGCAAATCCTGATTCTCCTGCACCTATCTCAAGCTTATCAAGCAAAATAGCACGACATAAAATTTCACTTGTACCTGTATAAAGATGTAGTCTTTCATAATTTTTTAAGATTCTGTTAGAATCCTTCAGTATATCTATTTTTACATCTATTAAATTAGTAAGACTTATACTATTTTTAGGAGCAAGAACATATCCTCTCTTTATACTTTCTTTTTTTACATTAGCAATATTTATGGCAACTCTTTGTCCTGCAAAGCATATATCGGCATCCTCTCCATGTACCTGTAAATTTCTAACCTTACATTCAATTTGACTAGGATATAATTCTAAAATTTCGTCTTTTTTTATACTACCTGAAATTAAAGTCCCTGTAACAACTGTTCCGAAGCCTGATATTGTAAAAACTCTGTCTATAGGTAATCTTGATATTGTATTTATATTTTTTTCATCAATTTCATTTTTAACCATATTCATAATAGTTGTTTTTAAAGTATCAATGCCCATATTTGTAACACTTGAAACACATACTAAAGGAGAATTTTCCATGATAGTTCCCTTTAATTCTTCTTTTAAATCCTCCTTGACCAGCTCAAGCCATTCATCATCTACCAAATCACATTTACTTATTACAAGTATTGTCTTTTTTATTCCTAAAATTTCTAAAATATTCAAATGCTCTTTGGTTTGTGGCATTATTCCCTCATCTGCCGCAACTACCATAAGGACTAAATCCATACCTACAACACCTGAAACCATATTATTGATGAATTTTTCATGTCCGGGTACATCTATTATTCCTGCTCTTGTTCCGTCCAAAAGATCAAACCATGTAAATCCCAAATCTATAGTTATCCCTCTTTTTTGTTCTTCCTTAAGCCTATCAGTATTTCTTCCTGTCAATGCCTTTATCAAGCTTGTTTTTCCATGATCTATATGTCCTGCACTACCTATAATAATATTTTTCATTATAAAATACCCCCAAAGATATCTACTATAATATCAAATTCATCATCAGATATGGTTCTTACATCCAATAATAAGGCATCTTCAATAATTCTTGTTATTATAGGTATATTTGCAAGTCTTAATTTTTCTTCTAATAAAATTGTTTTAATATTTTTTGGCTTTACTTCTATACCTATACTTTTTATAAATTCTCCCGGTAAAGACCCGCCTCCTATTTGTGATTCACAAGCTCTTAATTGCAAATCTAATTTATCATTAAAAATAGATAATTTTGATAATAAAATATTTGCTCTATTTAATACACTATCATAGCTTTCCTTAATCATCCTTATAACCGGTATATTTTCTTCAAGCTCAATCTCCTTTAAATATTCCATAAAAATAAGTTCTAGTATGGCAACTGTAAATTTATCTATTCTTAAGGCTCTTGTAAGCTGATTTTTTTTGATTATATCAATATATTTTTTCTTTCCTACAATAATACCGGCCTGAGGACCGCCAAGCAATTTATCACCACTAAAACATACAATGTCCGCTCCTGATTTTATAGCTTCCTGTACAGTAGGCTCATGCTTTAGACCATATTTTTCAAGATTTACTAATACGCCACTACCTAAATCTTCTATTATAGGGATATTTATATTTAAAGCTTTTAATTCTGAAATATCAACTGTTTGAGTAAATCCACTTATACAATAATTAGATGTATGTACCTTTAAAATAGCTTTTGTCTGCTCATTTATAGCCTCCTCATAATCACTTAAATGAGTTTTATTAGTTGTTCCTACCTCAACTAAATTTGCACCACTTCTTTTACAAACATCGGGGATTCTAAATTTCCCACCTATTTCTACTAATTCTCCTCTTGAAACTATAACATCACCGTCACTTGCCAAGCTGCTTAAGATAAGCATAACAGCCGCCGCATTGTTATTAACTGCCATAGCTGCCTCAGCTTTAGTTATTTCACATAAAATATCATTAAAGCTTGAATATCTTTCTCCTCTTTTACCTTTTTGCAAATCATATTCAAGATTTGAATAGCCTGAAATTGTATCAAATGCTTTTTGTAATATATTTTTACTAAGAGCTGCACGTCCTAAATTTGTATGTAATATAGTCCCTGTTGCATTAATAACCTTTTTCAAATTAGGCTTGAATTTTTTTGCACTTTCATTAATAATATCAATTATCAAATTATCTAATTTTTCTTTTATTAAATAATCCTTATTTTCTTCTTTTAAATTTAATATATAATCCCTTATTTCATTTGTTTTTTTATTAATAGTATCAATTACTATTTTTCGAGAATATTTTTCTATTAATTCTTTTATTCTTTCATCTTCCAAAATATAATCCACTTTTGGTATACTTCTCAAATAATTTTTATACATTGAAACTGAAAGTTTATCCATTTATTTTAAATAAATAAACTTTTCTCCTTTCTCTATTACTTCTCCTATTATGGAAACTTTAGTTTCCATTTTTGTTTTTCTGAAAATCTCTAATATTTTAGGCAAGTAACTTTTATTTATACTATATAAAAGTCCACCGGAGGTCTGAGGATCATATAATAAATCAATTATATATTCTTTAATATTTGTAGAATCTATTTGATTCTTATAATAATTCTTATTATTATAAGCACCTTCAGGAATCAATCCCATATTAGCATATTCCTTCGCACCGCTTATATATTCTATATTATTTACATTAATATTAAAGCTAACATTACTGGCTTGTGCCATTTCCATACAATGTCCCAATAATCCGAAGCCGGTTATATCTGTACAAGCATTAACAGGGAAATCCTGCATAACATCTTTTGCTTTTTTATTTAAACTTTTCATCACTATTATAGATTCATCAACAGCTTCCTTTGCAGCCATATCTGCCTTTATTGCAGTGCTTATAACACCACTTCCGATTTGTTTGGTAAGAATAAGAACATCTCCTACTTTAGCACCATAATTTAATAATATTTTTTTAGGATGAACAAAACCTGAAACACATAGTCCATACTTAGGTTCATCATCCTGTATGGAATGCCCGCCGACTAAAACAGCACCTGCTTCTTTTACCTTATCAGCTCCACCTGCCATAATATCACCTAAGATATCAGGAGATAAACAATTCGGAAATGCTACTATATTTAATGCTACTTTAGGTTCTCCACCCATAGCATATACATCACTTAATGAATTTGCAGCTGCTATTTGTCCGAAAAGGTAAGGATCATCAACAATAGGAGTAAAAAAGTCTACAGTCTGTATCATAGCTATATCTTCATTGATTTTATATACTGCCGCATCATCTGAAGTTTGAATACCTACAATGAGATTTTCATCATAAAATTTTGGTAACCTGCCCAAAACTTGAGCAAGGGTCGTTGGACCTATTTTAGCTGCTCACCCTGAAGTTTTTGTTAGACTGGTTAATTTTATATTTTCTTTCATCTTTTTTCTCCTTTTAATTTAGTAACAATATAAATTACTGTTCTAATTTTTCATTATAAAGTATATTTTTCAATAAATCCAGTTAAAAAATAATACACCTTCATTATAAACTGTAATTCTAAATTGCAATATTAAATGTAAGAATATTATAAAATATATATAATGATTTTATATAACTAATTAAAATTCAAAGCATAAAAAATTAACTTGTTATAATAAAACAGCCTCCATTTGTTAGCTTTTTGATATGTACCCTTTTCACCGGATTTGTCCAGTAAAAAGGGTACATATCATATTAAGCTAAGCTTTGAAGGCTATTTAAAATCAAACTTTTATTTATTTATCATCATATCAATTATTTCATCATTTGTAGTTTTCATACCTTCTTTTCCAAGGCGTCCAACATTTTTTATTGTATCTTCAACTGTATCAGCAACTATCCCCTCTCCGGAATGAAATTCCTGTCCTGATTTGTACATATTATAGCCCAAAATTCCTG
Source organism: uncultured Lachnoanaerobaculum sp. (assembly GCA_946999385.1). Taxonomy (GTDB): domain Bacteria; phylum Bacillota; class Clostridia; order Lachnospirales; family Lachnospiraceae; genus CAKAHY01. Next base: position 7,667 of record CAMQCZ010000002.1, read on the forward strand.
CATCAACTGCCGCAGCTATTTTTGCCGCACAAGAGGCCTTTGCACCATCACATATCATACCTGAAAGTATTGCAACAGAATTTACAACTGTATGCTCTATATCCTCTAATTTACCTCCACATAAATATGCTATACCTGCTCCACTTCCTGTTCCTGCACTTACAACTCCACAATATGCTGAAAGAGTACCTATACCTGTTTTTTGATGTATGGCTGTCAAATTAGATAAAACTAATGCTCTATACAATTTTTCGTCATCAACACCTAATTCTTTAGCATATATTATTACAGGTACAGAAGCGGTTATACCTTGATTACCACTACCGGAATTTATAATAACCGGTAATTCACAGCCATTCATTCTTGCGTCAGAGCCTGCCGCCGCCATAGCCTTTGCGATATTTTTAATATTTTTTTCTCCTGTATTAAGCAAAACCTTTCCTATATTTGCTCCATAGTTATGATTCATACCTTCAGTTGCTATTTTCATATTACAATCTATCTGTGCTTTTATTACATCCTTTATATCATCTATATCTACTGAGTTTGTAAAGTCCCAAATATCTTTCATATTTAATAAATTTCTATCATTAGTTGTTTTCTCATCATTAGTTGATAAAGTATTTTCTTTAATTAATTTTCCATTTTTTTCTATAGATACTACATTTGTATGTTTATCAATAATATGAACCTTCACATATTCATCTTTAAAATAAGACAAAATTATTATTTCAAACATAGCTAAGCCCTTTATATGCTCTACAATAATCTCAGTATCATTCATATAAGCTTCTATCTCATCAATTTTTTCTTCAGGCATAAAAGCTATAACTTCCAACTCCTTATCACAATCTCCACCAACTATACCGGCAGCTACAGCAGCTTCTATTCCCCTTAATTTTTTAGTATTTGGTATAACAACTGATTTTACATTTTTAATTATACTTCCACTAACTTTTACTAAAACCTTATCAGGTAATTTACCTAAATATTTTCTTGTAAGAGCAGCTGCATATGCCAGTGCAATAGGTTCAGTACAACCCATAGCAGGTCTTAATTCTTCTTTTAATATTTTTAAATATGAATTATAAATATCACTACCTTTTATCATATATTATACCTTTCTATTATCTTTTTTAATTTATAAATTTTAATTACTCGATAAATATTTTTATAAATTTATTGTATTAATGCATCATATGCTAATTTTAATGCACCCATTATACCTTGATCACCATTTAAAGAAGCAGGTACTATATATTTATCCGGATTTTCCATTTCCTTTGTAACTATATAATTATTATTAATAATTTTTAAATTTTCCCTTATTAGTGGAAATAAATATAATTGCTTCATTACCCCTCCACCTAAAATAATAATTTCAGGAGATAAGGTTAAAATAAGAGAATATATAGCTTGAGCTATATAATATGCTTCTATTTCCCACACTATTTTATTATCACTTAATTCTATTGCCTTTTTTTTCCATCTTGCTTCTATAGCAGGTCCACTGGCCAAACCTTCAAGGCAATTTTTATGAGCAGGGCAAATACCTTCAAAAGAATCTTTTGGATGAGCTATAACCTTGATATGTCCTGCTTCAGGATGTAGCATACCATGGAGTAATTTTGAATTTGAATATACCCCCATGCCTATACCTGTACCTACTGTTATATAAACTGCATTTTCTTTATTTTTAGCAATACCAAATGTCAACTCTCCTAATAAAGAGCCATTAACATCTGTATCAAATCCAATAGGAATATCAAAATATTTTTTTATTTCTCCAACTATATTAAAATTTCTCCATGATAATTTAGGAGTATTAGTTATATATCCATAAGTTTTTGATTTTTTATTTAAATCTATTGGACCAAAACAGCCAATACCTAAAGCCTCTATATTTTTATTTTTAAAATAAGAAATTATTTTTCCCATTGTTTCATCAGGATTAGTAGTAGGTATTGATATCTGATCATTTATATTTCCATTTTCATCACCAACGGCACAAACCATTTTTGTACCTCCGGCTTCTAAAGCTCCTAAAATCATTTTTCCACCTCTTTTAATCATCTTTTAATATCTTATAAATTGCATCTTTTATATTAATTGCTAAAATATCTTCTTTAAACTTATATTTACCATCTTTGCCGGCAAGACCTGTTAATACTAAAACTTTTTTGAGACCTGCCCTTTTTCCCATTTCCATATCAACACTTGAATCTCCGACAATATAGGATTGCGATAAATCCAAATTAAATCTTTCTTGAGCTTTTTTGATCATTTCAATTTTAGGCTTTCTACAATCACAATCTATTTTATATAATTTATTTTCCTCAGGATAACCCTTATCCGGATGATGAGGACAATAATAAATTGCATCTAAATATGCTCCTTCCATACCCAATAGAGTTTTCATTTTTTTATGAATATTATCAACATCTTCAGGTAAGCAAAGCCCTCTTGCAACTACAGGCTGATTTGTAATAACTATAGCTAAATATTTAGAGTTATTAATAGCTTTAATTGCATCAATACTGCCTTCTTCAAATTCAAAGTCTTCTTCTTTATATATAAAAGAATTTAATTTATTTATAGTACCATCTCTATCTAGAAAAATGGCTTTTTGTTTGTTTTTCAAATTTTTATGTTCTATCAGACCCATTTTCAAATCATATAAAGCAGAATTAATCCTATCTACAGTTCCTACATCTTTGACATACTCAGGAGATAAATATCCATATATACCTTTATTTTCCTCAACAAGCTTAAATAGTATATCCTTTTCCAAATCCATTTTTTTTGCTTCTTTAATATCATTGCATATGGACTTATCAAATATATATATGCCTGCATTAACTATATTATCATACCAATAATTTCTTATATTGTTCTTAGAATCAAATTTCAAGACTCTGGATATTTTATCTAATTCTATCAAATCCGAATCATATGGATGCGAATTTGGATGAACAAACAAGGTTGCTAAAGCACTTTTATTTTTATGAAAATTTTCCATTCTACTTATATCTATATCAAAAAAAATATCTCCAAAAATTAATATGAAATATTTATCTTTTATTATATTTTTTAAATAATAAAGTGAACCGGCACTGCCAAGAGGTTCATCTTCTATAATATATTTTATTGAGACTCCGAATTTATCCCCATTTTCAAAAAAATCTTGTATTTTTTTGCCTAAATGTCCTATAACTATAGTAATATCAAATATATCATATTTTTTTAATTGTTCTATTTGCCATAATAAAATAGGTTTTTTATCTATTTCTACCATCGGCTTCGGTATCTCATTTTTAGTTATTTCACTAAGTCTAGTTCCTTTTCCACCTGCCATTATAACAGCTTGCATAAAATCACCCTTCACCTTGATTATAAAATATTTATTTTAGCTATAATATCATATTTAGAATATTTATAAAAGATAATAGTTAATAATTAACAATTTTATAAATTGTATTATTAAATGTAAATATATAAAAGAGCAGATATAATAATTTAGATAGTTACATTTTATTTTAAAATTTTCGAATTTATACTATTTGTATTTGTTTCTTAATCTTTTTCATAATAAATAAATATGAAATACCTGTAAATAAGCCTGCACTTATCCATGCTGCAGGATCACAAAAACAGGCTAATGGATAATTAACTAATTTTATTGATATAAATGTTACTGTTAACCTTGCGATTAATTCTACTACTCCTCCCATCATAGGTAAAAAACCATATCCACAACCTTGCATAATATTTCTAAATATAAAAATAGTACTTAAAGGGAAATAAAATATAATACACATATATAAATACTCACTTGCATATTTAAATATATATTCCATATTTGATTTATTATTAAAAAATAATAATAATGAAGGCTTTAATAAAAAATATCCTAATAAAGAAGCAAACAAAGCATATATAAAAGATAATACCAGGGCTGCTGATACTCCCTTTTCTATTCTTTTATAATCTCCCTTACCATAATTTTGACCGCCGTAGCTTGCCATGGTTTGACCTATTGCAAGCATTCCCTGAATGATAACTGTTTGAAATTTGCATGCCGCAGTATATGCTGCAACTGCCAAAGCTCCAAACATATTAATAGCAGATTGCATAATCATAGTTCCGGCAGCAGTTATAGAAAATTGTAATGCCATAGGTATTCCTATAAAAAGCTGATGCTTTGTTTCAACTTTTGTTAAGCTCCATTGATTTTTTTCAGGTCTTAAAATTGGAACCTTAATATAAATATATATAAGGCAAAGAATAGCAGATATACCTTGTGATAAAATAGTTGCAATGGCGGCACCTGCAACCTTCATATTAAATACTATTATAAATAAAAGATCTAATATTACATTTAAAATGGCTGAAAAAATAAGAAATAATAAAGGAATCTTACTATTCCCTACAGCTCTTAAATACGCAGAAAACAAGTTATAAAAGACACTTGCAACTAAACCTGCGGTTATTATAATTATATAAGTATAAGCATCCTTGAATATATCATTAGGAGTATTCATAATAATTAATAATTTTTTCATTATAATAATACTGAAAACTGTAAGTATTATACTTACTATCACTCCTAAAATTATTCCATTTGCAACCGATTTTTTCAATCCCAAATAATCTTTTGAGCCATATCTTTGAGATGTTAAGACTGTAAAGCCTGATGTAATACCTTGAGCAAAACCAAGTATCAAAAACATAATTGTACTTGTAGAACCTACAGCAGCTAATGCATTAGCTCCTAAATATCTACCAACAATTATACTATCAGCCATATTGTACAATTGTTGAAATATATTTCCTAAAATAAGAGGTAAAGTAAATTTCAGTATTACTGAATATATATTTCCTCTTGTCATATCTATTTCCATAGTATACCTCATATATCTTAGAATTTTTAAAAAATTATTATTTTTATTATAAAAGAAGCACTGTTAATGCTTCCTTACAATACCATCATTATAATATTCTATAAGTATTTAGCAATATATTTTCCGGTGTAAGAGGCTTTTACTTTTGCTATATCTTCAGGTGTTCCTTTGGCTATGATTTCACCTCCACCGTCTCCACCCTCAGGTCCTATATCTATTATATAATCTGCCATTTTGATAACATCTAAATTGTGCTCTATTACTATAACTGTATTACCATTATCGGATAAACGTCTTAAAATTTCTATTAATTTATGAACATCTGCAAAATGTAAACCTGTAGTAGGTTCATCTAAAATATAAATTGTCTTACCTGTACCTCTTTTTGAAAGCTCACTTGCCAGCTTAATTCTTTGTGCTTCTCCTCCGCTTAATTCTGTAGATGCTTGCCCTAATCTTATATATGACAAACCTACATCATATAAGGTTTGTAGTTTTCTTTGAATAGTAGGTATATTATTAAAAAATTCTAATGCTTCTTCTACTGTCATATTAAGTATATCATATATAGATTTACCCTTATATTTAACCTCTAATGTTTCTCTATTATATCTCTTGCCTGAACAAACTTCACATGGAACATATACATCAGGCAAAAAATGCATCTCTATTTTTATAATACCGTCTCCACTACAGGCTTCACAACGTCCACCTTTAATATTAAAGCTGAATCTGCCTTTTTTATATCCTCTTTCCTTTGCTTGCACTGTGGCTGCAAACAAATCTCTTATCAAATCAAATACACCTGTATAAGTAGCGGGATTTGAACGTGGTGTCCTACCTATCGGTGCCTGATCTATTGCTATAACCTTATCAAGCAACTCTAAACCTTCTATACTTTTATACTGTCCGGGAATTGTATTGGCTCCATTTAACTTTTTTAATAAAATTTTATATAAAACCTCATTAATCAAAGATGATTTGCCTGAGCCTGAAACTCCTGTTATACATGTCATTATACCTAATGGGAAATCTACATCTATATTTTTTAAATTATTATGACTTGCTCCACGTAGCTTTAAATATCCCTTGGCTTGTCTACGTTTATCAGGTAAAGCTATCTTTATTTCACCTGATAAATATTTTCCTGTTATAGAATTAGGATTTTTCATTATTTCCTTTGCATTACCACAAGCTATAATTTCTCCGCCATGCTCTCCTGCACCGGGTCCTATATCAACTATATAATCAGCTTCAAGCATAGTATCCTCATCATGCTCAACAACAATAACACTATTACCTAAATCTCTTAAATTTTTCAAGGTTAATAATAATTTATCATTATCTCTTTGGTGCAAACCGATACTAGGCTCATCTAAAATATATGCGACTCCTTGCAAGCCTGAACCTATTTGTGTTGCCAATCTTATTCTCTGTGCTTCCCCACCACTTAAAGTCGATGTGTTTCTGCTAAGGCTAAGATAATCCAAACCTACATCTATTAAAAAGCTTACCCTTGCTCTTATTTCTTTTAATATCAAGCTACCTATTGCTTTTTGCATATCATTTAAATTTAAATTATCAATAAATTTTCTAAAATTCATTATAGAAATATCTGTTGCATCAAATATATTTTTATCACCTATAGTAACAGATAAAGCTTCTTTTTTTAATCTCTTTCCTTTGCAGGATTTGCAAATCTTTATTCTCATAAATTCTTCATATTCAGCCCTTGAGCTTTCAGAATAGGTTTCTTTATATCTTCTTTCTACATTTTTAATTAGACCTTCAAATTTTACCGGATATAGTCCCTTTCCTCTTTGCCCTTCATATTCTACATCAACCTCATAATCAGTACCATATAAAATAATATCTTGTATTTCTTTTGAATAATTAGAAAAAGGTGTATCAAGATCAAAATTGAATTTTTTACATAAAGCCATCAATATTGCATTGGTAAAGCTTTTTTTATCATTACAGCTTTGCCAACCTAATACAACTATTGCACCATCATTTATACTCAGACTTTTATTCGGTATCATAAGCTCCTCATCAAATTCCATTGTATAACCTAATCCTGTACAATCAGGGCAGGCTCCAAATGGATTATTAAACGAAAAACTTCTAGGCTCAGGCTCTTCAACAGAAATACCGCAATCAGGGCAGGCAAAATTTTGTGAAAAGCTTAATATTTCTTTTCCGATAACATCTATATTTACATTTGATTTTGTCAAAAATAATGCTGTTTCCAAAGAATCGGTAAGCCTTTTTTTTATACCTTCTTTAATTATTAATCTATCTATAATTATATCTATACTGTGTTTTATATTTTTATCAAGATCTATTTCTTCAGATAAATCATATTGATTACCATCAATAACAACTCTTACATATCCACTTTTTCTTGCACTTGATAATAGCTTTTCATGCTTTCCTTTTTTTCCCTTAACCATTGGTGCTAGAATTTGAAATTTCGTTCCAATAGGAAGTGCCATTACCATATCCACTATTTGATCAATACTTTGCTTTTGTATAACTCTAAAGCATTTAGGACAATGCACAATTCCTATTCTAGCATATAAAAGACGCATATAATCATATATTTCTGTAACTGTTCCTACTGTAGAACGTGGATTTCTATTGGTTGATTTTTGATCAATAGAAATAGCAGGAGATAAACCCTCTATACTATCAACATCAGGCTTTTCTACTTGCCCCAAAAACATTCTTGCATATGAAGATAAAGACTCCATATATCTTCTTTGTCCTTCAGCATATATTGTATCAAAAGCTAAAGAGGATTTGCCGGAGCCTGATAAACCTGTAAATACAACTAATTTATCTCTTGGTATATCTAAAGATATATTTTTTAAATTATGTTCTCTTGCTCCTCTTATTTTTATATATTGATTTTTCATTGCTTCTCCTACTAAATATAAACACCTGCACTTAAAATTGCTTTAAAAAACGTATATCATTTTCGTACAATAATCTCATATCGTCAATTTCATACTTTAATAAAGCAATCCTTTCAAGACCAAGTCCGAAAGCAAAGCCTTGGTAAATATTTTTATCAATTCCACACATGTCTAAAACTCTAGGGTGTATCATTCCGCAGCCAAGAATTTCTATCCATCCACTACCCTTACATAATCTACAGCCTTCTCCATGACACTTAAAGCAAGTAACATCAACTTCTGCACTTGGCTCAGTAAAAGGAAAATGATGTGGTCTAAATTTAACCTTAGTTTCTTCTCCAAATAATTTTTTTGCAAATTCCGCCAATGTTCCTTTTAAATCAGAAAATGTTATATTTTTATCTATAACCATTCCTTCAACTTGATGAAAACTTGGTGAATGTGTAGCATCAACCTCATCAGCTCTGAAAACTCTTCCTGGAGAAATCATTCTGATAGGTAATTTTCCTTCTTCCATAATTCTTGCTTGTACAGGAGATGTTTGCGTTCTTAATACTATATCTTTATTTATATAGAATGTATCTTGCTCATCTTTAGCAGGATGATTTGCAGGAATATTTAGTTTGGCAAAATTATATTCATCATATTCTATTTCAGGCCCTTCAACGACTTTATATCCCATTCCTATAAATATCTTTTCCACCTCTTCTAAAGCAATTTGATTTGGATGGTTATGTCCTAAATTAAAACGCTTAGCAGGTAGGGTTACATCTATAATTTCTTCTTTTAATTTATTATCTCTAATTTTTTTTGATATTTTTTCTTTAAGAAGATTTATATTGTCCTCAATTAGTTGTCTGGTTTCATTAATAAGCTGTCCTATTACAGGTTTTTCTTCTTTTGGAACATCCTTTAAGCTCTTTAATAAATTTGTTAATTCTCCTTTTTTACCAAGGTAAAAAATCCTGAAATTATTAAGCTCTTCCATATTTTCTATTTTCTCTATAGCCTCTAAAGCATCTTTTTTTATTTTAAGCAAATTTTCTTTAATCATATTTATCTCCTTTTTAGATATCCAAATAAAAATTGTATTGATTTTACTCATAAAAGTCAAGACTGATAATATTGTACTACTAATTTATAAATTATAATAGTAGAGAGCGAGATATTATATTTACACTTTATTTTACAATTTTATTATATTAAGAATTAACAAACTGACTATTATATAATTGATAATAAAAACCGCCGGCCTCTAATAATTTTTCATGATTTCCTTTTTCTATAATTTTTCCATCCTTCATTACTAATATTATATCAGCTGTTCTTATTGTACTTAATCTATGTGCAACAATAAAAGAGCTACGATTTTTCATCATTTTATCAAATGCTTCACTTATTTTTATTTCAGTTCTGGTATCAATGGATGATGTTGCCTCATCCAAAACTAATATCGGAGGAAGCGTAAGCATTATTCTTGCAATAGAAATCAACTGTCTTTGCCCTACACTTAAATTTTTACCATTTTGACCAACTATCGTATCATAAGAATCAGGCAATCTTTTTATAAATCCGTCAGCATTAGCAAGCTTAGCGGCTTTTATAATTTCACTCATACTTGCATCCTTCTTTGATAAGGCTATATTATCTTTAATACTTGCATTTTTAAGCCAAGTATCTTGAAAAACGATTCCATATGCTTTATATAATTCTCTTCTTTTTATATCATAAATACTCTTGTTATCTATTTCAATATCTCCATTGTCAATTTCATAAAATCTCAAAAGTAAATTTATAAAGGTTGTTTTTCCACAACCTGTAGGGCCGACCAAAGCTACCTTTTGTCCTTTCATCAGTTCCAAAGAAATATTTTCTAAAAAAGCTTTATTTTTTTCATATGAAAAAGAAAGCTTTTTTATCTTAATATTTCCGGAAACACTATCTAAGCTAAGTGCATCATCCTTATCTTTTATAAGCTCTTTTTCATCAATAAACTCAAATACACTATTTGCACAAGCAATAGAATTTTGTAATTCTGCTATAACTCCTGAAATTTCATTAAATGGCTTAGTATATGTACCGGCATAAGTCAAAAAGCTACTCAAATTTCCAACACTTATAAATCCATTTATTACAAAAACACCTCCAAATAAAGCAATGGACATATAAATTAATGAATTAACAAAACGAGTTGCCGGAAAAGCTGTAGCTGAATAAAATAAAGCTTTTACACTTGATTTTAAAAGTTTATTATTTCTTTTTTTAAATTCATTTAATACCAACTCTTCTGTATTAAAATTTTTTATTGTAGATAAGCCGTCTATCATTTCATCGACTATTGAGCTCAAGTTTCCTCTATCATTCGATTGATTTTTAAAATATTTATAAGAATACTTTGAAATAAACATTGCCACAAGCATTGATAAAGGAGTTAATATAATTACCAATAAGCTTATATAAGGATTTAATATAAACATAAAAATCAAGGTTAATAAAATAGTAAGTATTCCGGTGAAAAATTGTGAAAAGCTAAGCAATATGCCTTCACAAAATTGATCAATATCATTAATTATTTTATTCAATATTTCACCGGATTGATGCGAATCTATATATATAAGATTTAATTTATGAATTTTTGAGAAAGCCTTTATACGTAAATCCTTAACTATTCTATATACAATGCTATTATTTATTATATTCATAAACCATTGTGTTACTGATGCTAATATTATAGCCAGTCCCATTTTTATTAATATCACAATCAGCCCACTTATTTTATTATCTTTAATCATCAGATTATCTATAGCTTCACCTATAAATATAGGCAAGGCCAAGCTTGATATAACAAATATAATAGATAAAATAAGACTGATTAAAATCATTAGCTTATATCTGCCTATCAGCTTTAGTATTCTTTGCACAGTTTTTTTATTATTCATTTTTAAGTCTCCCTAAGCTAATTGTGATGAAGATATTTCTTTGTAAATTTCACAGAATTTAAGTAATTCGTCATGAGTACCTATATTTATAATTTCTCCATTATCTACTACTATAATTTTATCAGCATTTTTAATACTAATTACTCTTTGACTCACTATAATTGTAGTAGTATTTAAAAGCTTTATATTCTTTCTAAGCTTAGAATCAGTTAAATAATCAAGTGCCGATGAAGAATCATCCAATATCAAAATATCAGAACCTTTAGCTAAAGATCTTGCTATACTTAATCGTTGCTTTTGTCCCCCTGATAAATTCTTGCCCTGTGCTAAAATATAAGTATCTAAGCCATTATTTTTATTTAAAATTTCACTTGCCAAGGATAAATTGATAGCATTAAAAATCTCATTATCATTTATATTATTTTTTGCCCATGAAATATTATCTTTAATACTACCTTCAAATAACCTTGATATTTGTTCGACTAAGGCTATGTTTTTTCTTAATTCTTCTATTTTATATTCTTTAATATTTTTACCCGCTAATAAAATTTCTCCACTTGTACAATCGTAAAATCTTGGTATTAAATTTATGATACTGCTTTTTCCGCTTCCTGTTCCACCTATAATTCCTACTGTTTCACCTTTTTTTATTTTAAAATTTATATTAGATATTGCAGCATTATTGGAATTAGGATATTTAAATGATACATTTCTAAATTCAAGTATATTCATATCATTATCTACATCTAAAGGATAGTTCAGCTTACCATCATGTAAAGAATTTTCTATTTCAAATATTTCATTTATTCTTTTTGCACTGGCTAAAGATTTTGAAATTGTCATAAATAAATTTGCAGATTTCACCAGCTCTACCAATATTTGAGACATATAATTAACTAAAGCGATAACCTCTCCTGTCGTTAATTCTCCTAAGCTTATAGAATATGAGCCTTTATATAAAATAATTATTATTGCAATATTTATAAAAAAATAAGTTAAAGGATTCATTAATGATGAAAATTTTGAAACTAAATTTTGCTTTTTATAAAGCTCTTCATTGGCAATATCAAATTCTACTTTTTCATCTTCTTGTAGCATAAAGGCTCTAATTACTCTGATACCAGCCAGGTTATTACTTGTTATGGATAGAACCTTATCAAGCTTAAGTTGTACTATTTTATATAACTTTATATTAAATTTCATAATAAAAAAGACAATAAAATATAATAATATAATAGTTACAAAAAATATTATACTCATTTTTTTACTTATAATAAAAGACATTATTAGGGCACCAATTACTATAAAAGGAGAACGTAAAACTTGTCTAAAAAATAAATTTATACCACTTTGTAATTGATTAGTATCATTAGTTAATCTTGTAAGTAAAGTATCTTTACCTAATATGTCAATTTCTCTATGTGAAAATTTTAAAATATGATCAAATAATTCATCTCTTAATTTTGTTCCAAAGCCTACACCTAAATATGCACTATAATATTGTGCCGTTATAGCACTAATTAGACCTGTAACAGAAAATAAAATCAAAACAAATGCCATATAAAATATATATCTTTTATTATTATTTGCTATACCAATATCTATTATTTTCACCATTACCATAGGAACCAACAATTCAAAACTTGCTTCCAAAGCTTTGAATATAGGTGCAAAGAAGCATTCTTTTTTATAATCCTTCAAAAATCTTAAAAGTTTTTTCATATATATTCCTTTATTAATTAATTTTCATAAGTAAAAAAGGGGCTAATTAACCCCTTTTATTTATCTTTCAAGTGATTTCCATTTAAAATCTTTGATAACATCAGACCATTTATTTATACCGATAATTTTCTTGGCAAACTCTGTTTGACTAATTGTTTGTTTACTATTATCAATATTTTTAAATACCGACCATATCTTTTTTCTATTGGTAGGCTGAGATCTGTCTTTTACATTCGGATCAGTTTCCCACAAGCCAAAATTTAATGAGTCTTTTGTTTCAATCGGATGATCAACCTGTCTACTTAAAATAAATGAATATATATATGGATCTGAATCAGCTATATAATAAGCATATGCAAATGCGGCAGCTTGTAATTCTTTATCCTCTTTTTGGTTCGGGCTTTTAGAGGTAAATCCCTGTTCTGATAATATAACCTTCCTAACCTTTCCTGATGTATCTCTAAAATTTGCTCCCTTTAAATAATTGGTTAATACATGTAAATTAGCAAAATTTATTACAGCTGTTGTTTCATCCTGCTTTATCTGACCTGTGGATGTATCGTCCCAAAAATTAGCACTGTTAAGAGGTATCGGATAAGGATGATATGCTAAATTCCAATCTATATTTCCTTCACTATTTATTTTAGCATTAATAAGATCAATAAGCTGTTTAGCTCTATATTTTAGATTGTTGGCATTTTTATAGTTCCAATCATAGTCCACAGAATAAAATAGCTTTGCATTCTTTGACTTTGATTTTATAGCAGTATAAAATACTCTAAATGCTCTCACAAATTCTGTAGTATATTTATCTATATTCATAGGTCCCATATAATTCCAATATTCATTATTATTTATTTCATTTCCAATAACCCAATTAGATACTCTTCCATAATTAAAATTGTCTCCTGAATATCTCTCAGCTAAAAAAGAGGCAATAGCTCTTGTTGTTTCCATACCTTCTTTTGTACTTGCATTAAATCCATAATATATTGCTTTATTATTTTTAACTACATTAGGATACATTAGCTCCTTGTGCTTTTCATTCCAAGAATTAACAACTACAGCAGTAACCTGCATGCTCTTATTACTAAATGTACTTATTGTAGTATCATATGTATTAATAGCTTGTTTATTGAAATGATATAATCTTCCTTCATAATTATAATCTATACCTTCTCCTAAAATTTGATCAAAATTGATATTTACAATAACATGCTTTACTCCTAATTCAAAAGCATCCGATATCATATTCATATCAACAAGCAATCCCTTTTTTGAGTTGGCATCCTGATATTCAAGTTTACTTTTGGCAATAATACCAGGATTGTTTATATATATATTATTACTTATTTGATAATATTTATTATTCTTTTTTATCGCAACGACAAATTTAGAATATAATCTTGTATTTTCTCCACCGTCATTTAAATCAATACTAAATTTTACTGTATCATTTCGATTTATTTCACTTATATAATCATTTCTATCTGCTATATTATCCTGATAAGGCTTTAATTCAAACAAATATAATTTGGAAGTGTCTGAACTATTTTCACCACTTAGTTTTCCTTTTATTTCTACCTTGCTTCCATTTATAAGAGCTTCTGTTAAATTTACACTCTCACTTGGTATATATCCTTGTGTTGCATTTGTATCTGCTAATATATTAAAATTAAATATAATACAAAATATAAAAGTGAATAACAAATATTTTTTAATTAAATTTTTCATACATCTACTCCTGATTTTTAATATAATAACTATATATTATATTATAACTAATCTCAATTAACTACTGCTTACACTTATTTACATTTTTCTTAAACTACTTTAATCTGATTTTTTTATCTTCTCTTATCAAAAATACATTTTTTGCTTTTTTTATCAATTTTCCTGCCTTTATTGCATTATATTTTATATCATTTCGTTCTTTTTTGCTTAAAGGTACTACGCTTCTGCCTTTTTCAGTAACATATTTTATATCTTTTTTTTTGATTTTATCAAAGTATATCTCTTCATTATCCAAATATAAGCTTTTAGTTTTTATAATATTATCAATAAAACTTTTAATGTTATGTTCATTTTCAAAAATAAATAGATTATACATTATAAATTAAAGTCAATTTTTATATTATTATCTAAGCTGAGTGCCATTGTCACCTTATCAAGCTTAGTTTTCTTGACTATCCTTTCACTAAATACCTTCACTGCGGCTCTTTCACATACATTATCCACACCGGTAATTTTTTTTACAAAATCAGAAGCTTTAAATTCTCCATCAATATTATTTAAAGAAATGGGATCAAAAAATAAAAGCTTACACTCTAAAATATTCGCTAATTTTTTTATCGCATCCTCATCCTTCTTCAAATCTATGCTTGATATATATTTAATTGATTTTATATTTATATGATTATCAATTACAAATTTATTAAAGCTATTAAATAAAAGCTTAGCATCTACATTTTTTCTACAACCTATACCAAGACATAAGCACTTTGGAGCTAATAATAATGTATCACTTTTTTTTATATTTTTATATGTTATATAAATATCCCTTATTTCATCTGTTATATAAATATTTTTAGGCAACTTTCCTTCTATCCTAAAATCACTCTTAATAAAAATTTTTTCTCCGTCTAATATTCTGGAGCTGATACTTTTTGCTAATTTTCTATCTTCAATAAATAAATTATTTTTCTTTGCAAAAATATCTACTGCCCATTTATTATTTAAATCTGTTGCAGTAGTTATTATACTAAGTGCTTTTATATTGCTTGATATTCTTTTTGCCAATTCATTAGCACCACCTATATGTCCTGATAAAATAGGTATAACAAATTTTCCCATTTCATCAATACATAAAATAGCCGGATCTGTAAATTTATCATTTATATGTGTTGATATAGCTCTTACAGCTATACCAAGTGCTGAAATAAAAATCAAGGCTACATTAGTATTAAAATTATTCTTTGTCCAAGTTTTAAAATCCTGAGTTTTTTTGGTTATCAAATCATTTTCATCTATAAATTTAGGATAGGCAAATATTTCTATATTATCTGTAGCTTTCATAGTATGATATATTCTTTTCGATAAAATATATCCTTTTTTTGTAAAACTTATTATTTTAATTTCCATTTTTTACTATCTTTTATAAAAATAAAAAAAGCAGCTAAGCTGCTTTTAGTTTTTATTCTTCTTCACCGGTTTCTTCACCGATTTCTTCCTCTAAAACCTGTAAAGCCTTCATGCTTAAAGAAATTTTCTTTTCATCTTCATTGAAATCTACAACCTTTGCTTCAATGATATCATTAATTTTTAAAATATCTGATGGCTTTTCAACATGTTGATGACTAATTTGTGAAACATGTAAAAGTGCATCTATACCATTTTCCAATTCAATAAATGCTCCAAAATCAGTCATTCTTGCAACTCTACCACTTACAATATTTCCTAAAGCATATTTATTAATTGCTTCTACCCAAGGATTTAATTCTGGGAATTTTAAGGAAAGAGCTATCTTATCTCCATCTATATCTTTTATAAATGTCTTAACTAAATCTCCTGATTTAAATATTTTTTTAGGATTTTCAATTCTTCCCCAGCTCATTTCAGAAATATGTAATAAACCGTCAGCTCCACCTAAATCTATAAATGCTCCAAAATCAGTTACATTTTTAACTTTACCCTCAATAACATCTCCAACAGTTATATTTTCAAAGAGCTTCTTTGCCAACTCTTTTTTTCTTCCTATAACTAATTGCTTACGTTCACCTATAATTCTTCTTCTACGTGGATTAAATTCAATTATTACAAATTCTAACTCTGCATCCTTATATTTATTTAAATTTCTTTCAAATGTATCAGATACAAGACTTGCCGGAATAAATACTCTTGCTTCATCAACTGCTACACTTAAACCACCATCCAATATGGCAACTACTTTTCCTTTTAAAACCTCTTTGTTATTAAAAGCATCTTCAAGCTTTTTGTTAGCCCTATCAAGAACTAATCTCTTACGTGAAAGTAAAACCTGACCATCACCATCATTAACCTTTAGTATTTTTGCTGTTATTTCATCTCCTGCTTTGACAACACCTGTAAGGTCTATAGCTGAGTCATTACTATATTCACTACGTGTAATGATTCCATCCAACTTGTAACCAATGTTTAATGTAATATAATCAGGTTTAACATCGATTACAACACCAGTAACAACCTCTCCTGTATGTATTGTCTTAAAAGACTCTTCTAACATTTGTTCAAAACTAAGATCTGACATTATTTTGAACCTCCTCGATAATATGTTTTGGGGTTGATGCCCCCGCTGTTATGCCTACACTATGCACTTCCTCTAAAGCCTTTTTATCAAGATCTGCTAGTGTTTGTATAAAGATTGTGTTGTTACATTCTTTTTTACAAATCTCCACAAGTTTACTAGTATTAGAACTACTCTTATCTCCAATAACTATCATTGCGTCTACATTCTTAGCAATATTAGTAGCTTCGCTTTGACGCTCATGTGTTGCATTGCAAATAGTGTTAAAGCAATTTATACTATAACCTAAATTTTTAATTTTTTCAAGAATTTCTTTAAATTTTATATAATTATATGTTGTTTGAGCTACAATCGTAATATTTTCATCCTTTGATAAATTTAATTTTTTAAATTCTTCGAAATTTTCAATAGCAAATGTCTTTTCATTTCCCCAACCTTTTATACCTATAACTTCAGGATGTGTAGGAGTTCCTATAATAATAACAATATCTCCTGCATTAGCTCTTTTTTCCACAATTCTATGAATTTTTTTTACAAATGGACAAGTTGCATCTACTATAGTTGAACCTGATTTTTTACATAAATCATACATTTTTTTTGAAATACCATGAGAACGTATAATTATTGTATCTTTTTCATCCTTACTTTTAAATTCAGATAAGGATTCATCATCAATAAGCTCAACACCTTTTGATTTCATATCCTTTATAACTTCTTGATTATGTATAATAGGTCCAAGTGTATATACTCTATTGCCCTTATCAGCTTCATTATAAACCTTTTCTACAGCCTTTTGAACACCAAAGCAAAATCCGGCAGATTTAGCCTTTATTATTTTTTTCATTTTCACCCTTCAATTTTATTATTTTTTCTACAACTTCATCTATAGTCAAATTTGAACTGTCTATATATATTGCATCATCAAGCCTTTTTAAAGGAGCAATTTTTCTGTGCATATCTCTATAATCTCTATTTTCAATATCATTTTTTATATCTTCAAAATCAACCGAAGCTCCATTTAATATCAATTCATCAAATCTTCTTTTAGCTCTGATTGTAGAGCTTGCACTTAAATATATCTTCAGCTGTGCAAAAGGTAAAACAAAGCTTCCAATATCTCTTCCATCCATAACTACATTATTATTTTTTGCTAAATTTCTTTGTAAATCTAACAATTTTTTTCTAACTTTAGAAAATATACTTATTTTGCTTGCTGTCAATGCAACTAATTCATTCCTTATTTTATTTGATACATCTTCCTCATTTAAAAAAATAGTTTGCATTCCATTTATATATTCTATTTCTATACTTATATTATTAAGTTTAGAATTTACAAGCTCTTCATTTTCTATATCAATATTGTTATTAATATAATATAAAGCTATTGCCCTATACATTGCTCCTGTATCAACATAAATAAAATTTAGTTTTTTTGCAATTTCCTTTGCAACAGTTGATTTTCCGGAACCCGAAGGCCCATCTATTGCTATATTATACATATTAAATACTACCTCCTGCACAAAATGCACTTGACCAAGCTATTTGTAAATTATAACCACCTGTGAGAGCATCAACATCTATTATTTCTCCTGCGAAAAATAAATTTTTTACTAATTTGGACTCCATTGTAGACGGATTTATTTCTTTAGTATTTATGCCTCCCTTAGTTATAATAGCTTCATTAAAGCCTCTTGTAGCCGTTATAGTAAGCTTTAGTTCCTTTAAATTTTTTATTATTCTAATTCTTTCTTCTTTACTTAAAGCATTTGCTTTCTTATTTGCATCTATACAAGCTCTATCTATTATAATAGGAACTAAAGCACTTGGGAGTAAATTAGAAAGAATATTTTTCACATTTTTATTTTTATTATTATCAATATCTCTAAGTAACCTCAAATCCAGCTTTTCATTACTTAAAGCAGGCTTTAAATCTATATACATATCCAAGTGCTTTTCTTCTAATTTTTTAACTATATATGAACTTGCAGATAAAATCAACGGACCACTCACTCCAAAATGTGTAAATAGCATTTCTCCAAAATCATTATATAATATTTTATTATTATCTTTAATCTTTATTTCTATATTTTTAAGAGAAAGACCTTGTAAAAATCTTATATCATCTTCTTTTATTACTAAAGGCACTAAAGAAGGATATAGTTTATTAATACTGTGCCCCAGCTTTTTTGAAAAAATATATCCATCACCTGTAGAACCTGTTGCAGGATAAGCTTTTCCTCCTGTCGCTAAAATTACGGCATCTGCATATATTTTCTTTTTATTTTCTAATAAAACAGCTTTTATTTTACTTTTATATTTGCCTTCTGTAAATTCATCTACTATTATATCAATTACACTTGTTTTTAAAAATACTTTTATATTCAATTTTTCTATATAATTATTAAAAGCCTTTAAAACATCTGATGAATGATCAGATATAGGAAATACTCTATTACCTCTTTCTATTTTCAAAGGACATTTTTCATTCTCTATCAAATTCATTATATCTTTATTAGTATATGCTTTGAAAGCACTATATAAAAATTTAGGATTAGATATAACATTAGATATAACTGTTTGCATATCGCTCGCATTAGTAAGATTACATCTACCTTTACCGGTTATATAGAGTTTTTTACCAAGCTTTTCATTTTTTTCATATATACTCACATCATTGCCATTATAAGCACTATAAATAGCCGCTAATATTCCTGCAGCACCACCACCTATAACTATAACTTTACTCATATTTTTCCAATCTTATTTTATTAAATATTTTAAAAGGAGAGCTTATCTCTCCTTTATAATTCCAAAATAACAAATATATTATATATAGCTCTTATTGCCTGCTCGAAGTCTTGTTCTCTAACACCTATTATTATATTAAATTCACTTGAGCCTTGATCTATCATCTTTACATTTACATGTGCATGTGCTAAAGCTGCAAAAATCCTTCCGGCAGTACCTCTATTTGATTTCATAGCCCTACCTACTACTGCTATTAAAGCTAATCCGGATTCTATTTCTATTGAATCAGGGCTTACATTTCTATGTATACCGGCTACTACCTGTTGTTCTCTATCTTCAAATTCTGACTGATGCACAACAACAGACATAGTATCTATTCCTGAAGGCATATGTTCAATAGATATATTATTATCATCAAATACCTGTAAAACCTTCCTACAAAATCCAACCTCGGAATTCATCATAGCCTTATCAATATTAATTGAACAAAAGCCCTTTTTACCTGCTATACCTGTTATAGTATATGTAGGTCTTTTGCAAGTACTCTCTACTATCATTGTTCCAAAATCTTCAGGTTTATTTGTATTTTTTATATTTATAGGTATTCCTTCAGCTCTTACAGGAAATATAGCATCCTCATGTAATACACTTGCCCCCATATATGAAAGCTCTCTCAATTCTCTATATGTAATAGTTTCTATAGCTTCAGGCATATCTACTATTCTTGGATCTGTAACCAGAAAACCTGAAACATCAGTCCAATTTTCATATAAATCCGCTTTTATTGCTCCGGCAACTATAGCACCTGTAATATCACTTCCACCTCTTGAAAATGTTTTTATATTATTATTTTTATCAATACCATAAAAGCCCGGAATAACAGCATTTTTCTTATTTTTTAATACATCTGATAAAATTTGTTTAGTCTTTTTTGAATCAAAATTTCCATTTTCATCAAAGAAAATAATTTTGGCCGCATCAATAAATTCAAAATTCAAATATTTAGACATTATAATTGCATTTAAATATTCACCACGTGATGCAGCATAATCTCTACCAAGCTTATTTAAAAAATCCTTCTCAATAATTTCAAATTCTTTGGAAAGATCCAAATCAAGCTTTAGGCCTTTAATTATATCATCATATCTAAATTTTATCTTATCCAATTTCTTTTTATAATCTTCATTATTTAGAACTGCATCATAGGCGGCATATAACATATCTGTAACTTTTTCATCCTTTGCATCTCTTTTACCAGGTGCAGAAGGAATAACAAATCTTCTTGAAGAATCCTCAGTTATTATTTTATAGACCTTTTCAAATTGACTTGCACTGGCTAAAGAACTTCCACCAAATTTAACAACTTTCAGCATATATTTTTACCTTATCTTTCAAATATTAATTTTATTAGTATATACTATTTTAAATAATATGTCCAGTATGAATATATATATCAATTACTATAAATTTTCACTATAAAATATCATAGAATTAGGCTTTTTATATTGATACTTTCTCTTAAGCTTTTAAAAAAATAAAAATAATTTTAAATTGTAATTTATTTATGAAAATTTTTTACTAAAAAAAATAAACCCCAAACTTTAGAGTTTATTTTAATAAGAAATATAATGCGGGAAAAGGGACTTGAACCCTCACGATTGTACAATCACTAGATCCTTAGTCTAGCCTGTCTGCCAATTCCAGCATCCCCGCTTCTTGAACGCAATTTATTCTATCATAAAAGAAATATAATTGCAAGTATTTTTTATAAATTACAACTTTCATTATTTTTTTCTAAAATATCCGGATACTTGCATATACTTTTAACAGAATAGTTTTGTTGAGCTTTTGTTCATTTTGTGACAAAATAATTATTGTGAAATAAGGAGGAATTAGTTTGATCTCTGGAGAAAAATTAAAAAAGTTAATACTTATGTTAAACTTAACTCAAAAAGAACTTGCTATTAAGTCCGGTTTGACAGATGCTACTATAAGAAATTACGAGCTTGGAAATAGATCTCCAAATAAATAACAATTACAAAAAATATCTGATGCACTTGATTGTTATATATCAGCATTAATTAATCATGAACCTGATTCTATTTTTGAAATAATGCATATAATCTTTGATTATAAAAAAGATATGAAGTTTAGACCATTAACAGGAGAAGGAGAAATTACTGGACTTTTATCAAATGATGTAGACTTCAATAATTTTCTTATAGAATGGAATGAGATGAGAAAAAAGCATTACAACGATGAGATAACAGACGAGGAATTTGAAGATTGGAAGTTATCTTACCCTAAAAAATCAAGATTTTTAAAATAAAATATGTACGCAAAAAGACCGTAGCTTTAAACTACGGTCTTTTTTTTGCCCAAATGTAAACCACTTGGAACTATTATTCAATTTATTCTTTTTAACAAATGTTCCCATTTTAATCCCAGTTACAGTTTTTTATCTTCTGCAACCGTTGATTTTACAAGTATTTTTGTTTTTTTGCGATTATTCAAACTCGATAATTACCATATCATATTTGTTTCTTTAATTCTATGTTAGTATCTTTTTAGTTTCTGTTTTCGGCTGTTTTTATATCTATTATTTGTGGTTTTAGAGTTTTTTAGTATCAAAACAGTATCAATAGTGATACTAAACTTGAGCTTACATAAAGTTACTTCATACTTCTTAGAATATAAAATAATTATGTTTTTATATCTTTAAATTTGATTATTTCAATGTTCTTTTTGAATTGGTCAGATATACATCATCGGATAACCTGCCCTTATATATCTCATCTGCTAAATATGATAACAATTCTTTTTGTGCTCTTAATTCAGCAGGAAATACAATTTTGTTTTCTTCATTTGTCTCAAAATTCAGACCTAAATTATTAGCTTCCTGTAGTATATAATCTGTCGTATTTTTTTCCAAAACCTTTGTATCAAGGATATAAGCAATTTTTTTTCTAGTCCAATTATTGCTAGCACTTACTAATGAATCTAAATCATCAACATGAAAACAATTGTTTTGACAAAAATTTCTAATATCATCATCTGTTGCTTGCCTATAATATTTATTCAAATTAAATATTTGATTTGCCCAGTAGTATGACTTGAAATATAAAGTTCCATTCTCATAATATGCATCTATGTTATCAGTAATAACCACTCCTGGCTTTTTGGTGGATATAAATGTATCATCACTCCAAAATAAAGTAATCCTTCCGCCTAACAATAATTGTCTTTTCTGCGTTCTTTGAAAAACTATTTTTTCATCTTCTCCATCATCACCCAATGTTAAAAATATAGCTCGAATATTAAGTTCGTTTTCATCATTTGCAACTAATTTTTCAACTCCTAAAGGATTATTTATTGCTTCTTGTATTTCGTCAGATAGATCAAATTTTTCAATTTTCAAACTTTCATCTTCATCAGGCTTATAAGAACCATCAAAGTTAATAGAGTTTGATTTATATCTTTCAGTATCTATGTTTAGAATTGACTCAACTCCAATCATAGTATCATTGGTTGTTTCTATAATTTTTACAGATGTTTTGTCATTATCTAATGTAAATATATTACTCACCTTAAACCTCCATAGCATAATATTCAAATAATCTTATAACTCTACTTAAAGAGCATCTATTTCTTAATTCTTTTCTAGTAATTAAAGTCATATCAACTCCCTGTTCTGTTTCTATTGAATAAATTTTATATCCTATTATCTTTAATATCGGATTATTAACAGTCTTTCGGCTCAAAATCAACAGCAAAACACCAATTAACACTAGTATCCAATTACCAAGAGTAAAACTATTTCCAAAATAACTTTCAACAAATGGTACAAAATAGGTAATGTATATAGCTAATATCCAACTTTCTTTATCTTGGCTTACATTTGAAATGTTAATTTTTTTAGAAACCATCTGTTTTTTTGCAACACTTAGTATAATAAACTGCGCAATTACCAGTGCCATTGATATTATAATTGCCATTATCCCTAGTATTATATTTTTCTCTATCAAAATTTTACTTATACCAATAGCCAAAATAAAAGGTATCAAAACAGAACTATTAAAAACAATATGTATAGGCTTATTAAACATGCTACACCTCTACTTACTTCCACTAAAACTATATTTGCATCTAATATATTTTAACTGCTCGCTGCAAACTTTGACATTGTCATATTTGATATGAATTTACTTACATCTTCGCCTAAATGTTCGACTATAATATTATCAAAATCCGCATAATCAATACCCCTAACATCATGAAAAATATGATTGTAAAGATACTCTGAAAAAGTGCTTGCTAAAATAATTACAATTTGAGACCCTTTAATATCACGCTTCGCTGCAGGAACATATCTCGGCGTAACGACGATAGTATATTCGCCGCCGATTTCTTCTCGGTGTTCTCTCAATCTTCCAACATTAATACCAATTAGTTTGTTTGCAGTAGACTTTGACTCAACCGCAAATTTCTTTTTCTTTGTAAGATAAAGACATTCAATATCCGTATGCCCAGCTCCACCAATACGCTTGGCATCAACATTGTAAAACATATCAAAGCCTTCCGCTAGCACTTCTTCAAATAGATATGCAGTATCGTTATCAGGATTATTTGAATATGTTTCAATGAGTTTTGGCAATTCAAGCAGCGAGGAAAGCTCGTCGCTTTCGCCTATCTCATCCATTAAAACAGACGGATAAAAGTTATATATTTCTTTTACAACATCCGTTTTCATTCTTTCCGGGTCGTCAAGCTTTAACGGCTCCTGTGTGAATGAATATGACGATAACAATTTTTCTACATACTTAATTACAGAGTTGTTAAGGGTTACATAACCATTTCTTGCAGTACGCCCCGTAGGTGCGCTGTTACTTCCCGTTCTTGTCGGGTGGAATAGCTTACATATCGGTTCGCCTTTTTCAGCATTCAATATTCCTACCGTGGAAAGCAATTTACAAGTATAATACTCCCATTCGTAAACAGCATTGACATAAGTATGCTCGTCCGATTTATAAGTAGCCTTGATTTCATCTACCGATTTATTTCGTAGCTCTAAAATCTTTTCAACAAGCGTTTCATATACGGTTTCATCAACTGAAGTAACGAAAGCAAGTATTTGAGCATACTCGTAATTATAAAGTTTACCATCTAAACGCTCATCTAAAAGAAGTTTAAAAATCAATCTGAATGGGTAAAGCTGAAATTCTTTATCAGTTCCGCTCGCGGGGTGTTGAAACTGGATTGCATAGAGCATTGTAGCGAAAATCCTTACAAGCTTATCTTCGTCGTTGATGTATTTTAAAAACAAGTTACCTAACGGACTGAACATAAATCTCTTTTTATCCGCATCGTCTTCGTAACCGAACATATAATACTCAAGCGTATTGATTCTGTGATTGATAGAGTCCAGCGGTTTATCCTTTGGATTCCTCGTCTTATACATATCCAATGCGGCAAGTCTTTCTTGCATACGCTCTCTTTCTATATTGGATATATCTGCTTTACAACTATTTTTCACATCGAGAGCAACCGCCTTAATAAGTTCGTAGCTCGATGTATGTTTATATAATATCCACTTATTTCTTTCAACAGTAACTGGCATACCGTTACACCTACTCTCCTATTTTTTCAATTACTTTCATCATAAGTTTTGGCGGGATTGACTCGCCAATAACAGTTCTGATAAACGTATCCGTCGAACCTTTTGGAAAATCAACATCGTTAGGAATCGACGATACGATAAAGGTTTCTAATAGAGTAAGAACTCTCGCATCTGAGTATGTACCGTCGGGTAAAAGTCTTCCTGGGTGAACGTTATTGTGAGAACTCATACTTCCGCTAAAAGTTGTTCGTGTCGGACAAGGCTGATCCCAAACCATTCGCTTAAATGTATTGTGGAAGCCTTTAATTCTTGTTCCGTCTTCCTTTTTGGGATAATAAACATCGTTTGCAATAGCACTTTTACCTGTCGGCGTGTGTTTCAATGCTAAAATAGCTCTATCGTTGTGCTTTTTAGCGAAGTGCCACGGTATATCTGAAGTTTCGCCCGACTCTAACGAAGGTAAATCTCCAATGGCATCACGAAGCGAGATTTCCGCTTCCATAGCAGGCCAAGACCATTTTTTGCCAGGTTTATACATTTTGATTATCGCCCTCGGTCTTGATTGACAGATACCATAATCTTTTGCATTTAACACTCTTGCTTCGATTATATACTTGTCGGCATACTTTTTATTTAGGATTTCTTCCAGTTTAAAATAGTCATTATCATAAGGAAAGAACATTTCCAAAAATGTTGGAACATTTTCAATAAGAACATAGTCGAAATCACAGCGGTCGATAATATTTAAGGCAGAAAGAATTAAGTAATTGCGTTTATCTTTCTCATAGTGGACTTGCTTTTTATTTTTTCCTAACGTGCTTAATCCCTGACAAGGTGGGGTGGCTATTAACATTTTAGCACCGCTCTTTTGGGCTGCTTCAACCATATAGTCTTGCGTTTCATCTAGTGTAATATCACCGCAGTACATATCCGTTTTGGAATAAAAATGAGAATAACATTCTGCACGCTTAGGTAAAAGTTCGTTTGCTGCTACAACATCAACATTTGTATTTTTTAATAGTAATTCTCCTATACCCGCGCTTGAAAACACAGAAATCGCTTTAATTTTGTTCATCATAAATACCTCCTACTATCTCTTTTAGCATTAATGGTGGAATAGATTCTCCGATACATTGTCTTATGAGTAATTCAGGCGTATCGTCTGGTATGTTCCAATCAGCAGGAAGCGAATTTAATAACATAAGTTCTAACGGTGTTAAAACCCTAGCATCCGAATATGTGCCGTCAGGCATTAGTCTGCCTGGATGGACATTTCTTTGAGAAGCTATACAATCGTTTCTAATTGTAATTGTTGGAGAAGGGGCATCCCATCTGATTCTACGATATGAAGACTCGTAACCTTTAATCCTTGTGCCATCTTTCCTTTGAGGATAATAAACGGGATTTGAAAACGCTGATTCCCCTGTCGGCGTATGTTTCATCCATAATATATTTTCTTTGGTATGTTTTCGAGCAAAATGCCACTTTATATTTGATTTTTCGCCTGCTTCCAAAGAAGGCAAATTCCCTATGGCTTGTTCTACCGTTACTTTTTCCCTTTTAGCAGGCCAATTCCATACCGTATTAGGCTTGTGCATTTTAATTATCGCTCTTAATCTTGTTTGGGGTACGCCATAGTCAGAAGAGTCAATTACAGCGCTGTCGATAATATATTCGCTTCCAAATTCATATTCCAATATTTCCAGTACTGTTCTATATTCAGAATCATAAATAAGTTTCAACTTTAATAAAGCGGGAACATTTTCAATTAATACGTACTCAGGAGCCATTAATTTTATAGCTTTAACAACATAAGTAATCAAGTAATTGCGTTTATCAGATTCCATTGTTTCCTGACAACGATTTTTACCCGCTACGCTCATTCCTTGACATGGCGGGGAAGCTAACATAAAGTCTACTTTGTTAGGGCAAAAAGAAATTATTCGGTTGAATATCTTTTCGTTTGTAATATCACCGCAAACTACCTTTGTTTCGGGGCTTATAGAACTATATAGATTAGCTCTTTTTTCTAACAACTCGTTAGCAACGACAATATCTATACCTACATCTTTAAAATAAGTTTCACCAATTCCTGCACTTGCAAAAAGCGAAATACCTTTTAATCTTTTTTTTGTCATAATATCACATCCATTATCTCGCCAATGTTACATTTCAAAGCAAGACATATTTTAATCATTACAACCATAGAAACGGGTTCGTTATTAATTAATTTCGACATTGTTGTAGAACCGATACCCGTAACATCTTTTAAGTCTTTCTTTTTCATTTTCAAATCTATTAACTTTTTCCATAACTTGTCGTACGAAACCAATTATAACACCTCTCGCTACTAATCACATCATAATTACGCCGATATTCCGTTCTTCAACACCGATATATCGGTATTTTTTATTATACTCTCATACAACTCCATTTGTCAATCTATAATGCCTTTTTAGTATTTCCTAGATATACTTTTTTAAAATGCTCAGTACAACTATAAAACTGTGCAAAATATCATTATTGCTCAATTTCTGTAGTTCTTTTCTTCTTTACTTTATATGAGTCATTATCATTGACTTGTTGCCTCCTAATTGCACCAATAACTGATTCCTTTTTCTCATTCTTTTTATCCCTATCAAGATAGCTATCCATATTAACCTTTAAATGCTTCAATCCATCATACTGTGCTGCTAATGAATTATGTTTCTTCGCAATTTCCTCTTGTTTAGCCTGCAATTCTTTTGAATGCTCATTTAATTTTCTAAAAAGATTTTTACCTGATTTTGTCTTCAACTCTCCCAATACCATATGTCTCAAGTGTGGGAATTGCTTAAGAAAAATATCTATTTCCTCATAAGCTTTCTGATAGGCTTCCACATCTTTTCGGTTCATCATCATATAAATTCTGTCATTTGGATTTTTACGATAACCTTCGTAATGTTCTCTCTTACTAATACAAATTTGAATATGTTTAACGACTTCCTTTATCCTCTTTTGCTCCAATGACAGCTTATCAAATTCTCGTTTCAACTCGTTCTTTTCAATGGAGATCCGGCTGATACCACGCTCTAATTCTTCAATTGAATTAAAACCGTTATTCCTGATTTCAACAAGCGTAGACGCTGCTGTTTTAAGATTATGTTTTGTTACCCAATGTTCATAGCCTTTGCTTGACTTTACTTTTTGACTATTTTTAATATCAATGATATTTCCAAGTTCTTTATCTTTATTCAGGATTCTATCCTTAATTCTTTCTTCAGTGTAGTTAGCTCCAATGGTCTTTACTCTGGTAAATCTCTGCTGATTTTTACTTCTAAAAGCTATATGCTTCCCATATTTTATTTCATAGCCATAGCTTTCCATCTTAGATAAAAATCCCTGCCAGTTGATTGACTGCTTTATAGTTCTATCAATATCAAATTGAAGTCTTGACTTATAGCTACTGCCTTTTTTATCCTCATTCCAGTCATACCAATTCACAAATTTTCTTCGCTTAATTTCATTGATTTCTCTTTGTGTTTCTTGGTCGATGACAGATAAATTATGCTCCCTGCAAAGTCTATCGCTTTGATTTCTGATTTTCATATAGGAACCGTAATAGGAATGATATATCTTACCTTCTTTGACATCAATGGAATTAAAAATAATGTGATTTTGGATATGGTCTTTGTCGATATGCGTTGCTAATACATACTCATATTTTCCCTCTAAAATCTTTTCGCAAAGTTCAATTCCTACCTGATGTGCTTCCTCAAAACTCACTTCCTCCAAAACAAAAGATTGAATTAAATGATGTGCCAACGTCTTTGTTCTTGAGCCAAATTGTTTCTTGGTAAGTTCAAACTCTTTATGAGCATTTTCTCTGCTGCATAGATGCGTTGTAACATAGATTTCATCATCTGTCTTATCTCCGTTACAGATATATTCTATTGCCTTTTTCAGTGTGGTTTTGATTGGATGTATCTTTGTAACTGCCATTATCCGATCACCTCATTGATGATATAGTCGGAAACCTTTTCTCTAAATTCCGATAGAAAAAGTAGTTCCCCCTGCAATGCTTTCTTGATACTTTCAATATCATCTTTGTAAATAACTCCTGTGCTGTTTACCACCTTTGCAATTTGATTCAGGTTTGCTGAGTTACGACTTACAAGAGAAGATAATTCCCTCAGTTCTTTTCTAAAGGCTCCGGAAATATCTATGATAATTCTGTTCTTAAAAATACTATCCCTATAAAATTCTCTTTTACTCTTGAAACCGGTCAATGCAAATCGTCTATTAAGTTCCTCCATATCTTCTTCGTTTACCATAAAATGGACGGTACAATTATTTTTACGATTAACGGTCTTTGTCATTTTCCATCACTCCTTTCATCTTCGGGGTCTTAGGGTTCTCCCTAAAATTGATTAAGCTGAATTTGTAGCTTACAAGCTTACTTTTTGGACTGTGGTCAAAAAGTATATGCTTGCTATCTCACTCTATATGCTGCTTATACTAAAAATATACTTATCCTTTTATAACTATCACAGAAAATTCATATGAATCGCCACAAGCAATTTGGCTAAGAATTTCTGCATTTTTTCTTTTCTACAAAAGTTTAAAAGTTTTCGCTACCACTACCCCGCTACCTTTTATGCCTGGTAGCAAAGTAGCGGTAGTGGACTTTTTTAAAACTCTTAAAACGGAATTTCGATATCTTTTACTTCCACAAAATCTGCTGTTGCATTTCTCTTATAGAACTTCTTGCTTACTCTAACGATTCCGTCAATCCTTACTTTCTTACTTTTTACATTAGGCTCTAAAATCCATTTATCAGCCATCTCATTTGCCATCAGCTCTGAAAATACTTTTTCATCTGTTTCAGGATACTTGCTTGTAAATTCTGCGGAACATAATAAATTAGGAGTATCAGACTTCGTTATCTTCCATTCCATAAAGTCTAAGAAATTTTGCACATGTCTGTTTTCGCTCTTGTGTGTTTGAATGACATAGTCCAAATCGCCCCTTAATTCCTTCGGCAAATAGAAATCATGCAGCTTATTTTTATAAAGATATACCGCTTCTGCAATAGCTCCTTCAAAATCATTTTTCAGCATTTCTGCATGTTCTTTTCTTGTGATAGTTTCCAATACAGGAAATTCTTTACAAAAACAGGGATTCACTAACACAGTTATGAGATTGGTTGTTGTATTTTTGACTTGTCCCTTATCTGTGATTTCAAGTTCCCGATCTACATAATCGCTTAGCTCCAAATCATCGAATTTAAGCCAATTATTCAAGCGAGTATCCTCCTTTACTTCTGTGATAGTTATAATCCCAATATCTCTTATTTCCTCCCTGTATCGCTTTTGAAATGCTATCCTCTAAATATTTCATATATCCTTTTTCCGTTCTTCTTTTACTTCGATCTCCCATGCGATTAAGTGCAGATTACAAAAATATGTCTTTCATCATTTCTGCATTTCCGTGAGTAAAACTGTTTAGAAAAAGAAGCAATGAAAAGTCATCTTTACTGGCGTCTCCGCTTGTATTTGTACCTTAAAATAACGCTCTTGCCCTTACGTTATATCTGTACATCGTTTCTATAACCGTATCACTGTCTGGAACACATTCAGCCGCTTCCTGATATTTTCTAATAACTTCTCTGACACTTCTTTTTGGGGAAAATAACTTGTAATATTTATCCAACTCCTTTTGTTTCAAGAGAACTTTGTTTGCAACAAAATCATTAAATTTGTAGATATTACCTGTCATAGCAATACATCTGTTTTCTTGATACATCTCCACTTTCTCAAGTTGGTTATTAAAATTCTTTTCTATTTTCCCCTTTACAAAAATGTGTAACCCTCTTCTGGATTGTGATATTTCGATATAAGTATCGTTAAACTCCTTTATAAACATCTCAAGTTTTTTATTATCCACATTGTCCAAGTCGATACACACAAACGGATCGTCTTTAATCAGTACAAAAGACAATCCGTCACAGCCACTACTTTTCATATTATTAACTGCCGTTTCAAAATCTGCACAATTTTCTTTTTGATTCCAAAAATTCGATTTCAATGTTATCGGGCTTACAGGTATCTTTATGACTTTTTCCATTCCGTGCTTATCCACATTTACCATCCTTTTAAACCATAACCATTGACTACGGTCTTTTAAGTCTTGCGGAATATTTTCAATATATTTCTCACTGTTTATCATCGTAACCTCCTGTCTTTTTATTGCTGATGGAAGTACAACCTGATAAAATGATCTTGTCATGGATGAAATACCAAGTTGTACTTTCATCTTGCCTTTGGTCTTATGGCTAAAGGCTTTTTTCTTGCATCGCCGCTTCTATTATTTCAACAATCATTCTAAGTTAAGGAAGTAATCCTGAAGCTCTCTGATTAAGAAATCAGGAAGCATTATTGTTCTCTTGCTTTTAGGGGTTTTCTGGTCTGTTATAACTTCTTCTCCGTTAATTCTCTGTGCTGATTTACAGATTCGCATTGTCTTTTTATCAAAGTCAAAATCCCCTTTTGTCAATGCTCTGAGTTCTCCTAAACGAATCCCTGTCCAATAAAGAATTTCAAAAGCATAAAATGAAATATCCTTATCTTTAACAGCTTCAATAAATTGCAGATATTCATCTTTAGTCCAGAATTCCACTTCCTCATCACTCTTTTGCTTTCCGATTCTGCCTGTAACCTTACAAGGATTTTGTCTTAGTCCGTAATACTTAACGGCATGGTTGAACATACAGCTTAGTTGTGCGTGAATTGACTTAAGATAAGTCGGCTTATAGGCTTCCCCTTCCGCATTTTCAATATTCAGAAGTACATTGTGCTATTTCTTAACTACCACAGTTTTTATCTCGCTTACTTTCATTCCTGTAAAAAACGGCAGTATTTTTGTCCTAATCATGTGTTCTTTTGTAATCCATGTATTAAGACGAATAGTTCCTATAACATCGGCTTTATAGAGTTCAAAATAATCCTCAAAAAGCATATTGAGTGAACCGGACATTTTAACCGTAAAATTTCTTTCATAGGCAACTGCTTCTTTCTTTGTTTCAAAACCTCTTTTCAGCTTCTTCCTGCTTTGTCCGTCCCAGTCCTTGTAATAGAACGAAGCAAACCATTTTCCACTTTTTTCGTCTTTATATGCAGGCATTATTCTCCCGCCTTCGATTTGTAGATTTGCTCCATAAAATATTTCTTATTGATTCTTCCCCTTAGGATAAGAAAGCCGTGTTCAGCAAGCTGCTTATTCATATCACGAATGATTTTATAAGCCTGCTGCTGCGATATATTTAGTAAATCGGCAACTTCATTTGAAGTAAGAAATAATTTCTCCATCGTACTTTCCCCCCTTTCTTTTTAGAAACTTATTTGTTTCTGTTTCTATTTTAGATTATAAGTAGCTTTTTTGTTTCTGTCAATACTTTTTTCTAAATTTCATTTTTCTATTGTGTTTTTTCTTATTTTCGATTATATTATTAAAAGAGAAACAAATTTGCTCCTAAGGAGGTGTTAAAATTGAGTTTGGGTAAAATAATTAAGAAGTTCCGTGAATTACGGAGAATTACTCAAAAGGCATTAGGAGACAGAACACATTTAGATGATGTCAGAATCAGACAATATGAGCTTGATATTCGTACTCCTAAAGATGATGTCTTAGAAAATATTTCTGCTGCACTCCATGTAAATAAAGACTATTTTAAAGAACCTGCCTATCCGTACACAGAGCATGACCTTATGCGATTCTTATTTAAGCTGGATGACAGTATTGAGGTTAATATAAGACAGGTTATTATGAATGACGAAGATCCCGCATACACTACCACAGGTATATATTTCGGGAGTGAAGCAATTCTCAGAATACGAAACATGCTTGAAGATTGGCAAAAAATGAAACAAAAATATGAAAATAACGAAATTACAAAAGAAGCATTGCAGGATTGGAAAGCTAACTATCCTGACAGTCTAAAAAAAGATTATGTTCCCTTTGAAGAAAGCAATGTAAAATTCTATAAAAACGGAATAAATGCCAAAGTTCCACCAGATTTAAAATAAGCACAGAAAAAGCACATAGCTGAAAGATTTTACTCTTCAAGCCATATGCTTTTGTGTTATTTGATACTTTAAGATAAGCTAAAGATTTGAATGAATTTAAGTTAGAATATCTTAAATCCATTTTTTCAATTTGTATTTATAATAGGCAATCCAACTTTCAATACCTCATCAACAAGATGATGTATATTAATTAGTTCCTCATCAACAGTAACAACCGAATATTTTGCTGATTCCCCAAATTCTCCTGCAAAATTTAACGTTTGAGCTATCAGCATTCCAAATTCATGTATGTGAATACCATGAGGCAAATCACAATCTATTAGAAGAATACTACCCATATCGCTTCCTGAGAAATCAAGAGTTATATCTTGAGCAAAAATCTTATAAAATTTGCTCACAACTGTGGAAACATCTTTTTCGATACTAATTATATTATCATTATTCAAAACAAACAAATCAATACCGCAAATTGCCCTATATAGCAAACGGCAAGAAATCTTTAACGAATTCTTCAATGCTAACATCAATACCGAAAACGCAAACATCACATCAGTAATATCATCCAGTTTTGTGTGCAACTTCATCGAAAAATCTTTTATATCCTTAGAAATTTCTTCTCCAAGGCTTTGATTAATTTCTTTTTCTAATATACTAACTAACCCACGCATAGCATCAATATCAATTTTTTTGAACATTTTTATAAAATTAGCATCCATAAGAACTTTATAGACTCTACCATTCTTGAACGCTGATATTGCAGGAATTAACTCCTCATCTGAGAGTAGTGTGCTTACATTTTCTGAAACACTGACTTCTTTATATAGAAAATACGGATTCATTGAATCTGCTACTTCATTTGATTCAGAAGCAATTTCAGACAAACATAAATCAATAAATCGAGTAAGCGTTTTATGTCCTTGCTCAATCAATATTCTTTCTGTTGATGACAAATGCTCTACATTGAAAAAATTGGGGATATCTATTTTTTCAATGTTTTCATCAAGAAATATAAAACCATGAAATTCAGTATTACTATGTTTTGCCATATAAGCAAAATCATTACGGGAATCTGTAAACTTTTCACCAATTTCATTTGATTCTATAACAACTGACATGTCATAAATCATTTTTCTTATTTTTTGCGAAGCTTCATCCTTTTGAAGCTTTTTACATAACTTAAATACTTCTGTTCTAAAATTTGTTGACATCATTTTATCTCCTAAATTATTATATAGAAAGAAATTTTATCTTTTCTCTTTAAAGTCAATGTGTTGTTTCTCCAATTCATTCTGCACTTTTCTTTCAATCATCTCTTGCACCTGATGTTCACCTACTAATTTAACAGTATCAGTTGCTGTATATCTGCTCGAACTATACTGTATAGTATTTTCTAAAAGATTATTAAGTACATAATTAGGAACGAGCCTTCTTGCATAGAACATAAATTTTTCAATTAAAAGTTTTTCACCAGTTATATCCTTAAACACAAAAGGGCTCCAACGTTCCGGGAAATAACGGCATAGTGAAGATAATGCAAATAAACTGATGTATATATTAAGTAATGTTGGGATAGTTATCAATTTGCTATTTTTTATATGCCCTGCCTGTAAATATGGTTGTCCAGAATAGGATTGTTTACTGATATCCTCACCTGTCAATTTATGGCGAAGGACAAAATATTCTTTGCCCGTTTTGAAGTCTGTAGCAGAAGTAAAGCACAAATATGATTTTTCAAACCCTTCAACTTTTTTCAATAGTTCAATCAAATGATCCTTGTTTTCTTCCGAAAAATATATTTTTTCAGCCTTTCCATCTAGAGTATTAAAAATATCAAGCATAATAGTACAGCCAGTTTGTACATCATAGCATTGTGCAAAGTCAGATTGTATTTCTGCAATCGAATCTAAAAACTCTCTCAAACTCCAATCACCAAATCCTGTTAAGTCAGAAGTAACACCTATCGCTCTTGCAATTACATGAACTCCACCATCTACTGGACTAAGAAATCTGATTTTCGTGTCTGCAATGAAATTCATTTGATCAGGAATGAAAATCTTCATTCCATGGTTACTAATCTTATTAATACTGCCACTTAAAAGGTTAACCATTCCATAAAGAAGATTTGTTGAGCCATAATATAATAGTAATGGTGAAATTTGAAGATTATCTTCTTTAGCAGCCTTATAGTATTCATTTGCTTGTAAAAACGAACCTGCGATGCAATTTATAGTATCTTCGTCTACCTCATGCCCCTTTTTTGCTAAATACCGTTTTATATTAGCCTCATATGTAAATTGTAATAATTCTCTCCAAAGATCATTTTCGGGGTTTTCAGAAAAAATTATAGTCATAGAATCTCACCTTCCCATTTATTATACATTATCCGTAAATTTCGTAATAGTACATCACAACAAATGTAATACATATCTTGTATATAAGTCCACAATAACAAAAATATTTCATTTATGCATACATGTAACTATTCTAAAACAAAAGCCAATTTACCATTTATAATTTTCAACAAAAGCCTCCCACCAAAATGATGGAAGGCTTTCTAAAATTTTTACCTAAATTCAACAACTCCCTTTCAGACCTGCTTTTTCTTACTTTTAGTATCAAAACAGTATCATTTAGAGAATTTTACTACATCAAAACCGCTCAACTCCTGTATTTTTAAGCCTTTTGTAACAGTAACATATTTGATTCTGCTATTCAAACTCAATCGTTCCCGGTGGCTTACTGGTTATATCATATAATACTCGATTAACATGGTCAACCTCATTTATTATTCTAGTAGTAATCCTTTGTAATACTTCATAAGGTATCTGTGCCGCCTCAGCTGTCATAAAATCTATTGTATTTACCGCTCTAAGTGCTATTGCATAATCATATGTTCTTTCATCTCCCATTACTCCTACACTTCTCATATTTGTAAGTGCTGCAAAATACTGGGCTAAATTTTTATCAAGTCCTGCATTTGCTATCTCTTCCCTATATATAGCATCAGCTTCTTGGACTATCTTAATCTTTTTTTCTGTAACCTCGCCTATTATTCTTATACCGAGACCGGGACCGGGAAATGGCTGACGAAGTACAAGTTTTTCAGGTATTCCCAATTCCAATCCAACATTTCTAACCTCATCTTTAAACAAATCTCTTAAAGGCTCTATAATTTCTCTAAAATCTACATAATCAGGTAAGCCTCCTACATTATGATGTGATTTAATTACTACACTTTCACCACCTAATCCACTTTCTACTACATCTGGATATATCGTTCCTTGCACTAAAAAATCAACCTTTCCTATTTTTTTAGCTTCTTCTTCAAAAACTCTAATAAACTCTTCACCGATTATTTTTCTTTTAGATTCAGGATCTGTAATTCCTTT
The DNA here is from genome assembly GCA_946999385.1 of uncultured Lachnoanaerobaculum sp. Lineage (GTDB taxonomy): Bacteria > Bacillota > Clostridia > Lachnospirales > Lachnospiraceae > CAKAHY01. The sequence continues at coordinate 44,246 of CAMQCZ010000002.1, forward strand.
AAGTTTAGAATAAAATCTATTTTGTGCATTTACTCTTATAAAATTCAAATTATACATTCCTTCAGTTCCAAATATAGCTTCTACTTCATCACCTTCATTTTTTCTTAATAATCCATGATCTACAAAAACACAAGTAAGTTGATTTCCTACGGCTTTACTCAACAGTACAGCAGCTACTGATGAATCTACTCCACCTGATAATGCACATAAAACTTTTCCATTTCCTACTCTTTTCTTTATTTCATCTATAGAATTTTCTATAAATCTGTCCATTCTCCATTCACATGAACAAGAACAAATTTTTGTTACAAAATTTCCTATCATCTTAATACCATAATCTGTATGTAAAACTTCAGGATGATATTGCATAGCATATAAATTTTTATCAATATTCTGTACAGCAGCTACAGGACAGTCAGATGTATGTGCAATAATTTCAAAACCGGAGGCTACTTTTGAAATATAATCAAAATGGCTCATCCAGCATATACTTTTTTCTTTTACGGAATCAAAAAGCTTACTATTTTGGTTATCTATAATCAACTCAGTCTTTCCATATTCTCTGATAGGTGCTTTTTTTACTTCACCACCAAGTATATGCATCATTAATTGTGCTCCATAGCAAATACCCAGAATAGGTATGCCTAAGTTGAATAATTCTTTTGTATATACCGGTGCATCATCTTCATAACAGCTATTAGGACCGCCTGTAAGTATTATCCCCTTCGGATTTTTTGCTTTAATTATTTCTATAGGTGTTTTATAAGAGTAAATTTCACAATATACATTATTATCTCTTACTCTTCTAGCTATAAGCTGGTTATATTGTCCCCCAAAGTCCAATACTATTATCATTTCCTGCTTAATATTCACAAATATATCCTCCTGATCTTCATCAATTTATCTATACATTACTATATATGTTTGCGAATTATATAAAACCAAAATATTTGTAATTATTATTTAAATAATTAAATCTTATTAATAAAAGTACACAATCATACAAAGTAAGCTAGTAGCTAATATACTTTGTTAATTATACTATAAATTAAGTTTTATGCCAATTAATATCATGAATATAAAAATTATGAAAAATATTATAATTTTTTGAAGTTTTTAAGAATATATCACATTTTAATATATAAACATTTATATATTTTATTTTTTAAAATAAATAGTATTATATATTTAAAATATATAGATATTTTATTTGCATGAATATAATAAAAATAATTAAGTATTATTATAAAGATAAAAAATTTGATTTTAATTTTAATATTAAATAGATTTAAAAATAATAAAAATGTTATTAGTTCTATTCAAAATAACATTACTCTAAAACTACAAGACGGTCTGGTGTCAAATATCGTGTCCTTTAGTCCTATTCAAAATAACATTACTCTAAAACTATTTAGTAGTTATATATGCTAAAATACTACCTTTAGTCCTATTCAAAATAACATTACTCTAAAACTATAAAGGGCGCCGGAAACGGAGGCGGCCGCCTTTAGTCCTATTCAAAATAACATTACTCTAAAACAAAAAGTTTTTTACTTTAAAAATACACGCTCCTTTAGTCCTATTCAAAATAACATTACTCTAAAACATTGCAGCAGCAAGTTCACACTGTGAAAGTCCTTTAGTCCTATTCAAAATAACATTACTCTAAAACTACTGGTATTGTTCTCAGTTCTATGAATAGCCTTTAGTCCTATTCAAAATAACATTACTCTAAAACGTTCAGGGTGCTTTTCTTATTCATTTATAACCTTTAGTCCTATTCAAAATAACATTACTCTAAAACAATCCATGAAAGAACATTTGAAGGAATTTGCCTTTAGTCCTATTCAAAATAACATTACTCTAAAACATAGGAAAAGGCAAATATATTCAAAATGATCCTTTAGTCCTATTCAAAATAACATTACTCTAAAACAAATTCTGTTTCCATCAGTCCCGCTTTAAGCCTTTAGTCCTATTCAAAATAACATTACTCTAAAACTGCTTGTGTTGGCACACTTGCACGGCTACACCTTTAGTCCTATTCAAAATAACATTACTCTAAAACTCAACACTCTCAATAAACGCTCGTTTATAACCTTTAGTCCTATTCAAAATAACATTACTCTAAAACGTATGATAAATACGTTTACTGTTACGTAAACCTTTAGTCCTATTCAAAATAACATTACTCTAAAACTATCAGATAGAAGAAAAATAGTGGCAATTGTCCTTTAGTCCTATTCAAAATAACATTACTCTAAAACTTGCTTCTTCGTGAATATATACATTTGTTGCCTTTAGTCCTATTCAAAATAACATTACTCTAAAACCTTATAATATTGCAAGACGATTAAATAACGCCTTTAGTCCTATTCAAAATAACATTACTCTAAAACATTCAGCACAATATTATCATAAGACTTTCAATGATATAGCGAAGATTCTAAAGCTTTAGTAATATTCAAAAATATCTAATATGAATACACTTATAACTATGTTATTTTAAATAACTATTAATCCTTAATTCTATTCAACGCTATTATATCATATTTTTAAACATTATGTAATCACTATCTATAAAAATTTGTTTAATACCATTTATTTTTCTAGGTTCTATAAATAATACATTAATATTATTCAAATTAATATATTCATTTATAGAAAGCAGTTCTTTATAAGTAAAATAAGATAAAGTGTTTATAAATACTAAAACATTTTTATCATACATATATGAAAAAATTTTTATAATTTCAAACATTTTTTCAAAAATATTTTTTTGATCAAAATATATCTTAATTCCTAAAATTTTAAAAATCTTAAGTAAATCATTACCTTCACTTACTAATTCCAATTCATGCTCTAACAATTCATTATTAATAATATTATCAAATTCATAAATCAACTTTTCTATTTTTATTTTAGTTTCAAGTTTATTATTAATTTGATTTTGTAAATCATCATATATACGCTTTAATATTGGAGCTGAATTAATAGAATATCCCATAATATCTGTTACCAAAACTAAATCTGATTTTTTTATTCTATCCTGCTTTTCATTAAATATTCTTAATAATCCATCCTCTTCATAACTATAAAAAGCTCCTGATAATTTTGAAAAATAATTTGTATCTTCTATTGATAATATTGTCATATTTTTTATTTCTATTGCTTCATCAAAAAAAGTATAATTAACTCTAATCATATTATTCACCTAAAAATATTACTCTAGAATCAGTATTTGCAATACTCTCATCTTTATCTCCTGTTAAATAAATAATTCCGGAAAATTGCTTTTCAGTAATACTTAAAATAGTTACCAAACCATTTTTAGGTGTATTCTTTTTAAGCCTATTTATTAACATATCTTTATTAGTGTTATTCAAAAAAATTTTGCTATATATTGAATATTGATGCATTAAAAATCCTTCATTAATCAAAAATTTTCTGAACTGTCTATATATAGCTTTATCATTTTGAGTCTTAGTAGGCAAATCAAACATTAATATAAGTCTCATAAATCTATAATTCATACTTAAATATCGGTATATCCTCCATGTTGTTATTCATAGCTTTAATTACATTTTTCACATAATCAGCAATTATATTACTTATATACATTTCTTGATTATTATAACTATAACTAATTTTAAAAATATCAAATAATTTATGTTTAATATAATTAAAATCTTTCTCTTTGTTAGAATAAACTATATCATCAATTATAACTCTAAATGGTTCCAATAAATCACTTGCTAAATTATATTTATTAAATTGATTATGATGCATCAAACCAAGCTGCGTCAAACACCCATTTATTACTATTTCTCTCGCATGCATAGCATGTAGTAAACTATATCCATAATTTAATCCAGCATTTATATCATCTTGATTTTCTCTTGAAAAATTTTTTCCAAAAAGAGTATTAAAATAAATTTTAGCTGCATTAGCTTCAACATTGTTTGTATCCCCTAAATTCAATTTATTTTTTAGTTCTAAAATTCTTTCTGCTTTTTCTTTGAATCCTATAGATAATAAAAAATAGGCCTGATTAGATATTTTATTATTTATAATTTTCATAAAGATTAGCTCTTTATTTTTCACATTCCAATCTATTTGATTCCTAATTTGTAAGCTAGTATCATATCTTCCATAAAATGGTGTTAAAAAACTATATGGCAAAGATTTTTCATCACAAAATATTAAAATTATTTTTTCATCAACTATTTTTTTAATTAACATACTTGTTATACTAATATTTGTAGTTTCTAAAATTATCACATTAATTTCTGATAAATGAATTGCTTCTATTCTTTCTGAATCTTGATAAATAAAATTATTATTTTTATAGGAAAGCTTAGAATGTGATTTAACAACTATAGTTCTCCATCCCATAACAATCACTCCATCCTGAATCTTGTTTCATATAATCCACTTAATGATTGGTAAACAAGCTCAACCTTCCTATCTTTATTACTCCACACTGATCCTATACTATTATATCGTTTTCTTTCAATTGTTTCACCTAAAAATTTAAATTCAGATGCCGCACCGGCTTTTGTTAATTTTAATAATTCAATAAAAGAAGCAACTATATCTTTATTTACTTCTTCAATCATTTCATTGTTATTTTCTAAATATTCACTATACGCATTCCTTATTTTTCTAATTTTATCACCATTTATTTCCAAATAATTTTTAGCGAAATCAAGAATATTTTCTAATAATTTTTTAAATAAAATATTAATTCTTGATTTATTTTCATCTAAATATTTTTCTGTACATTTATCTTTTACAGGATCATTATGTATCTTTTTTAAATAATATATGAATTCAACAAGCTCATTGTCCAAAACAATTTGATTAACATTATTAAGTTCTTTTCCTCCAGTAATTGTTCTTCTTAATATTCTTTTTGTATTATTTTCATCAATAATACAAATTTCAAAAAGAGAATATTTTTTTAAAACAAATAATATTTTTGCGTCCTCATATTTTAATTTTTTTAGATATAGACTTTTATCTTTTTCAAATTCTTTCTTATCTTTAATATTTATAGGCACTATATCTTTCTTTATCTTATTTTTCACTTTATATTCTAAAGCAATAAAATATGCCGGCTTTGCTTCTATATATCCACCATATATATCAGTATCCATATTATTTTTAATAGATATTTTACCTTTACCTTTTTTATTAATAGTTTCTTTAAAAAGCATTCCTTTTTGTTCTTCAACTTTTTTTACTATGTTACATTTTTCTCTGGAAATAGTATTTTTTATTATTTTTATATCTCTATCCTTATCCCATATTATATCCATATTAGCTTTTGGCACTAGGCTTGAATAAGATTTAATATCATTATCTATTTTAACAAAATAATTTTCAAAAGATTTAATAATATTAATCATTTTATTTTTCTCATAAGTAGCTTTATTAAAAATATTTACTTTAGTATTCTTATCATACTTACCATAAATCAACTTATTATGTAAATTAGGATACATTTCTAAAAGCTTTATAGCTATGCAAGCATTTAAATATGCATCATGTGCATGATGATAATCATTTAATTCTCTAACCTTATATATGTTAAATTTTTCTCTGAATTGAGTTATTAGAGGAGCTTTTAATAATATAATATTAGTTTTATTCTGAAACTTATTTGATAATATATTTGCTACATATTTAGTAATTTGTCTTGTTTCAACCAATTGTCTATTAATAAATCTTTCTTTATCATTCTGTGTAAATTTATCTTTTATTAAATTATTAAATTTTGAATCTGATATCAAATCTACATTCCTTAAAATAGTCCAAAAATGCTTTTGCCTTTTAATAATGTCACTTGACAAGGGTTCATCCGATTTTTCAATATTCTTAATATTTTTTACTAATACTAAATTATCTATAGAGTTATCTGTTATAAAAGATTGAGGTATTATATGATCTATTTGATAATTTTGTAAATTATTCAAATCAATCATTTCTCCTGTATACATATCTTTACCATTTTGCAAATAATATAAATATAATTTTTTGTTATTTAGATCTGATTTTTTAATATCATTCGTATTTATATCTATATTTTCATTTAATTTTTTTAATTTTTCAAAAGCCTCCTCTAATTTTTTATTTTTATTCTTAGAGGCTTTCTTTCCTTGAAGTGTAGTTTGGTTTTCTCTTGCCATTTCAATGACTATATTTTCAGGATTATATTCCATAATATCTACAATTTCATTTATTAATCTTATAGATAAAGATATAGCTTTTTTTATAGCCGGATTCTTAATATCCAAATTTTTAAAATATTCATCCTTTTTATCCAGTATATTTTTTTCAAATGATTCATCTTGTTTTTTCTTTATTTCATCCTTAAAAGAAAGAGTATCATCATTTATAAGTTGCATAAAATTTCTATTGACTTTATCATCTATTAAATAATCCAAAATAGTTTTATTATCATTTTTATTTCTTATACCATTTATCAACTTATTTGATAATCTTCCCCAGCCTTTATAATGTATCTTAGACAATTCCCCTATAGTTACATCTGAAAAAATGTTATCATATTTTTCATTTAATAAATCCAAGTTATTTTTTCTTAATTTTCCATCTTCAAATACAGTAAGTATTTTTATTATTTCTTGAATTAATTCAATATAATCTTCTCTATCTAGTATTTCTTTTACTTCTTTTATTTTACTCAAATCTATATAAGTTGAATAATTAGAATTAAATTCTTTTTCTAAGCCTATAATTCTAATTGCTGTTTTATTCCATTCATTTTCTATATATTTAGTTAAAAGTTTAAGACTTACTTTTTTATTTTTTTTAAATAGATTATTAAAAATCTCTTTTTTTTCTTGAGTAGTAAAAAAATTACGTTTTGAATTTTCATCTATATAGCTTACCCTTGTAAGCTCATTAAATATATTAAATTTTTGATATATTATATCCTCTTTTGGCAGTACTTTCTCATCATATAAATAAGTATCATTACCTATAAGTCTTTTTATAAAGTTTTTACTTGTCTCATTAACATCTACAATTTCTTCTAAATTCCAAGGATATATTTTTCCCTCTTTCTTTCTTTTCAACCAAGAAAATCTACTCATTTCAGTATTTTTTACTAAAGGTCCAACATAGTATGGTATTCTAAAAGTAAGCAATGCTTTAAGTTTTTCCTTATTATCATCAATAAACGTATAATATTTACTTTGTTTATTTAAAATATCTTCAAATTCCTTCAATTGTAATTGATATGGAATTTTACAATTATATATGCTTCTTAACTTTCTGAGAAATTCTTCTTTATCTACCAATTTTTTTATTTCTATATATTGTTTATATTCTATACTTTCTTGTATTTTCTGATTATTAGTATATTCTTTAAATTTAAATTTTTCTTCAGCATTTATCAATTGTTTATTTATATGCTTATATAAATCTTGTAAAGTTTTTCTGCCTAATATATATTCATCATAAATTTTGCCTTTACGAAAAGTATTTTTATATTCTTCTTTACCCAAATTTCTTACAAAATTCTTATATAACTTTAAATGGTCATATAATTTTATCATATAATTAGAGAGAAAGGCTTGAGTTATATTATCTTTAGAATCTATTATTTTTGATAATTCCATTTTCATATATATTTCATCTAAAAGTATAAAAATATCTCTATATTGTTCTCCTGTAAGAGATATTAATCTTTCTAAATTTTCTTCATAGCTCTTATCTTGAAATTTCAATTTGATATCTTCATCTAATTCAAATATATTTTTAAAATTAACAGTATTACCAATTAATAAGTCAAAAAAAACAAGTATCTTTTTATTTTTATTTAATATTTTCTCTAGTTTTTCTTTTTTATCAGATTTTGGAATTTCAGAAATTAATATATTTTCTATATAGCTTATATCTTGAAATTTTTTTATATCATTATTAGAATCAACTAAACTTAATAATTTATATAAATTATCCAAATCCTCTTTGATTGAAATTTTTGTTATATTCGATATCTTCAAATTATTAGATAAAAAATGTCCTCTAAATTTTATAATATGTGACAATGCCATATAAATTAATCTAATATCAGCCTTTTTGTCTTCATCAATCAATGCTTTACGAAGATGATATATTGTTGGATATTGTTTATGATATTTATTTTCAAGCTCAAAATCAGCAAAAATAGGATATTTATTTTTATTATCATTCTTTATAAAAAAGCTATTATCAAGTCTATTAAAAAAATCCTTATCAATCTTTTCAATCTCTTCTTTAAAAAAATCCTTTAAATAATTTATTCTATTTTTTCTTCTTTCATATCTACGCCTCAAACACCTTTTTGCTCTCGTAAACTTTGCTGTCTTACCTTCATCAAATAATAAAGCTCCTAAAAAATTTTTTTTAATATAATCTCTACCTGTATTACCTGAAACCCTCATACGCTTTTTTACTATTTTCAAATCATGATAAACTACAGCTGTACCTATAGAATTAGTACCTATGTCAACTCCTATAGTATATTTTTTAAATTTTTTATCCATTAAAACAACCTCCAATAATTTTACTTGACATTATTTCATTTTTTGCTACAATATGGTTATTAGTTCTATTCAAAATAACATTACGAGTTAAAATAAGGTTAATCCGTAATTATCAATGGTTCTGTATTCGGAACAGATAAAAAGTGAGAAGATTTTTAATATCTTCTTGCTTTTTATTATATCAAAAAATCACCAAAAAATATGTATTTTTTGGTGATTTTTGAGTTTCTATTAATAGATTATTATTTTATTTTTTAATATTAAATGCCTTTATACCCGGATATACTGCACAAGCACCTAACTCTTCTTCAATTCTTAAAAGCTGGTTATATTTTGCAACACGCTCTGATCTACTAGGAGCACCTGTCTTAATTTGACAAGTATTAAGTGCAACAGCTAAATCAGCTATAGTTGTATCTTCAGTTTCTCCTGAACGATGAGAAGAAATCGAAGTATATCCTGCTTTATGTGCCATTTTAATAGCTTCAAGTGTTTCAGAAACCGAACCTATCTGATTAAGCTTTATTAAAATAGAATTAGCGGCACCATTATTTATACCCTTTGATAATCTTTCTGTATTTGTAACAAATAAATCATCTCCTACTAATTGAACCTTATGACCCAACTCTTTTGTAAGCTCTTTCCAGCCTTCCCAATCTTCCTCATCTAAAGCATCTTCGATAGAAATGATAGGATATTTATCCACTAAATTATTCCAATATGCTATAAGATCTTTTGAAGTATATTCTGTACCGGCTTTTGGTAAATGATATTTACCAATTTCATTTGTTTTCCATTCACTTGAAGCTGCATCTATAGCAATCATAAAATCACTACCAGGCTTATAACCGGCTTTTTCTACAGCCTTCAAAATATATTTAATAGCATCCTCATCACTTGCAAGATTAGGTGCAAAACCACCTTCATCACCTACTGAAGTAGCAAGTCCTTCTGCTTTTAAAATCTTAGCTAAAGCATGGAAAACTTCTGCACACCATCTAAGAGCCTCCTTAAAACTTGTAGCACCTACAGGCATAATCATAAATTCTTGAATATCTACAGTATTGCTCGCATGAGCACCACCATTTAAAATATTCATCATAGGTACAGGGAGTCTATTTGCATTTACACCACCTAAAAATCTATATAGAGGAATATCTAAAGATATAGAAGCTGCTCTTGCTGCTGCTATTGAAACTGCTAAAATAGCATTTGCTCCTAATTTAGATTTATCTTTTGTACCGTCAGCTTTAATCATAGCGGCATCTACAGCATATATATCAGAAGCATCCAAGCCTTCTAATACATCATTAATTACAGTATTAATATTATTTACAGCTGTTTGCACACCTTTACCAAGATAACGCTCTCCACCATCTCTAAGCTCAAGTGCTTCAAACTCTCCTGTTGAAGCTCCACTTGGTGCACAGCCTCTTCCTACAGTACCATCTACCAAATAAACCTCAGCCTCTACTGTTGGATTACCTCTTGAATCTAAAATTTCTCTACCTATGACTTTTTCAATCTCTAAGTAATTCATTTTTTACCTCCTAAATATTGAAGTTTTCCTATCCGGAAAAATACATACTATATAATAACATATTTTATTAATAAACTCTATATATTATATAAATAAATTTAATTTTGTGAATTATAGCAATAAGTGTTATTAAATTATATATAATACTTTTATATACTGCCAATTTATTTTATAGCTAAAAAAGCCGCCATATTCCCTCTTTTATCACCATGTTTTCTATGTGAAAAAAGATATTCGCTATTATCATAAGTACAAATATCAGCAAGATGAATATTATTCTCAGCTACACCTGCTTCTAAAAGAATCTGTTTATTTGCTTCCAATAAATCAAGCTGATATTTATCAGAATGATTTTTTTCAAAAATTTTTTCAATAAATTTTTTATCAAATTTATCATAAAAATTATTGTATACATCGCTTGAAACTTCATAATTGCCTTTTGAAATACCCGGACCAATACAAGCAATAATATTATCAGCTTTGCTATTATATTCTATTTCCATTTTATTTAAACAAATAGCAGCTATTTTGCTTACTGTTCCTCTCCAACCTGCGTGTGCTAATGCAATTGCTTTATTTTTAGTGTCAAGTAAAAATATAGGAATACAGTCAGCAAAAAAACATACTAAAGTAATATCTTTAGAATTTGTAATCAAAGCATCTACATCATCAAAAGGGCGTGGCTTATCAATTCCAAATCCTCTAGCTTTAGAATCGACCTTTAAAATTTTATTAGAATGAACTTGATAAGACAAACAAAGAGAATGCAAGTCTATATCCATTGCTGTGGTAATTCTTTTAAAATTTTCAAGAACATTATCTCTAGAATCACCTTTTGCAGTTGATAAATTCATACTAGAAAAATAATCACTGCTAACACCACCAAGACGTGTTGAAAATCCATGTTTTACAATATTTGTATTATCAAGTGTTTTGAATGCAAGATATGGCACTTCATTTAAGCCTATTTTTTCAATAATTTCTTCTTTTTTTCTATATCTTTTCCAAGTATGCATATTACCTCCATATCAAAAAGCATTTTTAAGAAAGCTTATACGAGAACCATCTATTCCAATAATGTCAAAACGAATATTTGTATTTTGAGAATAATTGTTAATATATAAATATATCTTTGCCAACTTTTTTATTTGTAAAACCTTTTTATTTGTAACAGCTTCAATAGACTTACCAAGCTTATTATTTTTACGATATTTTACTTCTACAAAAACCAAATAATCCTTATCCTTTGCGATGATATCAATCTCACCTTCCTTTGTTCTAAAATTCCTATCAAGTATTTTAAAATCTAGAGATATAAGATATTTACATGCAAGCTCCTCATATATATTTCCTATTTTTCTTTTATTTATCATCAATTATAAACTTCTTACAAAAAGTAAGTCTATGAATATCCAAGAGTCCAAAATTTTCTATAGCATTTGAATGTTCTTTTGTCCCATATCCCTTATTCTTCGCAAATTTATATTCAGGATAAATCTTGTCATATTCATACATCAGCCTATCTCTAGTAACCTTTGCAACAATACTTGCCGCTGCTATACTGGCACTGAGGCAATCACCATGTATAATCGGAACCTGCTTTATATCTATATCTGGAATTGTTACAGCATCATTTAAAAGAATATCAGGTTTTATTTTTAAATTTGATATAGCTATTTGCATTGCCTTATATGTAGCTTGTAATATATTTATTTCATCAATAATTTTAGAATCAACAATACCTATACCGATATCAAGAGCTTTGCTTTTAATAATATCAAACAATTCTTCTCTTTTTTTTTCACTAAGTTTTTTAGAATCATTTATATATAATATTTTTTCATCTTTCGGTAAAATTATAGCACATGCTACAACCGGACCTGCAAGAGGACCTCTACCAACCTCATCAATACCACAGATATATTTATAATCAGAATATTTAAGCTCATATTTATACAAGCCTTCAATACGCAAATATTCTTCTTCAAGCCTCTCCTCTTTACTCTTTTTCATCTATATAATCCCTTGGACCTTCCAAACTTATTCTTGATAATTTTCCGGTTCTAAATTCATTAATTAAAATATTCGCCGCCTTATCAATATCATAAATATCTTGTTTTAATAAGCAGTTTCTTTTCTTTGCAATTTCCAATAATATTTCATTTTCATCATTGGAAAATATATCAAATCTATCTTGCAAAATATCACTTCTATTTTCTTTTAAAAATATAATAAATTCAAGTGCAAGCTCTCTTATATTAATAATCATATCATTAATAGAACCTATAAAAGCAATCATTGTACCTATATGCTCATCTTCAAATTTAGGCCAAAGTATTCCCGGTGTATCTAATAAGTCAATATTTTTATTAATTCTTATCCATTGATTACCTTTAGTAACTCCGGGTTTATTTCCTGTTTTTGCACTTGCTTTTCCTACTATAGAATTTATTAATGTAGATTTACCTACATTAGGTATGCCACTCACCATAGCTCTAATAGGTCTATTTATAATACCTCTTTTCCTGTCCCTCTCTCTTTTTTTTGCACAGGATTTTTCTATATATGCAAATAATTTTTTTATATCCGTTTTTTGTCTGGAATCTATAGCAAGACATTCATAAGAAAGAGAATTAAAATAATTTATCCATTGATTTGTAGTATTTTCATCAGCCAAATCTGCTTTGTTCAATATTATCAATCGTGATTTATTTTGACCTAAATTTATTATATCAGGGTTTCTTGTGGAAAATGGAGCCCTTGCATCGACAAGTTCTATAATTAAATCTATGATTTTAATATCTTCCGACATATTTCTAATAGCCTTAGTCATATGTCCGGGATACCATTGAATTTTCATTTTACCTCCAGCTGCTTTTAAAAGCTTTAAAAACAATAAATTTTAAAGCTATTGTAACATATTTAGTGAAAATATAAAAGAATTAAAATAAAAGCATTGATATAATTGAATTGTCAGGCTTTAATATGTAGGCTATTTACTTAAATATTTTAATAGCTTAGCTATAATAAAAAGCCAAGATATAATCTTGACTTTTTAAATGCTTGTATATTTTATTTAATAGATTCTTTGACTTTAGCAGCCTTACCAACTCTTGTACGCAAGTAGTTAAGCTTTGCTCTTCTAACTTTACCTTTTCTAACCACTTCTATTTTATCAACAAATGGAGAATGTACAGGCCAAGTTTTTTCTACACCTATACCATTTGAATTTTTTCTTACTGTAAATGTTTCTCTAGCACCACCATTTTGTCTTTTTAAAACTGTACCTTCAAAAATCTGGATTCTCTCTCTTGTACCCTCTTTTATCTTATTATGTACTCTAACTGTATCACCAACATTAAATTGTGGCATTTCTTCTTTAAGTGTTGCAGCTTCAATATTTCTTATTATTTCGTTCATTTAGAACCTCCTATATTTAATTTGATATTCTTAATCTCAAGGAACAGAGGAATATCTCTTTTTCATAACTGTGATATTATATCATATTTTTCAAAAAATGCCATACTTTTAAATTAAATTAATAAAAAATTAAGTGTATTCACTATTTTATTCTATCTACATCTTCCATATTACTTTCAGAAATAATATAATGCGGTCTTTTTTTTACTTCAGTATATATTCTTGCTATATATTGTCCAAGCATTCCTAAGCTGAATAGCTGTATACCGGCAATTAAAAGCATAAGACAAACAATAGATGCCCAACCTATTACAGAATCTCCAAAACAAAGTCGCCTAATAACTAAGAAAAATAACATAAAAAATGAAATAAATGTCATCAAAAATCCAAACCATGAGGCTATATTAAGAGGTACTTCAGAAAAATTGATAATTCCACCAATTGCATATTTAAATAATTTCCAAAAATTCCATTTAGTATTTCCGGCAATCCTTTCTATATTTTCGTATGACAACCAATATGTTTTAAAGCCTATCCAACCGAATATTCCCTTTGAAAACCTGTTTTGCTCTTGCATACTAACTATTGTCTTTACCATTTCAGCTTTCATCAATTAAATTGAATATATTTCTACCTCTTGTTGTTGTTTGCTTAATTCTATAAAATCCTTTATCAATACCCTTTATAGAATTAATTAAAGCTTCTTGGTATAAAGCATAAGTTTTATAATTTTCAGTATCATAAGCTGTATACCTATTTATTAATAGCTCGGCATTAATCATTAAATCTGATATATATATTAATATAAATAAAAATAATAAGATATTACTCTTAAATTTCTGTTTTACCCCCCCCACATAGGATAAATCAGTTCTAGTTAATTTATAAATATTATTGTACTTTATATAAAAAAATATTGTACTTACTAATATGATAAATAATGCATTTAAATATACAATCTCTCTAGAGCTTATTGATTTTAAATAAAATAAACTTATAGATAAAAAAGAATAGTATATTGAAATAGAAAAACTCTCTTTGCTTCTAAGTAATTATTAATATTTTCAAAAGAATATAAGCTTAAAAATAATATTAAAAATATTGCAATATATCCATGTCTATATGGAAAACTATATTCAGATTTTAATAATTCAAATATAGCAAAAAATAGTTCCCAATAAAAACTTGATAAGATAATTACAGATAGGCCAGCTAATAAAATACACTTTTTCAAGCTAACAGTTAAATTAAAAAATATAGAAATAGCCAATATAATAGTTAAGCTTCCACAAAATGTAGCTAAACATCCAATATCACTTACTTCTCCATATAAATATCTTTGTGGAAATGTTAATATATCTCCTAATAATGAAAAGTCAAGTAATAAATTGAAATTCAATGATGAACGTGGTGTTTGCCTAAATGCTTGAATGGTTGGTAAAAATAAAATTGAGCTTGCTAATATCCCTAATATAATTGATATAAAATAATGTAAACTAATTTTATATATTTCTTTGATATTTATTTTTTCATCTATAACCCTAAGTAAAAGCTCAAAAATAAACCATATAAAAGCAAAAATACAATTTAGAGCCGCAATATACCAATTGAAAATTATATTAAAAACAATTAATATAGCTAAATTCCAATTTCTTTTACCATTAACAAGATAATAAATTTGTAATATGATAAAAGGTAGCATATACATATCGTCAAGCCACATAATATTTCAAGCTTGAGCAATATTATATTGTGATATACCAAAGCTTATTGATATTAAAATATAAAAATACATATTATTTTTATTAATTTTATTAAATCTATTTATTGCAAAATAAGAAAATGATATTGATATCAAACTTATTTTTAAAATAACTAACATATCAAAAAAATTATGGACATCTACTTTGTTAAAAAATAAAATCAAAAAATTTAAAGGAGAAGATAAATAATAATTAGTACTCCAATATTAGAATCACCCAAACTCTTACTAAATGTATAATTCTTACCTTCAGGTACATCTTTAAAATATGAAAAGAATTCAATATATTGTAAGTTAGCATCATATACTACCAAAGATTTATTTCCATAAGGAGCCAAGCCTTTCATGAAAAAAAGTATATTAAGTAATATAAAAGTAAGTAAGCCTTATACTAATATTACTTTTATTTTATAATTTAACATTTTATTTTTCATAAAAATATATTCATTTCATTATATTTTAAACTATATATTTACCTATAAATGGTATTTTCTTTAATACTAAAGTAATTATATAAGCTTAGTAATTTTATTTACTTTCCCTATCATTAAATACAAATAATTTTGAAATTATATAATTTAACAATATAACTATAATTTGAGCAAATAGCTTTACTATAAGGTCATTTATATGAAACAAATCAATAAATACAAATAAAATTATCTCTTCAACAACAAGCGTAAATAAACGTCCAAAAGTAAATGAAAACATTTGTTTAAAAAAGTCTTTGAAATCCTTAGTAAAAGATTTAAAAACCCAGATTTTATTTGTAAAAAATTGAAACAAAACACATACAATCCAACTAAGAGCATTAGCTATAAGAATATCAATAAAAAATATTCTATTTAATGAATAATAAATAAAAATATTCAAGAAAAAAGTAAGCCCTCCAAAAAATAAATAAAGTAAGATTTCTTTGTATTTTTGATAAAAAGGAGTAAAAATATTTAATATAGGTAAGTCCATTATTTTATCAAATATATCTTTTTTTTCCATATTATAGTAATTCCTTATATATATTGTATATTTTTATACTTATAACTCTTCTGGTATTACAAAAGAATTGTTAATATTAGTTTTAAAACTGTTTTATTAATTGTCCAAAAAAATTTGAAGCTCTTCAGGCGTCCCTAAAACATGCACCTTTTGAGGACTAATATCTGAAATATAAATTTCTCCACCTTTTGAAATTAAATAATCATATAATGGTGCAACATATTTCTCACCATTTATTAAGGTATTATTTTTATTATAATACTCATTATATAAATCAATATATAATTTACAAGTTTTAAAATAATAAGCTCCTAATGTGCAATAACTTGAAATTCTTTTCTTTTCTTTAATTTCAACCACTTTACCGGTATCATCTAACCTTACAAAACTCCAATGATCACCTTCACCTTTAAAACAAGGAATAAATCCATCACCCTTTAACTCATTACTATTCATTTCACCAGCTTCTACATAAGTATCTATATTATAAATAAGTAAAGCATTATTTAAATCCCAATATTTTGCTGCAAATGTAGCTGTTGTTGCTTGACCATCTGTTAAATAGTCAAGTAAAATTACATTATAATCTTTTAAATTCATTTTCTTACATTGATTATTAATAAAATTCTCCACATCAATTTTATCATCTTTCATTGCAATAAAAATATATTTATTTATTTCAGAATAATAACCTTCAAGACTAATAATAGACCATTCAAATAAAGTCTTACCCTTTGCTTCTATCATATATTTTGGTATATTATATCCTATCTTACGAAATCTCGAACCAAGACCACCCATAGTAATTACTACATCTATTTTTTTCATTTTATACCTCATTAATAATATTATTTACATCTTGAAAAATTGCAAATCTTTTCCAATTCACTTGGTGTATATTTTAAAAACTCATCTGGACGAATTGTACGATCATCCACATAAAATCCCTTTTCTCCCGGCCATACCTTACCATAAAAAATTTCATCATATGGTATATTCCATTTTTCTAACCATTTTAATAATGCAGAGGCAGTATATTTATTTATTAAACCTAGATTACCATTATAAAATTTCATATTTCTAGAAGTATATAAAATAATTTTTGCACCATTTTCTTTATAATAATTTAGTTTTTTTATCATTTCAGGAAACGGAACTAAATCCTCATACCTTTCATCACTTCCCTTTATAGGACAAAGTGTGCCATCTATATCAAATACAAACGAATATCCTTTAAACATTTTCTTCAATCTCCTTTAGAATATTTTTAACATTAAGAATAAAAGCAAAGACTTTATGTGGATTATCTATATGCAATGGTAACATCGATAAAAAAAGAGAAGCTTCATAAATTCTAACAGACCAATAATCAAATTTATTTTCTATTACTTTTCTTTTAAATATTTCAACAAATTTTGAATTGTCAAAAGGAATTTCAAGATCAAACTTAAAATTTGTATTTACTTTAATTTCAAATAATGCATTATTGAAAAAATCATATCTTCCACAAATAGAATGACTTAATTTTGCTACATCATAATATGGATTTGTCCAAATTTCATCTTCAGTTATAGCTCCCTTTGGATCTATAAATTTCAATGTTTTTGTAGACTTGTTATAAAGTGCATTAGCAAAACAAGGATCCCCATGACCTATTACTTTTATATGACTATATTTAGCTTTATTTTCTATAATACTCTTTAAATTAATATATTTATCTACCAAACTATCAATATTATCTTCTCCGGATGCTTCAAATATTCTTCTAATTTTTTCATAATCTTTAAGTTTTTTTAAATCATTTATTCTAGATAATAATTTCTTTTCATACAAATCATATGATATTTTTTTATATTCTATGCCACTACATTCTTTATAATGTCTACTTTTAAAGAAAAAGAAATATTTGTCCATTAATTCTTCAAACTCATCTATACTCATAGAACCATGCACCCATTTAATAGCAAGATCTGTCATATGTAAACGTTCCATTGTATAACTAGCAAATTTCTCATCTTCTTGATAATTAAAAGGCATAACAAACCAATATTTCATATCTTCAGGAAGAAAATTATAAAAATTATATTCTGCTTTAATCTTATTTTTATTTGTAGAAGTTTTAACCAGTGTATATTCATTTCCTGTAAGTGAATTAAAGTACCTAGAATCAAAATTTCCTGTAATACATTGAATAAAATTACCTATTATACCAATATCTACCATTCCTTCTATCTCAAAAAAATTTTTAAAATTTTTTATTATATCTTTTGAATTTTGTCCTGATACTACTTGTTTACAAAATGCAATATATAATCTCAAATTAGAAAACATAGCGGCTACAACTTTATTTCCTAACATTACTGCATATGTATCATCAATAAATTCTAGTTTTTTGAATGAAAGTGTAGCTAGCTCTAAATCACTAACCAAATAATTAGAAAAACAATGAATCACTTTATAATCATATGATGTATAAAATCCAAATTCTTTAAGTAAGTCTGTGTATTCAAATATTTGACGTAATTTTTTCCAAATCATATTAGGAAAAAGTTTTTCTAAACTATCTTTATAATAATCCTCTAAATACCTTTTTTTTACAACCACATCAGCAAAGCCATTATTTCCCCCTATAATATCAGAGATAGCTTCACTCTTTCTACCTGTATCATCATATACAACTATTACTTTCATTTATGACCCTTTCTAAGAAATATACCTAAAATATTAACAAAAATATAAATGACTAGCATTGCTATAGCACTAATAATCACAAAAAGATTTAATTCTATACATCTTCCATATCCTATAGCAACAAATAAATATTTTGAAATAATATTACTAAGATTTTCATTTTTAAAAATACCTACTTGCATTGTAAGACTTAATATTTCTACTCCCCATGCTACAAGTGATAAAAAATATAATATAAGTCCACGTCCTCTTGTAATTTCCTTAAGCTCACTATAAAGATAATTACAAGCTTCTAAAAGCTTTAAAGCAATTATTCTTCGCTCTGTAGCCCTTTCAAATAGAAAGTATCTTTTCCAAAATTTATACATTCCAGGAAATACAAAATAAATTAAAATTGTAAACACAATAAATAATGTAAATAAATAAACTAAAAGTGTTATCTTACCACCAGTGAAAATCCAAACAAAAATTATCATTGTAACCAATGCCATTGTATCCATAAATCTATCGAGTAATAGAATTATTATACCTTTAAAAATATTATCAAGTTTTTTCCCATAAGAATACATCCTAAAAAAATCTCCTGTTTTATATGGAAAGAACAAACTTACAGGTGTTACTTTACAATATACTTTGATATATTCTAAAAATCCTAAATTTGAACCATAAAGAGCTAAATATAACCTTAAAGCTTTAATGATATGAACTATAATAACAGTCGAGATAATAGCTAATATATTAAAAATATTTATGCACGAAAAAATATATTTTATTCTATTATATTCTTTTAAAAATAACATAATTGTTACTAAAAGCACCATAATATCTATAATTTTATAAATTCCACTTTTATTTTTCACTTATTTTTACCCTTACTATTATTTTTTATAAATCAATTGAGCTGTATAATTATTTACTAATTTATTCCTATGTTCTTCTTGAATAAATTTCTTTTTATTAAACATATAAGAAAACAATAATTTTAATACAGTAATAGCCTGATTAAACATTTTAACATTGGATACTTGATCTTCCTCTCTCCATGAAATAGGGAAAAATTTTATTTTATGTTTATAATAAGAAGACCCCATAATCATACAATAATTAAAAATCAAATTATCATTATATCGAAAATAGAATTTATCCCTAAAAATTGAAACCCTATACATATTCAAACCTGAACCTAGATCATAAATATTTTTTCCACAAATAACTGAAAATAAAATATTATAAATAAAATTCCCAAATGTTCTAAATTTAGAATATCCTTTTAGATAAGAACCTCTCATAAATCTAGCACCTAAAAAACAATCATATTTTTCATATGTATTATTTTTTAGATAAGGTAAAATATTAAAAATATCTCCCTGATCATCCCCATGTAATACAATCAAATAATCAAATCCATTATCTAATGCATATTGAAATGCAACTTTATGCGAACCGCCCAATCCATAATTTTCATCATTTCGAAGTAAACTTATTTTGATTGGAATAGAACAGCTTTCTAAATATTTTACCACATTTTCCTCACTATTATCAGTACTCCTATTATTCACAATAATAATTTCTGATAAATAATTACATATTTCACTTGTAAGTTGGTCTAAAACACGTATAATCTGATTTTCACAATTATACATAGGAATAAATAGTAATATTTTTTGCATATTTCACCTCACAAATTTTATAATATTATAATAACTTATACTTATAGTATTTTTTATAAAAGTAACAGATTAACTCCTTAAAAATCTTTTGATTTTAAAAATTCTATTTTATTCAAATATACTTTTTCACCTTTCTCCAGACCTCTTATTTTTAAATTTATTTTATTATGTTTATTCAATAAATAATTCGGATTACCATCAAGAGGTATAAAAAGTCGACCATCATCCATATCAAAATCAAGAAAACTATATGTTGTACTATTTTCATCCACTTCCCAAGATATATTTACTCTTACACCGGGATTATTATATTTTTTAGTAAAGGCTTTTAAAAGAGGTTTATCTATAGTATCAAGATTACTTCTATTTCCATTTTCTCTTGCAAGTTCTATATAAATATAATCTGCATCTAAACCTAAAATAGTTTTATTCAAATTCAAATTAAGCTCACAAATATTTTCTACTTGATTTGAATCAGGAGCAGGGCTTGTTTCATAGGCTCTTATATCATAATTGGATAAATCTACATCTGTCTTATTATAATTTTTCTTTATTGTAGAATAAGACTTGGCAACAGTAGCAGGTGCATTAGCCCAATCAAATCTTGTTACAACACTATCTTCTTTATCACCTGCTTTTAAGTTCATTTTCAAAAGCAAGTCATTAGGTATATAGGCTTTATATTTATCAACATAAGAATAATCCTTTGTTGTAATAAGCCACTTTATAAGCATGTGATCAAAAGTAGAAATAAAAGCTTCAGTAAATATTACAGGTTTATTTTTTTCTATTTGTTTTATAAATTCCTCTACTCTTTTACTTGACTTTAATTCAAACATACTTGCTTGATAAGTAGTTCTTAGATCTAATATAGATAAATATCCCAAATTCAGCCCTATAAAGCTTCTATCCCTATCATATTTTAAAATTTCATTTGAAGCTTGTTGATAAAAATTCAAATTATCAATAATATTAGGTAAAAATCCAATTCCACAATTTTTATAATTAAGATTTTTTTCTTCTGAAATATATGTATAATTATTATTATCAATAGATACTGTTTTAGAAAATGTATCTTTTATAGAAAATAATCCATTTCCAACATTTATATTAGCTAAAGTTATAAGAAAAGATAATATAAAAATAATAGAATAATTTTTATGAATATATTTTTCAAAAATCAAATAAAAAATTATTAAAATACATGGAACTAAAATATAACCACTTCTAACTAATATCAATTCCGGAGCTTGTCTTTTTACTGTAAGTGTACTAATTACTAAAAGCATAAATAAAATAGAGAAAATCAAAAGTGAAAACTCATCAGTTATAGCATTCTTTATTCCAATATTTTTTATAGATTTAATAAAAATAAGACTTAGTATAAATAAAATAAACATGTTTAAAGTATAGCCTGAAATATACCATAAAGCATTTCTAAGACCTTCTATAAAATCAAAACAAATCAAAAAATCATTTGGTACACTTTGCCCAAATCTTGACATAGTTTCTGCTATATTCCCTTCATAAGCATAAATAAGTGTATGTCTTATAAGACCTAATATACTAGGTATAGAAATTATAAAAATCAATATTTCTAAAGTGAATAAAATTAAAAAACACGAATTTTTGAAACTTTTAATATAAATTTTTCCTTTGAAAAATTTATATATTTGCCGAATAGTAAGTGGTAGTAAACCAATAATAGCTCCAAGTCCAAATACAGGATAAAAAAATACGATAATATAACTTAAAATCCCCCAAGTAAGCAACCAATATTCAACTTTTTCTCTTAATTTAGGTAAAAATAAAACCAGAATATATATTATTAGTAAATGTGGTCTTACATATACATTTCCAAAAGTAACTAATAAAGCTATAAAAAATATTTTCTCATTACTTAAATATTTAGTTAATAATATTAACACTACAAAACTACATAAAAGTGAAAATAAGCTGATAGCAAGCGGTATTTCTGTGGTCTTCAATCCTAAAAAGCTTTGAACCCCCCCTACAAAAAATGAAAACATTCCTGATATAGGAAAATAATTTATATAAGGAATATTCCCATGTTCTACAACCTGTTTAAAAGGAAGCACATATTCTGCGTTATGATGATTATCCCACATATATTTATGAACTGATAAAAATGAAGTTACATTAACAAGTGAAAAAAGTCCTGCTATGCTTAGACTAAGCTTTGTAGCATTCCAATTTTTATATGCAAAATATATACCATAAATCACAAGTAAAATAACAATTGTATAAATAAGTATATCTGTTCTTAAAGTATTTTTAATTGTTATAATTTCACCATTATATAGATATTTATTTTTTAAATATATCAAAAATACTAAGGGGCTTAAAATTTGTAAGCATAATAATATTTTATTAGATAAATATTTTTTTATTTTAGACATATAAATCATCAAAAAGAACAAAATAAAAATAGATAAAACAAATGATATATCAGTATTTATATTTTCTCTTGAAAATATATAGTAAATTGATGAAATGTCAAATACCAAAAAAATATACATATATAATATTTCATTCATAAAATCTTTAAATACTATTGTAGAAATTGTCAAGCAAAAAATTATATATAACAAGCTGCTTGGTAAGTATCCTTTATAGATATACATACCTAAGCATATGGTAACAAGTATTATAATTCTACTTGTACTCTCATTTATTATATTAAATTCTTTTATAGCTGTATTTTTTATAAATAAAAATATATAAATAATCCCAATAAAAGTTAATATCCAAAATGCTTTTTGCTCTATTCCAACATTTTGTCCAAGCATTATACATTCATTAAAAATATATTCATCTATTCTCATAGAGGTATTTCCATATTTAGCTAAAACAAAAGCAAATATTAGATTTACTATTATAAATAAAATAGATAATTTAATAAAATCTTTTAATGTTATTTGTATCTTTTTCATGCTTTCTCCTTACAAATCCTTAGATTTTAAAAGCTTAATATTTTTAATATGTACATTTTCGCCTTTTTCCAGTCCTCTAATACTTATTTTAAAGCCTTTATGTTTATTTAATAGCCAATTTACATTAGCTTCCAATGGTATAAAAAGCCTTCCATCACTCATTTTACAATTTATAAAATTTGCTCTACCCTCTTCACCTTTCCATGAGAGTGTTAATAATAAATTATCATTAATAACTTCTTTTGTAAAAGCTTTTAAAAATGGTGATTTAAGCTCACTTAAATTAGATGAGTTTTTATTTTCACGTTCAAGCTCTAGATATAAATAATTAGCTTCAAGTCCGGTAATTTCATTATCAAACTTAAAAAAGCTTTCTGAAATATTTGTACTTTCATTCGTTTCATTATTTATAATCATCTCATCTGCCATAGGTTCAGTATAATAAATATTAAAATCAGTTTTATCATATTTTTTTTGTAAATATTTAAATGACTTTCCAAGATTGGAAGGAATATTTCCCAAATCAGTCATAATTTCTACACTATCCAATCTATTATCATCTTGAATAGATAATTGAGTAGCAAGAGTTTTTGGCAAATAAGCTTTATATTCGGCAGAATAAACATATTTATATGTGGTCAAAATCCATTTATAGAAATCATGACTATGATTAGGATATATACCTTTAGTGAATATAACAGGTTGTTCTTTTTCTATATTTCTGATAAATTCTTTAACTCTTGCTTTTGTCTTTATTTCAAACATAGTAGGCTGTGAAACTGTCTTTAAATCAAGAGATACAATAACTGCCTGATCCAATCCTAAAAAACTCAAGTTTTTATCATAATATAAAAGTTGATCTGTAATATTTTTATATTCTTCTAAGTCATTTATTAAATATTTAGGTATAAATCCTGCACCTAAATTTTTATATCTTTTACTATTTGCTTGAGAAATGTATGCAAAAGCACCGGAATCAAAATTTTCAATTTTTGAATAGGTACCATCCAATGAATATAATCCACTTGGAAAGCCTACACCTGCTAAAAATATTATTAATGAAAATATAAATAGCTTACTATAGTTATTTAAAAAATATTTATCAAGCAAAATAATAATTATAAGTGATATAAAAGGAAAAATTATAAATCCTGCCCTGGCTAGAAGTGTAAATGTATCTTGCCTTTGTATGGTTAATCTTGAGCTTACCAAAAGCATTATTAAAATAGAAAATGACAAAGCAGACATATCATTATTTAATATACTTTTCAAGCCATAATTTTTAGTAGCCTTAAATAGAAGTAAGCTTGTTATAAAAATAATTAAAATAATAAAAATATATCCTACTAAATACCAAAGTCCTTTCCTAAAGCCTTCAAAATTATTTATCCAAGTCAAAAATTCTCCCGGAACCTCAGAGCCGAAACGTGTAATAGAATTTGATAATAAGCTTTGTTTAGAATAAATTATAATATGCCTTATCAAGCCTAAAATGCTAGGTATAGATAATATAAACAATATTAATTCTAATATAAAGCAAATAATGAAAGTAATATTTTTAAAGCATTTTATATAATATTTATTCTTAAAGAACAAATATAATTTGTTAATAGCAAAAGGTGAAATACCTAAAAATATAGAAATACCGAATATAGGATAAAAAAATACCACTATATAGCTTAATATAGCAAAGCTTAATAACCAAGCCCCTATCTTTTCTTGCAAATAAGGTAGGAAAAGTATAAGCAAATATATAAGCAATAGATTAGCACGAACATACTCATTTGCAAATGGTATGAAAAGACTTATAAATAAAATTTTTTTCCTATCTAAATATTTATTTAAAAGTAAAATTATAATAATAATACAAATTATATTAAAAATATTAATTGTCAAATATACATCATTTAAAGAAAGAGCAAATATCTTTTGTAAAAGTCCTAAAATAAGAGGGAACAAACCTGATACCGGAAAATAAGTTACATATGGGATATTTCCATGCTCAAATATTTGATTATATGAAATTATATATTCTGCCAAATGATGTCCATCACCTATAAATTTGCTTGTTCTTGTAAAAGATACCAAAGAACTTATTGTTATTATAGTAGGTATAGATATTTTAACTTCAAGATTCTTCCAATTTTTAATAGCAAAATATATTCCTGAAAATATCAAAAGTGCAATCAATATATGAAAAAATATATAAACATTTATAGAGCTTTTTAATGTTAGAATTTGATTTTCAAATTCAGGACTACCTGAGTATGTATATTGATTTTTTAAATATATAATAAAAGCAAGTGGCAATAATATTTGAAAAATTAATATAATTTTATTTAGAATTTTATTATTATATTTCACAATATATACACCTAAAAATAAGCTTGCAATCAGACCTATACTCAAGCTTAAATTTGTATTAATATTATTTATTGAAAATATGTAAAAAATAGTGCATAAATCAAGACTGATAAATATAAATAAATAAAATATATCTCCGGCATATTTTTTAAATATTGCTATAAATAGTAAAAATGATAATAAAATAAAAATGAGAGTATTTGGCAAATAAGATTTATAAATATAGATAAGCAAAGCTGCTAAGGTTAAAATTATTGCCTTAGATATATTATCATCTATTGTATTAGTATAGTATGTATTTTTCTTATTCTTAATCAGAAAAAATAAATTTATAATTCCAAAAAAAGTTAAAATCCAAAACAAATTTTGCTCAAGTAAAGGATTAGTGCCACTAAATACAACTGTATCTACAACATATTCTTTTATAGGCATTATACTATTTCCAAATTTGAATAATACGATAAAAAATACTATTGCTGAAATCAACAATATTACTAACATATTTAATATATCATTTAGACTTATTTTTAATTTATTCATCTTTTCTCCTATTATGGAACTATCTTTTTTAAAATTGGTATTTTTTGAATTATATAGCTTATAATCCAAGATATAATGAATACAGCTATACCTAATAATACTATAATTTTATTACTCTTAATATTTAATTTAAAAATGTGTATAAGACCTTCTAAAACAAAAAAATGTATTAGATAGATAGCAAAGCTTTGCTTTCTAAATATTTTTGCTATTTTAAATAAAATATCTTTAAAAGTTCCATCTTTTATATATCTAATAAATGTAAATATTGCTACAGAATATAATATGCAGGCAAGCCCTTTATATCCCTTAAAGGTTTCATTTATGTAATTATCTCTATATGATAAATACCAAGTCCCAAAAAACAAAATTAGTACCCCCCCTAGTCCTAAAATATAGATTAGGCTTCTCATTTTTTTGCTTATTTCATATCTATCTATATAATATCCGGCTAAAATATAAAAAATATAAGAAGTACCAAAGGGCATATTAAATTCATCATTCCATGTCATATTTTTTAAAAATAATTTAAAAAATAGTGGAAATGCTACATTTAATAAAAAATACAAACTACAAATATATAAAAAAGCTTTTTTTCTTTTTTCTTCAGGTATTAATGCAATAATAGGTATAGTCAAATATACAGTATAAAGTGCAATGAAATACCAATAAAATATAACAAGCTTAAAATTAAATATATTATTTATTAAAGTTAGAGGACTTAATAAATCTTGTATTCCTATTCCTCCAATATAATAAATGTAAAAACTTGCAATAAGATTCCAAGCAATAAATGGAATAAAGATTTTTTTGAATCTATTCCTAAAATATACTTTAGTAGTATATTTTTTATTATAATCAATAAGGAGAACACCACAAATCATAAAAAATATAGGAACTGCAAAATATGTAAGAGCTTGAAAAAGACTCGCACCTACCCACCATCTTGCTTTTTCAAATGCCCAATATGCACCACTTGTATGATGATAAACCACTGCAAAGCAAGCAAGTACATTTAATATATCAATATACCTATAGCGTATTTTTTCCATTCACAAATTTCCTTTCCAAATATTCTATCAAATCCTCATTTATATTAAGATGCTCAAAATGCTTTTTTCCATTAGGCAAGCTATAAACATCCCCATATAATTGTTTTAAAATTTTTTCAGAGTTTGCAGGAACAGGATAATATCCATCCTCATATTTTTCCAATCTAGTAGGGAAATAATCTGAAAATTCATTGATATATGCTCTTCGATCCTGCCAATTTTCTATTGAATAAACTATATAGTCTGATTTTTTTAATAATATATTATCTTTAAAAGCCTTATCTACATATTTATCAAAAATATTTTTTAAATATTGCCCTAATTGTGTATTTTCATTAACATATTTTAATTCATGGAATTGTCTTATATGCTCATCTGCCATATTTAAAAGCTCCTCGTGCATTTCTTTTTTTATTCCTAATTTTCTTTCTTCCCAGACATATTCATAAGAATTTATATAATCAAAGACAAAAATATCTATAAATATAGGATTTTTATCATCTCTATATTTAAATCTTATCTGTTTACAAAGTACATAAGCATCATAATTAATTAACACCTCATATTCTTTATTATCTTTAATAATATCGATAAATTTATCCAAATCACTTCTAAGCATACCAAGGTCAATGTCGTCATCCCAAGGAATAAATCCTGCATGTCTTATTGTACCAATTAAACTCCCCCAAAAAAAGAAATAATTAATTTTATTATCCATGCAAATTTTATTTAAGGCCTTTAACAAATAATTTTCAATATTTTGTATCAATCTAAAAGAGTCATCTGCTTTCGGCAAATTCATGAAAAATCTTTTTTGGGCATCCTGAGGACTTTCTTCTTCTTTTTTAAATAATGATAAGAACATAAGTCTATATTGATCTTTATAATTTTCCTGTTCAGCTCTAAACTCTGTCATAAGCTCAAAAAGCTTATTTACTTCTTTTTTATTTTCACAATCTATATTTCTAAGTAAATATATTGATTCTTCATAATTTTTATTTATTATATTTTCTATTCCCACAATTTTAAATGAAAGCTCTGAAATTTTATTTTCCAAATTTTCATTTATATTTATCAAATTTTCATTTTGTTTTATGATAAGATCTAATCTTTTATAAATACAATTCTTATTAAATGGTAGATATTGTAATATTTTCTTAAAAATATTCATTTTAATTACCTTATTTTATCTTTTTATTTTCTTATATATTTTCTTTATAAATTCTCTTCTTTTAGTTTGATAAGGAAAGAGTTTATTTATTATCTTCATAAGATTTATTCTAGGACTTTTTTTACTATGATAATAATCGTTAACGGAACAATGTCCCATTCTATATAAAATAGTTTCATAAAATTTTGTATTTCTTGCATATATAAAGAAAGCATCCGCCATATCCATTTCAGGATATAACCATGGTTTTTGAGGACCGGCATAATGTATAATTTTCGGATTTTTTCTAGCCTCAAAATACATATCCTGTAAATAATGTGGTGCAAGACTTATAATATCTTTTATACGTCTTCCTTGCATATCAACCATACTATTCCAAGACATATCTATATACTTAACCTTGTTTTCACATAATATATTTAAAATATCCTGATCTAAAAGCTCCCACTTATATGCTGTGGCCACCTTTAAAATTTCTTCTGTCGTATAATTTTTTCTAAATTCAAAAAGATTTATAAGAAGAGTACCTGCTTGAAAATATTTATATGGCTCTTTCATTTTCATAATATTATCCATATATTTCTTTTTATTAATTTCATAGCCATTATACAAGCCGGCAGTGTCGGCATCAAGTGTAGCGGCAAGCATATATCCATCTATATTTTCATTATAAAGCTTTGCAACATCATCCATTACAACCATATCAGAATCTAAATATAATATTTTATTATATGCTTGTAAAATCTCCGGTAATACCAATCTATAGTAAGTTTCCATTCCAAAATGTCCTCTTACATATAAATCATAATCATCTAAATATCTTTTCGGATTTAAATATCTTATAGAAAAATTATTCAAATCTTTGATCATATCCGCAAGTCTTTGTTTATTAGTATCTGATATATCATGTGTTAATAATAAAATATCATAATTATTTTCTCTGCTTGAATTTTCTATTATTGATTTTATCGTTGTAGCTGTATATGGTATAAAATAATCATTTGCCGCAAGTGCCAGTGCAACATTATTTTTTTTAAATCTTGGTTTTAAATCCTTGATTTTTTCAACATTTTCAAATAATGTTCTTTGTACCTCTGTACATCTATATGAGGAATGCTTTTTTATATAATTAAAATATATTCCAAAAAATCTTTCTGCAAGATAACCACTAACTCTATACTCCTGAGTAGTATAGTTTGAATAGTCCCTTCTTTTTTCATGCTCTTCTAAGATATCAAATAAAATCTTATTATACTCTTCAAAAATATCCTTTCGCATAATATACATATTACAAAAATAGCCCTTACTTGACTTGTAATATTCTAAAGTTTCATCATAATATTGTGGATATTTTTCTTTGATTATTTCTGCTAAAATATCAAGATCTTCCTTATATTGATAAGATGTAATATCATATTGATGATAATTTGATTTCAATATATGATTTAATTTTTTCAAATCAACCTCAGTCGTAGCAATTATATCATATTTATTCAAATATTCATCTATAATATTGGCATATAAATTCAATTTTTTTATGCTCTTTTCATCGGCATATGGAATTATTGCATCTTCAAATTTATTTGTCTTTAGTTTTTCATCTGAAAATGACATATATCTTCTATAATGAAAAAATCCATAGTAATCCGCTTTTATATTTTTCCAAGCATAATATTGTGCTGTAAGCTCACAATACATTTTATTTTTTGAAGATATATTATCCCCCTCATCATCATATAAATATCCTTCAAATCTTTCTTTAGTAAAATGGCAGCCTACTTGTACAGGATATATAAAATCCCTATTTGCAACAAAAGATGGTTTATGACAAGCTACAAAAATTTTAAGATCCTTCATAATTTTCTCCTTAATTAGTTATAATCTTTTTTCTTAATCTTGCTAATTTTATTGTATATATAACAATATAAGCTATTAATATATTTAGAATGATTTTTATAAGCTTATTGTGCAACCCTCCCCTATCAAAAATTCCGGTAGCATATTCAATATGATGTATAAAAAGAATATAAATACTGTTTTTACCTATATCCGCCAAAATTTTTATAATATTTTTTGGCAACAATTCTTCAATATAATTACAGAGCTTAAATATAATTAAGCAGGCAAATATTGCTACTATGCAAATCGTAAATCCGCTTGGATACATTCTTGTTGCAAGCTCAATATACCAAACATTTGCCAAATTGATTTTCCAAATGAGTAAAGCTAATAGTAAAAACAAATTATATATTTTTGCATATTCCTCTAAATAATGTTTATTTTTCTTCAAAGTAAAACCTGCATAGAGAAAAATAAGTGCTACTAAAGATATATCAATATTTTGTATAAGCCAAATTCTTTTTCCAATATATATACCCATTATCATCAATATAAAATATATTGGAAAATTGTTTTTTTCTTTTCTTTTAATTTCTATGTATGAATATATAAATTTACTAATAATTAATGAATTAAGAAACCATAATACTCCAAAGCCTTTAATTCCAAAATAATCACAACCATTACCCCATAAAATTCTTTCAAGCTCTATCGCAAAGAAATCACTATAATTTTCTTTATTTAGATACATCAATAAAATTTGGGCTATTGCACTAACTAAAATAGCCGGAATAATGAATCTTTTTATATCCTTCAGAGTTTTTTTGTATAATGAGCCCATATCTTCCGGTATTTTCAAGGTATATCCTGAAAGTATATAAAATAGTGGCATATGAAATGAAAAAATAAAATTTCTAAGTCCAGAACCATAAGCTTCATAATGACCTAGCATCATAAGTATAATAGCAATACACTTTGATAAATCTATCCATATTTCTCTTTTCTTTTCCTTCATAAATCTCCTTATTTTAAAAATTTCATATATTTATCACAAACCTCTTTTGCAGGTCCTGACATCATAACATTACCTTTATCAATCCAAATAGCTTTTTCACAAACTGACAAAACTGAATCTATAGAATGTGATACAAATAAAAGTGTTGTTCCTTCTTTTCTCATATCATTCATTCTTTTTTCACACTTTTTCTGAAAAGCATAATCACCAACTGATAATACCTCATCACAGATAAGTATATCGGGTCTAACCATAGTTGCTATAGAAAAGCCTAGTCTGGCAGCCATACCTGAGGAATAATTTTTTATCGGCATATCCAAAAAATCCCACAACTGTGCAAAATCTACTATAGCATCAAAATTTTTCTTGATAAATTTATCATCATACCCAAGGACGGCACCATTCAAAAAAATATTTTCCCGAGCTGTCAAATCTCCATCAAAGCCTGCACCAAGCTCTATCAAAGGAGCCATACTTCCATATATTTTAACACTGCCCTTATATGGCTTTAAAATACCACAAATGAGCTTTAAAAGTGTAGATTTTCCCGAGCCGTTAGTTCCTACTATACCCCATGACTCTCCTTCTTTTACAGTTAAATTTACATTTTTAAGAGCTAGAAACTCTTTAAACATAAGTTCTTTTTTTATAAGCTTAATAAAATATTCTTTTAAATTATCTATCTTTTCTGAAGCTATATTAAATCTGACATATGCATCTTTAACTTCTATCATAGTTCTTAAATTATTATCCATTTGATTTTCCTATTAAATATATAATATAAATTTGTTTTGATTTTTCATAAATATAATACTTGATATTATCAAAATAATAAATGCAACTGTACTTCCATTTATAATAAGCCTTATATCAGGAAATCTATTTTCCAAAACTATTATTCTAAATTGTTGTAAATAAGAATATAAAGGATTAAATCTGATTATAATATTTTGTAATTCTTGTGGAAGCTGAGCAAGAGGATAAAAAATAGGTGTAAGGTACATCCAAGCTGTCAAAAAGGCACTGTATATATATTGAACATCTCTAAAAAAAACAGTAGCCTGTGCCAGAAATAGTCCTAAGCCTATGCAAAAAATATATACCTGTAAAAGTATAAAAGGTATAAAAAGCATATAGATATTAAATTTAACCTTGCAAACTATAAAAACTATCAGCATAGCCCCTAATGAAAAAATCATATTTACTAATGAGCTTGTAACCCTTGAAAATGTAAATATATATTTAGGTACATAAGTTTTTTTCATAAGTGCGGCATTGCCTGTTATGGAGAACATTGCTTGATTAGTAGACTCTGAAACAAATCCGAATATAGTCTGACCTATAATTAAATAAGCCGGATAATTAATAAGCTCTGTTTTAAACATATTTGAAAAGACCACCACCATAATTATCATTATCATCAGAGGATTGAGTATACTCCATAAATAGCCTAAAAAGCTTCTCCTATATTTCAATTTTATATCCTTGGCTACAAGCTGCTTGAGTAAGGGTTCATAATGTTTAAAGGTATTTATCCTATCTACAATTTTTAACATTTTTAAATATATTTTCCTTTTTAATATTTTAATTTCACAAAAAATGAGATTATATTATATAAATTATATTTACTTAATCTAAGTAATTTTATAATATTATTGTTGGATTTTTGATATATCATATTAAAATCATTTTTTATTTTTTTATCTAAGCAAATGAGCTTTTCCTTATATAAGTTGCCACAACAAAAGTATATTTTATATTGACTTATCAAGGCTCTTGAACAAATTTTAGCAAGTGTATTTTTTGTAATCTCATTATTTTTATATCTATCATA
Source organism: uncultured Lachnoanaerobaculum sp. (assembly GCA_946999385.1). Taxonomy (GTDB): domain Bacteria; phylum Bacillota; class Clostridia; order Lachnospirales; family Lachnospiraceae; genus CAKAHY01. The sequence continues at coordinate 77,646 of CAMQCZ010000002.1, forward strand.
ATAAAGTAAAAGATTATTTAAAACCTTCTCATGCTGATCACATCTTTTTTGCATATTTTTTATACTTATACTTTGATTTGCTATGCCTATGTTATATATATATACAAATTTATTTGTAAATAAAATAGTATTTATATATGGAATGGGATAGCTTATATACTCCAAATCCACATAAAAGCAATTTTCACTTATCTTTAAATTCATTTTTTTTAAAATTTCAGTCTTAATAGTATAAGAATGCATCTTTAAAAATATTTTATCAAGGATTTCATCTGACTTATATATTTTGTAATATTCTATATTTTTAGATAAATGTTCTCTTTCCTGTGAAAGAGCTCCGGTATTATAATCTCTCCAATAAAAATTGCTAAGAACTAAATCTGCCGTAGTATTTTTTAAAGTTTCCACTAAATCAATAAAAGCTGATTTTTCAACATAATCATCTGCATCAACTATCTTAAAATATTTAGCACTTGCAATATTTATTCCAACATTTATAGTTGAACCATGTCCTGCATTTTCTTTATTTATCAATATAAAATTATCATATCTTGCTGTATATTCATTTGCTATACCGGCAGAGCTGTCAGTTGAACCGTCATTTATAATAATAACCTCTATATCTTCTAAAATCTCTTCTATAACAAAAGAAGAAAGACAGGCTCCCAAAAATTTTTCCATATTAAATGTTGGTACAATAATAGACAAAATCTTTTCCATATCTCTCCTCTATACATTAGTTTTTTTTATTATACTATATCTGATAAAATTATTCTATAAATTTTGACAAAAAATATCTTCTGTAAAGCTTAGAATAAATCAAAATATGATTTTAATATTTATATTTGCATTTATTATAAAATTTTATCAAAAAATATCTTTTATAAATTATATCAGTAAATTTCAGTATAAAAAAGCAAGTATCATATTTTTATACTGAAGCTTTTTTATAATTTTCCAAAAAATTATTTTTTATTAATTTATATAAAGCTTTTATATACCTTTATCAACTTCTCTTCCGTAAAAGAATATATATTGTTGAATCACACCGGCATAAGCTTCATATCTTTCTATAGGAAATTTACCATTATAATGCTTGTCTATCATTTTTTGTATCCAAACATCTATTGGAAAAGCCTTTATTCTATGATAAGCAAATAAAGCCACACAATTTGCAACCTTTATACCTACTCCCTTAAATTTACATAATTCTCTTATCAGCTCTTCATCGCTTAATTTAGACATATTATCCAAAATATCCTTATTATCATTTATAATTTTTGCAGTTTCTTTTATATATTCGCTACGATATCCCAAGGAACAAGCTTCAAGCTCTTTAATGCTTGCATTTGCAAGACTGTCTATATCCGGAAAGCTATAAATCTCCTTTGAAATTTTTTTTCCAAAATATTTACACAGCTTTTCTATGCTTGACTTTATTGCAGGTATTGATTTCCTTTGAGAAATAATAAAAGAGATAAGCATTTCCCATTTATCCTGCTTCAATATTCTAATCCCCTTTGAATATTCACTTGCTTTTGTTAAAAATTCATCCTCTTTTGGTATATTAGTTGAAAAGCTTTCATAATCCTCCTTCAAATCAAAATAATCTTCCCAAAAATTCTCATATTCGTCCTTACTACATTCAAATAAATATTCACTATTTTCTTTATCCATCAATTTTATATATAAATATTTATCCTTTGCAACAAGCTCATATTCTATATCCGATATATTGTTAAACCTAAATATCTGACCACTGTTTGCTATTTTTTTCATATCCAGATATGGATTTGATATTATCATAATTTCTCCTAAATTTTTTTGATCTTTATTCCATTGATTTCTATATTATCATTCACTTCTATCATTATATATTTTTTATTATCAATATATTTCGTACTCAAAAGATGCATATGCTCGGAATCAACCTTGATATCTATATATGGATTTTTCAATTCAAGCTTTTTAGTATCTATAATATTATTTGCTAAAACTCTTAAATCATCATCTGTATTTTTTTCATACAATTCTAAATCCTCAGCTTCTATATCCGACTTTTCCAATATATCTATCATATCCTTTTTATCTAAAACGAGAGGTCCCTCCTCGTCATCATGGTTTTGTAGCCTTTCATTAATTTGCATATGCATTTTAGTTATATTATCAAATTTTATATCTGAAAATTCATTTATAGAATCACTTATACTTTCTCTTTGTTCCTTAAAGCCTAGAGGAGGATTCACAGCAAATATATCGTTAATAAAGCTTGATTTTATATCATTAGGATTTTTAGTAAAATATAAAGCCTGATGTATATCCATGCTTCTATTATTAAAGCTCGGATATAGAAAAGCCTGAATAGGAGCTTCAACTACCAAATCTCTAATTTTATTTTCTATAACCTGTTTGTTTGGATTATATCTAAGATATGCTTTGTCAAGCTTTATTGGACAAATAGAGCATAAAATTGCATTATAAACTTCCTCACTTGCATCAGCCAATAAGATATTATCTTTAGTTTTTCTTGGTATATCATAGGTAATATTTATAAGAATAATTAAATAATTTTCATTATAATCATAAGCTTCTATAAGCTTTGTCAAAAATATTTCTATGATATCTTCATCATCTAATTTACTTTCTTTTAATTCATATAAAATATCAGTTTTTTCTTTGTTTTTGTAAATATCAAGCTCCAAATTCAAAAGATTTTTTCCAATAGAGCCTGATAAGCTTTTCTTGAATATTTCCTGATATTTAAAAGCATCCTCTTCTTGTAATATAGAAAAATTTTCTTTTTGTGTCATTTTTATATTTTTTTCACCATCTATATAACAGGTTAAAATTTTTCCTATAATATTATTATCTTTTTTAAATTGCTTTTTTATCTCTAATATATCTTTTTTATTCATTTTCCTTCTGCCTCTCAATAAATTGATAAATTATTGCATTTACTATAGCTGCACAAATATTGCTTCCACCTTTTCTTCCCCTTGCAACTATCATAGGTATATCTAAGCTTAATATAAGTTCCTTGGCTTCCACAACATTTACAAAGCCTACTGGTGCTGCAATTATAAAATCCGGCTTTATTTGTGTTCTTTTATATATCTCATATATTGAAATAAGTGCTGTAGGTGCATTACCAATTGCACAAATCAGCTTACAACCTTGCTTTACTTTTAAATTTAAAGCCTTTTCCATAGATAAATAAGACCTTGTAAGACCTTTTTCTTTTGCTTCTTTTACAATTTCTTCATCTGATATAAAATTTTTCACTTCAATTCCTAAACTCTCTAAAGCTCTTTTATTTATTCCTGCCATAGCCATAGTAGTATCCGTAACTATAATAGTACCTTTATTACATAATGAAAATGCCACATTCAAAGCATCCTTATGAAATACCAAATTATCCTGATAATCAAAATCCGCCGCAGTATGTATACAACGCTTAACCACCTTTAATTCCTTATCATCAAACCTTTTTAAGGCTTCTTTTGACATTTCACTTTCTATTATTTCAAAGCTTCTTTTTTCTATTAACTCCGGCTTTATAATTTCAATATTTTTTAACATCTCTCAATCCCTAAAATTTTATAAACTTCATTCATATCTATATTTTCTCTAATAAGATTTTCAAGCCTATCATATTCATTTTCTATATATTCTTTTCTATTTATCGGCTTTTCTAATGAAATATTTTTTTTACCTGCTATATATGATAGTAAGGCAAAGGTAAAATCATCATTTTCAAATAATCCATGTAAATAAGTACCAAAAATATTTTCAGTTTTATTTATAAGTCCTATACAATTTTTATCATCACCTTCAAACAAGGACTTCTCATTACCCAAATTAGTACTTTTCCCCATATGTATTTCATAGCCTGATATAATACGTTTTTTTAATGCTTTAAAAATTTCTATATCCATTTTCAAATTTAATTTTATCTGCCTTGTCTGTTTTTTTATATCAAATACAGTTTTTATATTTAATAAGCTTAATCCTCTTGCCTTTAATCCATTTTCTACATTTTTTAAATCTAAAAGCTCCTTACCTAAAATCTGAAATCCGGCACAAATTCCTATAATCATTTTTTTTGAATAGGCATGCTTCAAAATCAAAGCTTCCAAACCATTTTGTCTGATATATAATAAATCCTCTATAGTATTTTTACTTCCCGGCAAAATCACAATATCAGGATTTTTAAATTCATTTACAGCTTTAACATATCTAAGACTGACATTCTTAAATCTCTCTAAATTATCAAAATCGGTAAAATTTGATATATGTGGATATTGAATAACAGCAATATCTATGCCCTTTATAGGCTTATCACAGGACAGTCTAAGGCTTAGACTGTCTTCATCAGCTATATCAATTCTCGAATAAGGAATACAACCTATAAATTTCTTTGAAACTAAATTTTCAAGCATCCTTAATCCCGGTTTTAAAATTTCAATATCACCACGAAATTTGTTTATTATCAATCCTTTTATTCTATCTCTTTCATCCTCTTCCAATAAGCCTATTGTTCCATACAATCCGGCAAATACTCCACCTCGATCTATATCTCCAACTAATATTGCATTACAATCAATAAGCTTTGCCAAACCTAAATTTACTATATCATTTTGTTTTAAATTTATCTCAGCAGGAGAACCGGCACCTTCAATTATACAAATATCATATTCCTTTGATAATTCTTCATATGCTTTCTTTATATGAGGAATAAATTTATATTTATTTTTAAAATAATCTGCGGCCTTCATATTACCTATAGCTTCTCCATTTAAAATTATTTGAGAACCAATATCTGAATTTGGCTTCAATAATATGGGATTCATATATACATTAGGTTCTATATCACAAGCAAATGCCTGCATTGCTTGTGCCATTCCTATTTCTTTACCATCTTTAGTAATATATGAATTTAATGCCATATTCTGTGATTTGAATGGGCAAACCTTATATCCGTCCTTTTTTAATACTCTTAAAAGTCCTGCTGTTATAAAGCTTTTTCCTGAATTTGACATGGTAGAAAGAATTATTAAAGCTTTCATCGTAAATATTCCCTCATCAATTTTATTATCCTTTTATTTTCTCTATGTGTTCGTATACAAATTCTATAATAGCTTTCATCCAATCCCTTAAAATCTCTGCATGAACGTATTAGCACATTATATCCTAATAAATATTTTTCCAAAGATTTTTTTTGCGTTTCAAGCTTAAAAAGTATGAAATTAGTATCTGAATGATACACTTCTATATCTAATTCCTCTAATTTATTTTTTAAGTATTTTCTTTCCTTCTTTAAATATTTCAAATTTTTATTTCTGATTTTTTTATAAATATCTATAGCCCTCAATCCTACATTTAAAGGAATAGTAGAAATATTCCAAGTAGGGCTTAAATTATCAAAGCTTTTTAGAATCCTTTGATTTGAAGAAAATAAATATGCAAGTCTAATAGCAGGCATAGCAAATAATTTTGTAAATGTTCTTAAAATAATAAGATTATCAAATTCATCTATTTTACTTATAAGACTGTACTTTCTTTCATTTTCTACAAAATCCATAAAACATTCATCCATTATTAAATAAATATTATTTTTTTTACATACATTCAATATTATATTCAATAAATTTGCATCCATCAAATTTGAGCTTGGATTATTCGGATTGCAAATATATAGAGCAAGTAAATCCTTATCAAGATATTTCAATATATCTTCTTTTATATTAAAGTTGTTGACATCAAGCATATAATTTATTATTTCTATATCTTCATAAGCCTTAAATGATAATTTATATTCCAAAAAGCTTGGATTTATAAAAAGAATCTTTTTTTTACTTTCTTGTATATAAAATATATTGGCAAGCCTATAGATAATATCAGTAGCTCCACTACCAAGCCTTATATTTTCAGGATTTGTTTGAAATAAATTTGAAATTTTTATTTTTAATTGATTTAAATCAAGTTGTGGATAATATCTTAAAAATTTGATATTATCTTTTATCACTTTTATCAAACTCTTATCCATACCAAAAGGATTTATATTTGATGAAAAATCCAAAATTTTATTCATGGTAATTTTTTTTTCTTGTGCAATCTTTAATGCCCTGCCACCATGCTTTGATTTATCCTCATTCATATTAAATTCCTTTTCTAAATTCGTGAGTAAAATTTTTGTCATATAATTTTGACATTTCATACTCTTTCCCTAAAAAATTTCCAATTAAAATCAATGCAGTTTTTCTAATATTTTCTTTTTTTACCAAAGTCGCTATATTAACAAGACTTCCTTTAATTATTTTTTCATCCTTCCATGATGCTTTATAAATTACACAAACCGGAGTATTTTCATCATAAGAAAATTTCAATTCATTAACAAGTTCTTCAATCATGGAAATGCTAAGGAAAATAACCATACTAGCCTTATGCCTTGAAAGCTCTCTTATGCTTTCCATATCAGGAACCTTAGTTCTTCCCTGCATACGTGTAAGTATCAAAGTCTGGCTTACATTAGGCAAGGTATATTCTTTTTTTATACTTGCGGCAGCTGCTAAAAAAGAACTGATTCCCGGAATTATTTCATAATCTATATTAAGCCTTTCAAGTATATCTATCTGCTCTCTGATTGTACCATAAATAGAAGGATCTCCTGTATGCACTCTTGCAACATCCTTATTATTAGTAATTGATTTTTTTATAATTTCAATTACTTCATCCAAATTTAGATAAGCTGAATTATAAATTTCCACTTCTTTTTTTATATCCTTAAAAATCTCTTTATTTACTAATGAACCTGCATATATTATAACCGGAACCTTATCTATAATTTTTTTAGCTTTAATACTTAAAAGCTCAGGATCTCCGGGACCCGCACCTATAAAAAAAACCTTTGACATATTTTCTCCAACCTACAAAATTAATATTAAAAATGAAATTATAACAAATATAATACTTGCAAAAAGTATTAAATCATTTACTCTTTTTATATCTTCTACTTTAACACTTCGTATATCATCACCTATATAAGGTTTTTTATATAATTTTCCGAAATAATAAGCATCTCCTGCAAGCCTTATATTAAAAAGTCCTGATACTACACTTTCAGTTTGTGCAGAATTTGGAGAAGCATGATTATATCTATCTCTTTTAAATATATAATATCCATTCTTTATACTCATATCAGTAAAAAATAAAGCTGAAAATAATAATAAGAACGCTGATATTCTAGCCGGAATATAATTTAAAATATCATCAATTTTTGCAGAAAAATATCCTATATCCTTATATTTTTCATCCTTATATCCTATCATAGAATCAAGAGTATTAACCATTTTATATATGCATACACCATAAATAAAAAAAATAATATAATAAAACATAGGAGCAATAATGCCATCACTAAAATTTTCTGCTACTGTTTCTATACTTGCTTTTATTATCTGTTCTTCATTTAATGATTCAACATCTCTTCCTACTATCATAGATAACATCTTTCTTGCTTTTTCTATATTATTTTCCTTTAATGCTTTATATACCTTCATGCTCTCTACTCTAAGTGATCTACAAGCTAAAAATTGATAAAAAATAAAAGATGAAATAAATGTATATATATATTTTTTGTTAATAATTATTAGAATATATAAAATAAAAAAATATATAGAAAAGACTATTAAATTTGATATTACAACTATATAAAATCCATATAATTTGAATTTATTTTTATCCCTTTTTCTAAAAAAAGATTCTAAAAATAAGATTATTTTACCAAATAATCTAATAGGATGTGGAAAGTTATGAGGATCTCCAATAAATAAATCCAATATAAAAGCAATTATTAAAATTATTGATGAATTAGTAAGCATATTTTCTACCTAAATACTATTATAATACTCAAAATAGCAACTAAATTAGACATTGTAAAAAAATGTCCACACAAATCCCCGCTTACTCCTGAAAATAATTTTTTAGCCATAAAAATATGAAATAAAAAATATAAAAAGCTTGTAATAATGATAATAATATTTTTTAAGCTTAAATATATTAAAAAAATATTTATAATAACTATTATAATCATCAATATAAAGGCGGCATTTTTATTGGAATTTTTTCTAAAATTATAAGCTAATCCATCTTCCTTTGCTGTCTTTACAAGGCATAAAGAAAGTGTTGAATATGCTCTTATTATAATTGCATAAATTGCAAAAATATATATTTGTATATCATTTTTAATTTCTGTCATAGCTCCAAAAAATATTAAGCTATAAATAATTGAACCTATTATTGCATAAGCACCAATATGACTATCCTTCAGAATTTCTAATTTCTTTTCAATACTTTGATTTGAACCGAGTGCATCACAAGTGTCTACAAAGCCGTCAAAATGTATTCCACCTGTATAAATTATCGACAAAGTAGCAAGTAGAACTGAGCGAAAAATAATTCCTATATTTAAATATAAAGATAACTTCCATATAAAAATATATAAAAATGCTTCTAAAATACCTACCAAGGGGAAAAAAGCAAGTATATATTTCATATTTTTTTTATTCCAATCTGCCGCCGGGAGTGGCAAAATTGTATACATATTAAAACACATAAGTATAGAATTAAATATTTCTTTAATCATAAATCTTCCTTTATTTTAATATATCAAAAATTGATATTTGATTACTAGTCGGTAATGAGGAAAGTAGTGATAATTTATCCATTAATTCACAAGTTGATTTTCCTACTCTTGCTCTTGACATAAAATCTTCTTTTGAAATAAATTCACCTTGTTTTGCAGCTATTTCTATTGATTTTGCAGCTATTTCTCCCAAACCGTCTATGCTTGCAAGACTTGGCATTATTTTTTTATCACTAGTAATAATAAATTTATCAGCCTTTGCCTTATATATATCTATAGGCTCAAATTCAAATCCTCTTGCATACATTTCTTGTACTATTCTCATATCTCTTAATGTATCACTATCCTTTTGACTTATATTTGATTGATTCTTTTTTTCTAATAATTTTTTATAATTATATTCTAGTCTTTCTTTTCCAAAACACATTAATTCATATGAAAATGCTGAAGCTCTAATTGTGAAAAATGCTGTATAATATTCCAATGGATAATTTATTTTACAATATGCAATACGCCATGCCATCATAACATAAGCGGCAGCATGAGCCTTAGGAAACATATATTTTATTTTTTGGCAAGAATTTATATACCAATCAGGTACACCCACTTTTTTCATATCCTCTATATTATCCTTTGTAAGTCCCTTGCCTTTACGAACTGCTTCCATAATTTTAAATGACTTTCCTTCCTCTAATCCCTTATCTATAAGATAAATCATTATATCATCTCTAGTACATATAGCTGTTCTTATGCTTGCCTGCCCTTCTTTTATAAGTGTTTGTGCATTTCCGAGCCAAACATCCGTCCCATGTGATAAGCCTGAAATTCTAACCAAATCCGATAAACCTTCAGGCTTTGCTTCAATAAGCATTTGCATAGCAAAATCTGTTCCAAACTCAGGTATCCCCAGAGCACCAAGTGGACAACCCATAATATCATCCGGAGTCAATTTCAAAGCTTTTGTACTTTTGAACAAGCTCATTGTTTCCTTACAATCAAGCGGAATATCTTTAACCGGATCTATTCCCGTCAAATCTGAAAGCATTCTTATCATAGTGGGATCCATATGACCTAAAATATCAAGCTTTAATAAATTATGATCTATTGCATGATAATCAAAATGTGTTGTTATTATTTCACTATTCATATCATTTGCAGGTCTTTGTACAGGTGTAAAGCTATATATTTCTTCTCCATGAGGTAAAACTATAATACCGCCAGGATGCTGACCGGTAGTTCTTTTAACGCCGACACAGGCCTTTGTCAGCCTTTCTATCTCACATTTTCTCTTTATCTGACCATGCTCCTCATAATATTTTTTTACATATCCATAAGCAGTTTTATCTGCTAATGTACCAACTGTACCTGCACGAAATGTATGACCCTGACCAAATATCTCCTCTGTATAAGCATGTGCTCTTGCCTGATATTCTCCTGAAAAATTCAAATCAATATCAGGCTCCTTATCTCCTTTAAAGCCTAAAAATGTTTCAAATGGAATATCAAAGCCGTCTTTTTTTAATTTTTTTCCACAATTAGGACAAAGCTTATCAGGCATATCACATCCTGCCATTCCTGAAAATGCTCTCACCTGAGGACTGTCAAATTCTGTATATTTACATTCACAATAATAATGAGGTGGCAATGGATTAACCTCTGTTATTCCTGAAGTATATGCCGCAAAGCTTGAACCCACAGAACCTCTTGATCCTACAAGATAACCATCAGACATACTTTTTTCAACTAATTTTTTTGCAATAATATACATAACTGCAAAACCGTTTTTTATTATCGAATTAAGTTCTTTTTCTAATCTTTTTTCAACTATTTCAGGTAATTTTTCACCATATTGTTCATGTGCCTTTTTATAGCAAGCCTTTCTTAATTCCTCATCACTATTTGCTATAAAAGGAGGGCATTTGTCAGGTCTTACCGGCTTTATAAATTCTATCTTATCTGCTATTTTAACAGTATTTGTTACAACTATTTCGTAAGCTTTTTTTTCTCCCAAATAATTAAAGGATTCAAGCATCTCATCAGTTGTTCTAAAATATAATGGTGCTTGTCTTTCAGCATTATTATATCCTTTTCCATACATTATTATTTTTCTATATATTTCATCTTCAGGATTTAAAAAATGAACATTGCTTGTTGCACAAACTAATTTTGAACATTTAGCTGCTATATCTATTATTTTTTTATTTATATTTTCAATATCAGTTATAGAATTAATATTATACCTGTCTGAACTTATCCAATCCACTTTATTTTCTGCCGGTTCCACCTCTATATAATCATAAAAGCTTATTAATCTTTCTATTTCATCTTCTTTTTTTCCATCTAATATTGCTTCATAGATTTCACCTGTATCACAGGAAGCTCCTACTATCAATCCTTCTCTATACTTTTCTAAAATTGATTTTGGTATGCGTGGTATTTTATTAAAATATTCTATATGTGATAATGATACTAATTTATATAAATTGATTCTTCCAATGTCATTTTTTGCCAAAATAATCATATTATTTGCTCTGGATTTTTTAATAATATTTATAGAAGTCTTACTCTTACTTGCTATCTTATCTAATGTGAAAATACCTCTTTCTTTTAACATTTTGATAAATTCCATCCATATATCCGCTGTAGCCTTCGCATCATCTACTGCTCTATGGTGATTTTCCAGTTTAATATTTAATGCCTTTGCTACCGTATCAAGCTTAAACCTATTCAAATTAGGTAATAAAAATCTTGCCATTGAAACAGTATCTATTATACTGGGATTGTATAATAAACCTAAATCTTTAGATTTTTCTTTTACAAATCCCGTATCAAAGCTTGCATTATGAGCAACTGCAATGCAGCCCTTTGAAAATTCCAAAAACCTTGGTAAAACAAGCTCTATAGTATCAGCAGATGAAACCATATTATCATTTATACCTGTTAATTCTTCAATTTTAAATGGTATAGGTATTTGAGGATTTACAAAGCTTGAAAATCTATCTATTATTTTTCCATCTTTTATTTTTACTGCTCCAAACTCTATTATTTTATCATTAACTGCTGAAAATCCCGTGGTTTCTATATCAAAAACAACAAATGTATCGTCCAATGTATAATTTTCAGGTTTTATTACTATATCCTTTAAATCATCTATAACAAAAGCTTCTAATCCATATATTAACTTAAAATTTCTTTCTAATTTTTCTATAACATGATTTGCTTCTGTAAATGCCTGTACATTCCCAAGATCGGTAATAGCTACAGCTTCATGTCCCAAATCATAAGCTTTTTTTATAATATCCTTTTCTGAGCTTACGCCATCAAACTCACTCATTTTAGTATGGCAATGAAGCTCAACTCTTTTTTTATTTGCACTGTCAATCTGTGAATTTATTTTTACACTATTATATTTTTTTATACCTATAATACTATTTATAGTAAGCTCCCCATCAAATTTATCAATGCTTGGTATACCTCTAAGCTTTATATAGCTGCCAAGCCTTAATGCATTTTTTATATCATCAAGTAAATTTTCTCTTGCAAAAATTTTTGCATTAATAGAATCTGTAAAATCTGTAATTGTAGCTATAAATAAAGTAGAACTTGTTTTCTCAAAATATCTTTCATCTAAAGCACATATTTGACCACAAATATTTATTTCACCTATTTCACCTATAATATCCTTTATTTCTATAAAATCATCTTCAAAATCTTTGCCATATAAAACTTCAGGATTTGTAGTCTTTTTAGTATAATTAAATTTAGCTTTATCATATTTTTTATATTCTTTTTTTACTTCTATATTATTTATATCAATTTTATTTTTATCTTTATTAATTTTTTCTTCTTCAGGCTTTAAGCTGTTATCAGCTACTATATATTTATTAATATTTTCATTATCTATATCTTTTTTTATTTCTTTTTCAAAATATTTGATATTAAAAATACAAGATACTCCACATCTTTCAATAAAAATTTTCTCTAAAATTCTTATAAGCTCAGGCATAGCTTTCTTATTATAAAAATTATCTTCAATACTTACAAAAATATTTTTTTCATCAAAAGTAAATTTTGCCATATTAAAAATTGTGTAATATATATGGCTGTAATTTTTCAACTCAAATAATATGCTTTCCTTATATGCCTCATATAAGTTTTTAGGTGTATATACTTCCGGCAAAGAAAATTTTTCTATTATTCTTATTTCAACAATTCTATTATAAAATAATGTTTTTTTAATATTTTTTTCCAATTCAACAAGGCTCATCTTATCGATGAGCCTACAAGACTTTATATATATAGTAAGACAATCTAATTTTTGATTTGAACTGATCCTTATAATATTTATGTATTTAGATAATTCTTCCAATGTAGAATTTTCAAATTTAAAGTCTAAAAAAACATCTTTAAAAGCTTTCATTTTACTCCTTACCACAATTTTTTTCAGCTACTAATATATCCAGCTCATTTTTCAATGCATCTAATAATTCATCTTCATTTAATCTTTTGATAACTTCACCTTTTTTTATAATTATACCGTTACCTTTACCTCCTGCAATACCTATATCAGCCTCCTTGGCTTCTCCCGGACCATTGACAACACAGCCCATAACTGCAACCTTAATATCCAAATCATAGTGTGAAATCATTTCTTCAACTTTATTTGCTAATTCAATCAAATCAATATCTGTTCTCCCACAAGTAGGACATGAAACCAATTCTATACCATTTTTTCTAAGTCCTAATGTTTGTAAAATATGCTTAGCACATCTTATTTCCTCTAATGGACTGCCAGTAAGTGATACTCTTATAGTATCACCTATACCTTGATATAAAATAATCCCAAGACCAATACTTGATTTAATCATACCTCTTTTTACAGTTCCTGCTTCTGTTATACCTATATGTAAAGGAAAGTCTATTTTTTGTGATAAAATTTCATGTGCTTTAATACACATAAGGACATCACTTGATTTTATACTTACAACAATATTTTCATAATCCAAATCTCTTATAATATTAACCTTGTCTATAGCAGATTCTACAATCCCTAAAGCTGTAACCCCATGATATTTTTCAATAAATTTTTTTTCGAGTGAACCGGAGTTTACTCCTACTCTGATAGGTATATTCCTTTGCTTACAAGCAGAAACAACAGCCTTTATTCTATCAATTCCACCTATATTTCCCGGGTTTATTCTTATTTTATCCACTCCATTTTCTATAGAAAGTAAAGCTAATTTATAATCAAAATGTATATCCGCTACTAATGGAATATGAATATTTTTCTTTATTTCTTTTATAGCCTTAGCCGCCTCCACATTAGGAATAGCAACTCTTATTATTTCACAGCCTTCTTTTTCCAAGCTCAAAATCTGCTCAACGGTATTTTTCACATCTTCAGTTTTAGTATTACACATAGATTGAATAAGTATAGGATTATTTCCACCTATAGCTTTATTGCCTATTTTTATTTCTCTTGTTTTTCTTCTTTCCATATTTTCCTATCTATTTACTATCTTCAATATATCATTAAATATTATAAATGCCATAAATAGCATCAAAACTATAAAACCGGTTATATGAACATATGTTTCGATATTCTTGTTAAGCCTTTTATGTGTTAATATTTCAAATAAATAAAATATAAGTCTGCCACCATCAAGAGCAGGTATAGGCAATAAATTCATAACACCTAAGTTGGCACTTAATAGTATCATTAAATTAGCTAAAGATAAAATAAGTATATGTAATCCATATTTTTTTGATGTATCCACAGTTTGACTGACAAAGTTCACTATTCCTACAGGTCCACTTATTTGATCAAGTCCAATAAGTCCTGTAAATATAGCTTTTAATCCTAATAATGTATTTTTTATATTAAAATAAATTTCATATAAACTATATTTCAATAAATCTGTTATAGAATTAAGCTTATGTTGATTTGTGTCCCAAGTTATTCCTATAATTTTTTTTGAAATTTTTGTATCCATTTTAGGCTCAAGCTGATATTTATATATTCTATATTTATTATTTTCAAGTCTTTTAACTTCAATATCATATTTTTGTGGATTATTAAGCATATTATATAATAAAAAATCTCTCAATATATAAACATTTTTACCATTTATTTTACTTATTATATCGCCTTTTCTTATACCCGCTTCCTGAGCCGGAAAATTTTTAATAGTATCTGCTATTATAGGCTTATCTATACCTGTATTTGCCAAAACAAACATAGCTAAAATAAAAGCTAAAATAAAATTAAATAAAGGACCTGCAAAGACAACCATAAATCTTGCCCATACAGATTTTGCCGCAAAACTTCTATTTTTTCTATTTTCATCTATTTCATTTTCATTAAGATCATCTTCTCCAAGCATACGACAAGAACCGCCTAAGGGTAGAAGCTTTAAAGAATATAAGGTTTCCTTACCTTGAAATTTCAAGATTTTAGGTCCCATTCCTATAGAATATTCCAAAACCTCTATATCATTGATTTTTGCAAATATAAAATGTCCAAACTCATGTATGCTTACAATGATGCTAAAAATCACTAAAGCAATAATTATATTCATATATTACACCTTTTAAAGCCTTCCAAAACTTGATAAACCTTCTTTTCTATATCCAATATTTGCTCTATACTTGGATTTTTAATTATTTTATGCTCATTCATTGCATATTTTATCATTTCTATTATATCTAAATATTTTATTTCTTCTTTTAAAAATAATTTTACTGCATATTCATTTGCAGCATTGAAAACAGTTGGCAAGCTATCTCCGGTAGTAATAGCCAACCTTGCAAGACTAAGTGCTTCAAAGACCTTTTCATCCGGCTTATTAAATTCCAGACGGTTTAATTTACTAAAATCGAGTCTTTCAGTATTTAAATATCTTCTTTCAGGATAGTATATTGAATATTGTATAGGTAAACGCATATCAGGTGAACCCATTTGTGCCATAACTGCTCCGTCCTCATATTCGATCATAGAATGAATAATCGAGCTTGGTTGAACAACAATTTCTATATTTTTAGCATCTATCCCAAATAAATGATAAGCCTCTATAAGCTCCAATCCCTTATTAACCATAGTAGAACTGTCAATGGTTATCTTTTTTCCCATAGACCAGTTAGGATGCTTTAAAGCATCTGCCAAAGTAACATTTTTTAACATTTCCTTTGTAAATCCTCGAAATGGACCTCCACTGGCAGTAAGTAAAATCCTCGAAATTTTATTATCCTTATTACCTTGTAAACATTGAAATATTGCACTATGCTCACTGTCTACAGGTAATATATTAACATTCATATTCTTTGCTAAAGGCATAATAATATGACCTGCACAACAAAGAGTCTCTTTATTTGCAAGAGCTATATCTTTTTTAGCCTCTATAGCCTTAACAGTTGGAACTATTCCTATCATTCCACTTAAAGCTGTAAGCACCAAGTCAATTTCATCAAGTGTGGAAATTTCTATAAGTCCTGACATACCTGTTAAAACTTTACATTCTAAAAAACTGAACTTACTTTTAAATTTTTCTGAAGCCTCTTTTTCAAAAATGCAAACATATTTTGGTTTAAATTCTTTAACCTGTTCTTCAAATAATTTTATATTTGAGCAACAGGCAAGAGCGACTATATTAACATCTTTATTTCTTCTTATTATATCAAGTGTCTGCCTACCTATAGAGCCGGTAGAACCTAAAATTGAAATGTTTTTCATAAAAACCTCTTAAATAAAAACTAATGCAAAAAATATTGCAGGTGCAGTAAATAATACTCCGTCAAAACGATCCAATACACCTCCATGCCCGGGAATAATATTTCCAAAATCCTTAATATTATGATTTCTCTTAATTGCAGAGGCCGCTAAATCTCCTATTTGAGAAATTATTGCACCTATAGCACAGGCACAAGTTATTTTAAACACAGGACTGTTTAAATCCGAAAATTTATTTTGTAAAAATATTGAATATATAAACCCAAGCAAGCTTGCTCCCACAACTCCTGCAATATAACCTTCTATAGATTTTTTTGGACTAAGTTTAGGAAAAGCTTTATGTTTTCCAAATAAAATACCAATAGCATAGCCACAAGTATCACTACCCCAGCCTGACAAAATAATAAGCCATACTAAATATTTACCATCAGTATATATTCTAACTTTATAAATGTACGAAAATAAAACTGACACATAAAGTATTCCAAAGAAAGCCGTACTTATCTGTTCTGTTTTAAATTCCGGAAAGGTAAATACATAAAATGATAAAAAAATGAGTAATGTTACTATAAATAATAATATTGTATAATCTTCTTTTTTATTTAAAACTAATAGATAATAAACTATAGTACATAAATATCCCAAATATGATGTGAATTTTCCTTCAAGCTTTAATGCTTTATATAATTCATATAATCCAATTAATGATAAACAAAGTGTACTTCCCCATAATAATAATCCACCTGTATTTATTATAAAAATCGAAAATAAAACTAAAATAATCCCGCTGATAAGTCTAGTTATAAACATAGACGCCCTCCGAATCTTCTTTCTCTTTTATTGTAAGCTTCTATCGCTTTTATTAATTCAGCTTTATTAAAATCAGGCCATAATAAATCAGTTATATAAATTTCAGTATAAGCAATTTGCCACAATAAATAATTACTAAGTCTAAATTCTCCACTTGTTCTTATTAAAAGCTCAGGATCCGGCAGGTGGCAAGTATCTAAATAAGAGGAAATTAATTCTTCTGTAATATCCTCTTTTTTTATATCGTCATCTATAATTTTAACAATTGCTCTTCTTATTTCATCTCTTGAGCCATAATTAATAGCAAATGTAAATACCATTCCGGTATTATCCTTAGTTTCTTCCAACAAAATATCAATATTATCTATAATATCTTTATCAAATCTAGATTTATCACCTATCATAGAAACTTTTATATTATTATTTTTTGCTAAAACAAGCATCTTTTTCATATAAGCTCTAAAAAGATTCATAAGTGAATTTATTTCTTCTTTACTTCTTTTCCAATTTTCAGTAGAAAAAGCATAGACTGTCAAATATTGTATTCCTAATCTTGCACAATCCTCTACTGTCCTTTCTAAAGCTTCACAACCGGCTTTATGTCCCATAGCCCTTGGTAACAATCTTTTTTTTGCCCATCTTCCATTGCCGTCTAAAATAATTGCTACATGCTTGGGTATTTGAATATTTTCTTTCATTATTACCTCAAAATCCAAAATATTATACTGTCATTATTTCCTTAACTTTATTATCAACATTTATATCTATTTTTTCTATAGCCTTATCAGTTATTTTTTGAACCTTTGAATCTCCACTTTTCAAATCATCTTCTGTTATTTCTCCTGATTTTTCAAGCTTTTTGATAGCATCAATAGCATCTCTTCTTATATTTCTAATCGCAATTTTGGCAGCTTCACCTTTTTTCTTAATATCCTTTGCAAGCTCTTTTCTTCTATCTTCTGTTAATTCAGGAAATACAAGTCTTATACTGCTTCCGTCATTTGTAGGATTTATACCTATATCCGACATATTTATAGCCTTTTCTATTTCTTTCAAAAGACTTTTTTCCCATGGCTGAATGAGTATAATACGTGGTTCCGGAACTGATATGTTACCAACTTGCTGTAATGGAGTTGCACTTCCATAATAATCAACCTTAATCTTATCTAAAATATGTGGATTGGCTCTTCCCGCACGAATCTGCATAAACTCACCCTGTAATACATCTATAGTTTTTTTCATCTTATCTTCATATGAATTAATCGTATTTTGCATATTTCCTCCTAAATAATAACCTTTGTTCCATTTATTTTTCCATTTATTGCATTTTTAATACTATCCTTTTCATTTAAATCAAAAATAAAAAGAGGTATATTAGCTTGCATACACATTACTGAAGCTGTCAAATCAATAACTTCAAGTTTATTTTTAATTATTTCTTCAATACTTATTTCATCATATCTTCTTGCTTCTTTATTAATTTTAGGATCACTGTCGTAAACACCATCTATAGATTTTGCAAGTAGAATAATATCAGCTTCTAATTCTGTTGCCCTAAGAGCTATGCCTGTATCCGTTGAAAAATATGGATGTCCGGTTCCTCCTGCAAAAAATACAACTTTTGATTCTTTAAGACTTTTAATCGCTTCATCCTTTGAAAAAAGCTTAGTCATAGTACCACAAATAAAAGGTGAATATATATCTGTATCAATGCCTTGACTTCTAAATATTTCAGAAACATATATACAATTCATTATTGTAGCCAGCATACCTATCTGATCTGCTTTTGTTCTATCAATATCCTTACTGCTTCTTCCTCTCCAATAATTGCCCCCACCAATAACAATAGCAATTTCTATATTTTTTTCCAAACCTTCTTTTATTTGCTTAGCAATATCTTTTATCTTAGCTTCATCATATCCGATACTTGGTGATTTTAGTGACAAAGCTTCTCCACTTAATTTTAATAAAATTCTCTTCTTTTTACTCATAATAAACCTCAATTATTTTAATATTTTAATTGTATCATAAATCATAAATATAAAGCTATATTTTTTGAAATTTTAAATAATATATTGCATTTTTATATCATGTATTTCATACTCAAACTCCAAGGATTTTGAAAAAGAATGAGTCAGACCTACAAAATAATTATTTTTATTATCCTTAAAATATCTATCATAAAAGCCTGCACCATAGCCTAATCTAAAATTTTTTTTATGAATACCTACGCAGGGAACCAATACTAAGCTATTTTTTATATATTCAAATAATTTATTATTTTTTTTAGGCTCCATTATATTATAGCTTCCCTTTTCTAAATCTTCAAAGCTTGATATCCTATAAAAATTCATATTTCTATTTTCAACTCTCGGAAATAATAGATTAATATTTATATCATATTTATTATCTAATATCTTCTGATAAAATTTACATATGTTTATTTCTCTTTCTAATGGAAAAAAAGCACATATATTTAAACTTTCTTTTTTATATTTACTTATATATTCATCAAAAAATTCCTCTATCAAACTTAAAGCATACTCATTTTCTTCCTCTAATTGCATTTCGGAAAGTGAATTTCTCTTTTTCAAAATAATTTTTCTTATATCAGTTTTTTTCATTTTTTATCTTACCATATTTTTTACCTAAATCAGTAATAGAACCATCTTTTTCTATAATTGAAATATTATTTAAATTAGCTCTTAAACTTTCTCTTATATTTTTAATATATTTTTTTCTTAATTGTTCTTGTTCTTTTTTTTCTTCAACAGTTAATTCAGATTCCTTGGCTTTTCTCGCCAACTCATTTATTCTATTTATGTCCAAGCTCATTTTTTCCTCCTAATTTAAATCATCAACCAAATTATATCCTTCTTTTTTGTTAGCTAAAAATAAAGTCCCTATACTTTTGCCCTCAAATATATCAGAAATATTTTCCAATCTATTTGCATTGGCTATAATCATATCAGCACCTGAAAATGTGCTAATCATTGCAGCATGAATCTTTGTTTCCATACCTCCGGTGCCAATATCCGAGCTTGTATTTTTTGCTAATGAAATTATATTATTATCAATATCTTCAACTATAGGAATAAATTTTGCATTTTTATTTATATGAGGATCATCTGTATACAATCCATCTATATCAGACATTAAAATAAGCAAATCAGCATCAACCAAAGAGGCAACTATAGCTGAAAGTGTATCATTATCACCAACCTTAATTTCATCTGTTGCTATAGTATCATTTTCATTTACTATAGGCAAAGATGAAAGCTTAAGCAGCTCCAAAAAAGTATTATGAGCATTTAACCTTGCTTCTTTATCTACTATAGTTGATTTAGTCATAAGTATTTGTGAGGCTACGATATTATATTCTGAAAATATTCTCTGATAAACCATCATAAGCTTTGCCTGTCCGATAGCTGCAAAAGCTTGCTTTTTTGCCAAACTATCGGGTCTATTTTCATATTTCATGGTATGTCTTCCTGCTGCAATAGCACCTGAAGAAACTAAAATAACCTCTTTTCCTTCTCCCTTTAAATCAGCTATTTGTCTAACTAATTTTTCTATTTTCAAAAGATTTAATTCACCTGTTTTTTCATGTGTAATACTTGATGAACCTATCTTTATTACTATTCTTTTTTTATCCTTTAGATATTTTCTGTCCAACATATCATACTCCTATACTTTATATGTTTTATTAATAAACTCTGCAATTTTCAAGCCGTCCATAGCTGCACTTGTTATCCCTCCGGCATAACCTGCTCCTTCTCCACAAGGAAATAAGCCCTTTATATTTGCCTGAAAATCATCACCTCTATTTATTCTTATAGGTGAAGAGGTTCTGGTTTCTACTCCTAATAATATGGCATCATCACAAGCAAAGCCTTTGATTTTTTTATCAAAAGCTATAAATGCTTCTTTTATACTTGTAGAAATATAATCAGGTAATATTTTATTTAAATCAAAGCTTACATATGCCCCCTTTATTGGAATATCCTTTATATTATCTAAATTACCGGTCTCATTTTTTATAAAATCCTTGTATAATTGAATAGGAATCTTACCCTTGGCAAGCTTATAGCATAGCTTTTCCAATTCCTCCTGGTAATGCATACCTGCAAATAAATCATTATTTTTAAAATCATTTTCATCAACAGCTACTATAATTGCTGAATTTGCAAATCCACTTGCTCTATCATTATATGACATACCATTTATAAGCAAATGATTTTTATCACTTGATGAATTTATTACATATCCTCCGGGACACATACAAAAAGAATACACTGCTCTATTATTTGAGGTGGTACAGGTTAATTTGTATGGTGCAGGCGATAATTTCTCATAAAATTTATTACCAAATTGTGCTTTATCTATATTTTTTTGTGAATGTATAACTCTAATACCAACGGCAAATTTTTTAGCTTTCATATCAACCTTTTTATCATTCAACATATAAAAGGTATCTCTTGCACTATGTCCGCAAGCCAAAATTAATATGTTTGTTTTTATAATTTCATCATTATTTAATTTAACAGCCTGTACTTCATTATCCTTACAAATAATTTCTTTCATACATGTATTAAATTTTATTTCTCCACCCAATGATAGAATTTCTTTTCTTATATTTTTAACCACATCTTTTAACTTATCTGTTCCAATATGAGGTTTATAATCATATAGTATCCTCTTATCTGCTCCATGCTCAACTAATGTTTCCAACACAAAGGTATTTCTGCCATTTAAATCCTTTACCAAGGTATTTAATTTTCCGTCTGAAAAAGCTCCGGCACCACCCTCTCCAAAGCAAACATTTGATTCTTCATTTAGTATGCCATCTTTCCAAAACTTATCTACACTAATGCTTCTTCTATCTATATCTTCTCCACGTTCAATAATCAAGGGTTTAAAGCCTGCTCTTGACAAGCTTAAAGCTGCAAATATACCGGCAGGGCCAAATCCTACAACTATTATCCTATGATTCAGATTTTTATCTCCCATAGCTTCTATTTTATATTTTTTATCCTCTGCTTTAAAAATATTAATATTATTTTTATGCTTTTTAAGTACAATATCTTCCTTTTTAAGCTCTACATCTATATTGTATGAATATAAAATATCTTCTTTTTTTCTCGCATCCAAAGACTGCCTTTTGATTTTGTAAGATAGAATATCACTTTCCTTTATTTTTAAAGTTTTTACAATTTTTTTTATCAAATCTACTTTGCTATGTAATATACTTATTTTTAAATTATTTATTCTAAGCATCTTTACCTTTCTAAATTTCCCTGATTTTCCAAGCTTGTTGCTACCAGAGCCGCACTTGAAAATGCCCATTGAAAATTATAACCGCCACACATGGCATTAACATCAATTATTTCTCCAATAAAATACATATTTTTATACTTTTTATGCTCAAGCCTGTCATTTAAATCAGACAAGCTTATCCCTCCACTGCACGCCTGTGCCTTATTAAAATCAGATATTTTTTCCACGTTAAATAAAGATTTTCCTAATATATTAGCCAATACCTCCAAATCCTTTTCATTTAGATTTTCTATAGGAGTATTTTCTTTTATCCTTGCTCTTTTATAAATGGCTAATGCAAGCCTGTCATTTATTACACCTAATAATAAATTTTTAACTGTCTTTAGTTGCCTTAAATTTAATCTATTCTTCAAGAAATTCAATTTATCACTTATATTTGGCAAAAAGTCAATAATAATTGAGATTTCCTTTTTTTGATAAAAGGCTTTATTAATAATCGGACTTAATTGAAAAATCGGTATTCCGGATAAACTATCAGGCAAAATTTGCACCTGTCCATAATCTGATAATACAGGATTTTTATCAATAAGGACACTTACATTTGCCATAGCTCTGGTACCTGCCGCAATTTTTAAAAATCCTTTTCTTTACAATATATAGGACAAAGTGATGGCAAAAAATAGTTATATTTAATTTTAAGTCTATCTAAAATTTTTAATATACTGCCATCACTACCCGAGCTTGGAAAGGCCTTAGCTCCGCTTGCAAATATTATATTGTCAAAAATCATTTTTTTGCCATTTTCAAGTATAATTTCATAAGCATTTCCAATTTTATCTATTTTTACAATGATACTTTCTAAATATATCTTTATATTAAGATATTTAAGCATCAATTCAAGGCTATCTCTAACTTGAGAAGCTTGCATAGAATATGGATAAATATATGAATCCTTGTCAAACTCTTCAATTCCTAAGGATTTAAAAAATGAAATGGATTTTTCAAATGAATTTTCACAAATTATTTCAAACGCTCTTTCATTATTATAATATTTATCTATAGATTGTATTCTATTTGTAAAATTACATCTTCCATTTCCTGTTGCAAGTATTTTCTTACCTAATTCTTTATTATGTTCTATTATACTTATATCAATATTTTTTTGCTTGGCTAAAATAGCACAGAATAATCCCGAAAGTCCCCCACCTATAATCAATGTTTTCATATATTTCCTTAAATCAATTTATATTTTTTTAGAATTTTTAATATTATTCTACCCTTCGGCAAAAAAAGTAATTCTCTTTCTGTAATAGTTCCGGTTTTTATTAATAAATAAAAATATACAAATATAGCTGTTATACCAGGTATTAAGCATGCTATAAAATTACTTTTAATAAATTTATCAATAATTATATAAATGATAAATATTATAATTCCCATAAATAAAGAACATATAAATGGCATTAAGTATGTCTTAAATATTTCCTGCCTATATCTCAGCCTTTTTTTTATGGATATGGCATTAAAAAGACAAATAAGAAAAGCAAAAATTATATTTGCCAATACCAAAGCATAAATACCCATTTTTAAAAAATTTAAAAATAATATCAGAACTATTATATGTAAAATCAAAGCATAAAATGTATTTCTTACAGGAACACTCATATTATTTGTTCCCTGCAATATTGCATTGCTAATAGTTGAAAGCGAATATAATATAACAACGATAGAACCCATTTGCATAAGCTTGACAGCAAGAGGGCTATTACCAAAAAGAAGTGTTATAATAGGCTTTGCAAGAATTGCAAGACCTAAGCTTGCAGGAATACTTATTAAAAGTGCAGTCCTTATTGCAAGTGCTATATTGGCTCTTAAAGTTTTATTATCTCTATTTGCCTTAGCCTTACTAAGCTCGGGAATAAGCGAGCTTGAAAGTGCATTTGCTATAGCTACCGGTACATTTACTAAAACTAAATATTTACTTGTATAAACCCCAAAATCCTTTGCAGTTTTAGAAAAATCATTTAAGGAGCTGACATTATGTCCAAAAATAGCACCATCTATTACAGTATTTATATTATATATAGCTGTACTTGCTATAACAGGAACTACTGTTAAAAATAAAATTTTACTTAATTTTATATATGATTCTTTGCTAATACTTCTATCTCTTTTATTTCTTTCTCTAAGAATTTTAATAACTAATAAAAATAATAATATTAGACTTAGTAATGCCGACAAAGCTCCTAAGCCTGTTCCTACAGTACCGCCACAGGCACCATAAGCTCTAACTATAGTAAGATTTTTTGATTGCTTTATTGCCATATTGCTTAGATATCTTGCGGCAAATATACTAAATATTGCATTTATAACCTGCTCTATTATTTGAGATACGGCTGTAGGAAGCATTGTGGAATGCCCCTGAAAATATCCTCTGAAAACTCCCAGATATGCCATTATCCATATAGTTGGAGCCAAAGCTTTTAATGCTATGCTGACAGGAGGCATATTAAAAACCAATTCAGAAAGTGCATCTGAAAAAAAATAAATAAGACAAAAGCCTATAAATCCAACAATAGTAGCATAAATAAGTGCTACCTTAAATATTCTATTAGCATTTATATATTCTCTTTTTCCTATTTTTGACGATATCATTTTTGAAACTGCAAGTGGCAAGCTATATGAGGATAATAATAAAGTAATTGAATATATATTAAATGCTTGAGAATAATATCCCATACCCTCCTCGCCAACTATATTAGTTAATGGTATCCTATATATAAGCCCTATTATTCTAACCAAGATACCGGCTATAGCAAGTATAAAACCTTGAATAATAAAATTATCTTTTTTAGCTTTAATTGTTTGTTCTTCTTTCATGTGAATCCAATATCTCCGTCTTAGAATAATCCTTTTTATCTATTATACAAATCCAAGTTTTTCCACGATTGAATTTTATTTCATTGCCATCCATATCATAATAATATGTAGTTCCATATGGACTTCTTTTCAATATTTTGATAGGAATAAATTTACCTCTTGTGATAAAATATCCATCCATTTCTTCATGTAAAGCAATATCTCGATATTCAGTAGTAGCATAATGTGTCATTCTATTATAGCTTAAAATAATATTATCAACAGCTATTTGCTTATTATCACTAATATGTTTTTTGCCATATTGATATCTATAATATAATTTATCATTTTCAGAATATTCGAAATATGCTTTATTTAATGCATAACCTACTTTTACTGTCTTTGCTTCTAAACCATTCTCCAAATTCTGATCATCAACAAATTTTATATTTCCTTTATATTCAGTATCATAATCAACTTTATATTTAAATTTTTTTATTGCCTCATTTATTAAAGCAGAACTTGTATATGCATTATGTGGCTTTTTCCTATCCTTTGTACGATAAAAATAAGCATTGCCACTATCTACACCATTTACATGATCCATATTTTTTAAATATTCCAATGCAAAGCTTGATTGACCAAAATGAAATAAAATTGCATTCCATTCCCTTGCAAAATAAGTGTAATATGTTCTTGCACTTCTAACACTTCCTATTCTATCAAGTCCTGAATAATCTTCTATTAAAGCCAAATACCTATTCATTTGTCCTTCAGCAGGGGCTTCATATACTATATCCGCTTTACTCAATCCATAATTTGGCAAAGCTTCCTTATCATTACTTATCATAATAGCAAGTGGTCTTTTATAGCCAATTTCCTTATCAACAAATTTACCGCTTAAAAATGATTCTACTTTATTATCTTTTATAATACGTCCATTTTTATCATGCTCAGGTTCATTCTGATTTTTTGAAGGTAAGGGCTCGGTTTTTTGTTCTTTATTATTAGTATCAATTTTTATATTTGTATCTATATTACTTTCTATAATTTTATCTTCTTCTTTTTGACAAGCTGTTAATGTAATAAGAAATAAAAATATTATTAAATATAGATATTTCGTCAATTTCATCTTTTATATCCACCCATCTCCAATATATTTTTTTGCCTTTCAAACATAAGCTCTTCATCTGCTTTATCAATATGATCATAACCTAATAAGTGTAAAACACTATGTATTACTAAAAATGCTAATTCTCTTTTCCTTGTATGTCCATATTCTTTTGCTTGATCTATAATATGAGCTGATGATAAGATTATATCTCCAAGCATAAGCTCACCTGTATCATAATTAAAGCTTGCATTTTGTTCATCAAAATTTTCAAAATCGGCAGGTGAAGAAAAATTATTTAATGGAAAAGAAAGAACATCAGTAGCCTTATCAATATTTCTAAATTCTTTATTTATATCATGAATTCTATCTTCATCAACTATAGTAACACTTATTTCACATTCATATGGTACTTTTTCATAATTTAAAGATATATTAATACTATCTTCTATAATTTTTTTGTATGGTATATGTAATTTTTGTTTAGATTCATACTCAATATATATTGTCATACTATTCCTACTTTATTTTTTACTTGATCTTTTATTTTTATTTTCAAATTTATCATATGCTTCCACTATTTTTTGTACCAATGGATGCCTTACAACATCCTTATTTGTTAAATGACAAATACCTATATCATCTATATCCTTCAAAATTTTAAGTGCCATATCCAAGCCGGAGGTCTGCCCTGATGGTAAATCCTTTTGACTTTGATCTCCTGTTATGATAACCTTTGAACCAAAGCCTATTCTTGTAAGAAACATTTTCATTTGTGCCGGTGTAGTATTTTGTGCTTCATCTAATATAATATAAGCATTATCCAAGGTTCTGCCTCGCATATATGCCAATGGTGCAACCTCTATCAATCCTTTTTCAGAATTATTTAAATATGAATCAGGTCCCATTATTTGGTATAAGGCATCATACAAGGGTCTCAAATAAGGATCTATTTTACTTTGCAAATCTCCCGGTAAAAATCCTAACCTTTCACCGGCTTCTATTGCAGGTCTTGTAAGTATTATTCTACTAACGTCTGAATTCTTAAAAGCTTGTATAGCCATAGCCATTGCTAAGTATGTTTTTCCGGTTCCTGCAGGACCTACTCCAAAAACAATCATTTTATTTCTTATTAAATCAACATATTGCTTTTGACCTAAGGTTTTAGGCTTTATTGATTTTCCTAATATAGTTTTTGCTATTACATCCTTATCTATCTCAAGTATCTTATCTTCTCCTTCTGAAAAAGATAAAGATATAGCATAATCAACATTTTGTTCACTTATTTGATTACCTCTTTTAGAAAGTTCAATAAGTGTTGTAAATATCGACTTTGCTTTTGCTACACTTTGCTCTGAGCCTATTAATTTTATTTCTCCATTTCTCTCAATAAGGCTAACATTAAGAGTTCTTTCTATTTTTTTTAAATATATATCTAATTGACCACAAACATTCTTTTCATGCTCAGCAGGAATATCTATAATACTTTCTATAATACTCAAATCTATCTCCTTATTTTATAATTTTTTTCATTATATCAAATTTTTATATTTATGTATATATTATGACTTTACAAGTAAAATATTATAGAAATCTTAATAGTAAATACCCATATATATGATACTCTCATATAACAATATTTTCTTTTATCTCTTTTACAACTAAAGCCTTCTTAATATTTATTCTACTTTTTAAATATATTAACAAAAATTCTACAAAATTATAATTATATCTTAAATGTATTAATATAAAATATAAGATTAAATTTTTAAATAAAATAAAAGATACCAAAGAATATATACAAATATTCCTTAGTATCTTTTATCTTATAAAAATTCTATTTATCTAATTTTTCAATAGAAACAACATCAGTTATAGGATCAACCTCTGATAATTCACCCTTAAATGTAACCTTAACCTTGTCTCCATCTTGGATTTCATCAAATCCCTTTGGTGCTTCTTCAAATGAAAAGCTATAAGTTTTATCCTTATCATCAGTTAAATTAAATACTAAATTCTTCTTATCTGATACAACTCCACTTACTTCTTTAACATCTGAAGCCTTATCAGCTTCTTTTTCTTCTGCTTCTGCTGATGTTTCTTCTGCTGATGTTTCTTCGTCCTTTGCAACACTTTGCTCTTGACTCTCTTGACTCTCTTGACTCTCTACTGCAGCTTTTGTATCATCTTGCTTTGTAGCTGTTGAACAAGCTGTAGCTAAAGCCATAGTAGCTATTACTGATGAAAGTACAATAAATTTCTTCATTTTTTCTCCTCTTTTAAAAATATATTTGAAAAGAATTATCTTTTCGGTTGCCTATTATACTACTTTAAATAAGTATATCAAGTTATTTTTTAATTAAATATTTATTACTTTTTGAATAGTATTATTCATTGTTTTAATTTTTTGTTATATTTTGTTAAATTAATATAAAGTAAACATTTTATATAGCAAAATTATAATAAATTATTTTTCTATTTTAGAATCAGGCCCATATTCAGAACCTTCCTGTATATTTTTATCCTGTTCTACCTGCTTAGAAGCTTTTAAATTATTTGTATTACTTGCATCATTTTTCACTTTTCCATCTATATTCTTTTTGTCTTTAATATTTGAAGAAGCATCAAAGTCTGGGCCGTTTCCTATATCATCATTATTTTTTGAATTAAAATTGTCCTGATGTTTTTTGCTTTCCAATTCATCATCCTCTTCTATATTTAAAACAGCAGGATCATTTTTATTATCTATATTATCTTGCTTAGTATCAGCTTCAGATTCACTTTCTTGAATTTTAGTTTCCAAAGCTTTGCTTTCCTGCTCTTTAGAGGCTTGCTCCTTAATTTCAGACTTATGTATACTTTCATCAATATTAGTATTTTTCTGTACTTTATTTTTTGTTTTATCAGAATCAAGCTCTACATTAATATTAGTATTTTTGTCTTTATAGATACCGGTATTTTCCATAATTTGCCTGCTTAAATTTTTCAAATAAGAGCTTGGCGTATAAAAAATATTATCACCATATAAAAATTTATGTAATTCAATAACATTATCCTCTAATGAAACAACAATAACATAATCTCTTTTATTTACAACCTTTGTTGTCTTCTCAAAAGGAAAGCCTGTAGTTTTTGCCAAATGATATTTTCCTACATTTTTTGCAAATGGCAAAATATCATTTAAACTTAGGCTTGTTGAAATTTGTGGGAATATTGTAGTTAAAATATGATTCAAGGTCAAAAAGTCAGCCTGCTTAGCCTTATCAAGTGTTAATTCAACTACCTTTCTTTGACGTTGAGTCCTATTAAAATCTGTATCCATAAGTCTTAATCTGGCATAAGCTACCGACTGAATACCGTCAAGATGCTGCATGCCGGGATTTTTCAGCTGAACCGATCCTATTTTAGTTGAATTTACAGTTTCAGTTATAAAGCTATTAATATATTTAAATTCAGGCTTTGTAATTTCAAGATCTATACCACCTAAAATATTTATAGTCTGAGCAACCGCCTTCCAGTTAAATGTAGCATAATCATCTATTTTTATATCTAAGTTTCTTTCAAGTGCATCAACCGCCTGCTTAGGTCCCCCTTTAAAATATGCTTCGTTAAGTTTATGAAAAGTACCCTTTCCGTCTATCTCCGTATAACTGTCCCTATATACAGACACAAGATTAACATCTCCCGTTTCTTTATTAATGCTTGCAATCATATTAACGTCCGCTAAAGCACCTTTCCCAAGCTTACCGTCTCTTGAATCAAGTCCAAAAATAGCAACAGTATAAAAGCCTTTTTCCTTTGCATTAAATAAAATAAAGGCTACATATAGACAAAAGCCAATAAAGCATAGTAATAAAATTTGTAAAAAAAGAATTATTTTCTTTTTTTTCTTTTTCTTTTTATTTTTTTTCTTTTTATTATTGCCATTATATGTCGGAGAATTTTTTGAAATTCTATTATTCAAAGCTTGTTTAGCTTGATTATTATCATAATCATCATAATTATCATTTCTATTAAAATTAGGTACATCTAAATCATAATCATTAGAGGCTTCATTTTTTATATATGATTTAAGCTTTTCCTTTGTTTTTTCTTCTTCTTCTCTTATTTTTTTTAATTTAGCTAATTCAGTCAAATATTTTCTTCTATCTTCATCATTATCAAATCTTATATCATCTAAATTCATATATTCTCCTTGATATTATATCTTCATTAAAGCTGTCTGTAATATACCATAAAAAACTTATAATTAAAAGAATAATAATTATTTGTCTTTAAAATAAAAATCATAATAATATATTTATATATCTATATAACTGATTTTATATATATGAACTTTATTTTATGATTTTTGTATCTTCTGAATGTAATATTTACTTTTATTATTATATTTGATAGAATAATAAAACAGTTTAAATATAGGAGATGTATTTATGAGAATTTCGACACGTGGTAGATATGCCATAAGGATGATGATAGAATTTGCAATGCACCCTAATATACCAACTAAAATAATACAAGTATCAACAAATCAGGGTATATCCGAAAAATATCTTGAACAGATAGTTTCTACACTTACAAAAGCCGGATATGTAAAAGGTATTCGTGGTGCCTTAGGTGGATATATATTAGCTAAATCTCCTGAAGAATATACAGTAGGAGATATTTTAAGAGTTACTGAGGGTTCTTTAGCACCTGTATTTTGTCTTGATGATGGAAGTGAGCCATGCGAAAAAGATAATGTATGTGTTACAAGAAAGCTTTTCAAAAAAATTGAAGATGCTATAAATCAAGTAGTTGATAATATTACACTTGAGGATTTATTAAATGAAGAATTACAAAATTTAGAAAAGGCTAAAAATAAAAAATCGGCTTGTATTTCAAATAAAATCAAGTAATCGTACATTAAAAGCTTATAAAAGTCATTTTATATTAATCTTGTATTTCATCATATTTTTTATAAACTTTTTAAGCTAACTAATATCATCCTAATAAGATATCTATTCAAGCCGGTATCTATATATGAAATCTTGATTTTTATAAAAGTTATAAAGCATCAGCATATGAAAAAATATAATTTATAAACTATTGACTTTAATCTATATTGAATGTATAATAAAAATAGCTTTGGGCTATCGCCAAATGGTAAGGCAGTGGACTCTGACTCCACCATTTCTAGGTTCGAATCCTAGTAGCCCAGTATTTAAAATAAAAGGTAGTATATAATGTTATTATATACTACCTTTTATTTTATTTTATTTTATTTTATTT
>CAMQCZ010000003.1 GCA_946999385.1 uncultured Lachnoanaerobaculum sp.
AAGATAAAAAAAATAAATATATTTCCTATAAATTTTCAATTTATATTGCTACTCATTATGGTATTTATGGCCTTAATACCGGCTCTGATTGATTCCAAGGTTTTAAATAGAACATTTAATCAGGTTTTGATAGAAAATAGGAGGACTGCTCTTAGGAACAAGTCTTTGATATTAGTAGATAAAATAATATCAAGCGGCTATTTGTCAAATGTAGAAAAAGATAAAGCTTTAGAAGTTCAGCTTGATACAGTTGCAGATATATTTGATGGAAGAATAATAGTCATAGATAGTGGATTTTCTATCATAAAAGACACCTTTAATATATCTTTGAATAAAAAAACAATAGCCAAAGAGGTCATAAGAACATTTCAAGGGGAAAATATAGATAAATATATAGCCGGTAAAAATTATATTATACAAAGCTTCCCTATATATTCACAGGATAATAAGGGCAATATAGAAGGAGCTTTGCTTATAATATCATCTACAGAAAATTTTAAAAATCTTATTTTAAATGCTGATGACAAAGCAATTATTTTTACAGTTGTACTTGCTATAATCTTTGTATTGTTCAGCATATTTCTATCTGGTATTTTGATAAGACCATTCAATAAAGTCAGAAATAAGCTTATTAATATAGCGGATGGAAGACTTGATTATAATATAGATGAAAATACATATATATTAACACATCAAATATCAAAAACTATTAATACAAGCCTGGCAAAATTAAGGCTTATAGATCAATCCAGAGATGAGTTTGTTTCCAATGTTTCTCATGAATTGAAAACGCCTATAACCTCTATTAGAGTTTTGGCAGATTCCTTATTAAGTATGGAAGAGGTACCAAATGAATTATACAAAGAATTTATGGAGGATATAAGCAAGGAGATAGATAGAGAATCTAAAATTATTGATGATTTGCTTACCTTGGTCAAGCTTGATAAAGCTAATGTCGAATTGAATATAGAAATGGTAAATATAAATGATATGATAAATGCGATATTAAAAAGGCTGAGACCTATAGCGGCAACAAGAAATATAGAGCTTAGCTTTGAAAGCATGAGGGAGGTTGAAGCACAGGTGGATGAAACAAAGCTTTCACTTGCTATCAACAATCTTATAGAAAATGCCATAAAATATAATAAGGACGAAGGCTATGTTAAGGTTAATCTTGATGCCGATCACAAATTTTTCTATATCAAGGTTATTGACAACGGTATAGGAATACCTCAGGATTTACAGGAGCTGGTATTTGATAGATTTTATAGAGTTGATAAAGCAAGATCAAGACAAACCGGTGGCACGGGGCTTGGACTTTCTATTGCAAAAAATTTTGTTTTAAAGCATGGAGGTATTATCAGATTAAATTCTATAGTTTCCGAAGGAACAACTTTTACAGTAAGAATACCTCTTATTCAAAAAAATAAATTGGTGGATACTAATGCAAAAAATTAAAAAATATTTTTATTTTTTAGGGCTTATAATTATTTTAGCGGCCTGTTCAAATAAGCAAAATAGTAATAAAAATACGGGGGACAGCTATAATATTTATTATCTGAATTCAACTGCAACATCAATAGTTTCTGTTGAATATAAAACTGATACAAGGGATAAAAATTTATTGATCAATGAGCTGATGCACGAAATGAATAAAGTTCCCAGAGATAAGGATATGATAAAGGTTTTAGAAGATAAGGTTGGCTTTAACTCATATACTATTAAGGGCAATATCATTTATCTTAATTTTGACAATAATTATGGTGAGATGAAGCCTACAAGAGAGATTTTGGCGAGAGCCTGTCTCGTGAAAACCTTGACACAAATATCAGGAATAGAATTTGTAGGGATTAATTTAGGAGAGAAACCTCTTAGTGATGAAAATGGTAATCCCTTACCTATATTTTACGCTACAGAATTTGTAGATACCATAAGCAATATAAATAATTTTGAAAAAGTAGAGCTGAGCTTATATTTTGCAAATGAAAAAGGCGATAAATTAAAAGAGGAAAAAAGAATTCTCTTGCATGATGTTAATAATAGTATGGAAAAGCTTGTTATAGAAGAGCTTATAAAAGGACCGAGAGATGAAAAATCAAGCCCTTTATTGCCGATAAATTTAAAATTAAATAGTGTATCAATTAATGAAAATACCTGCTATCTTGATTTTAGCGACAGTCTGATTAATGTGCTTAATCAAAGTAATAATAGGCTTATTATATATTCAATAAGTAATTCAATAACCTTACTTGGCAATGCAAGCAAGGTTCAAATATCAATAAATGGTAAGAATAATTATAAATTCATAAATGATGTAGACCTGTCAAAAACCTTTGATAGAAATCTTGATTATATAGAAGAGAAAAAATAATGATAAAAAGACCCTGTTTAATTATGCTTGTAGCCTTGATGCTTGGAGAGCTACCGGGACTTAAGCTTAATATACAGAGTATATTGATATTAAATTTTATATTATTTATCTTAATATTCTTTTTTATAATACCTATAAGAAATAAAAATAAAATAAAATATTTTATTTTTGTATTTTTTATAAGCATTTCCAGTATAAGAGCTTACACCTTTAAGCTTAATTTAGATAGACTTGCCTATATATATGAGGACAATACATATCTTAAGGATTATGAATTAAAGGTAAAAAAGATTACATATAATAATTTGAAATTAAAAATAAGCTCGCCTCCTATGATATTGACAAGCAATGATATGCGAGTAAGGGAAGGGGATATTATACGGATCAGTGGCAGGCTGAAAAAAATCAAGCCACCTAAAAATTATGCAGAATTTGATGCAAGGTCATATTATAGATCGAAAAATATATATTATTTTTTGGATGCTCAAAAAATAAAAATAATAAAAAAAGAGAAAAAGCTTTTGCCTAAATTAAAGGAAAGACTTGAAAAAAATATATTACATAATTTAAATAAAAAAGAAGCCGGACTTGTTATTGCTATACTTTTAGGTGATAAAGGCCATTTGGATGAAAATATCTATAATTTGTTCAAGGAAAATGGTATAGCACATATTTTAGCTATAAGCGGCTTGCATATTTCTCTAATCGGAATGAGTATATATTATTTACTTAGGAAGAAATTGAAAATTTCTTATTTTAGCTCAGGCATTTTGTCATATATAATTTTGATTTTTTATCAAAGCCTGATAGGTAGCGGGGCAAGCATTTTCAGAGCTGTTAATATGCTTTTTATTTTATTTATTGCAAATTATAGAGGAAAAAGCTATGACCTTTTAAATGCACTCAGTATTGTTGCTTCTTTTTTGATTTTGAAAAATCCATATAATTTATTTGAACCTTCCTTTGTCTTATCATTTATGGCAGTATTTTCTATCGGCATATCAAAGGAGTATTTATCTTATATTATCAAGAAAATTTTCCTTTATAATAAATTCAAAAAAAAGTGTCTTGAAAGTTTTGTGGATAATATCAGCATTTTATTTGGCATACAGCTTATTAATTTACCTATCATAGCCTATTACTTTTTTTATATACCTATCTATGCTATATTTTTAAATATTTTGATTTTACCTCTTATGAGCATATTATGCTGCTGTTCATTTTTAATGCTTTTCCCAAAGGCTTTTATTATAAGCGACTTATCTAGGTCTATTATATATTTTATAATAAATATATATGAAAGACTTTGCCTTATTTTTTCAAGCCTTCCAAGTTATAGAGTGCTTGTTCAACGTCCGAGTATTTTCAAATTTTTTTTATATTATATTTTTCTTTTTGCTCCTATAATATATATTAAGATTATGATTGGCAAAAAGCCTTTAAATAGTATAAAAAATAAAATATTTCACCTTATATTTTTTATGACAGGGCTTGTGCTGAGCCTTTTGATTTTATTTTTTGATTTTCATAAAAAGGATGAAATATTTTTTCTGTCTGATAAAAAAGCAAATTATACTTATATGAAAATAGAAGGTAAAAATATATTAATATCACAAAAAGGATTTGATAATAAATATTTCACTAATAATATATTAGAGCCGTTTTTACTTTCAAGAAATGCCTACACTTTGGATTTTTTATTTATATGTGATAAAAATGTAGAAAGCTCAAATTCTATTGTTGATCTTGTAAAAAATAAAAAAATTAAAGTAAAAAATGTTATATTACCGATAAATTATAAGAATAATAAGAGGGTTATTGATAAAATAAGCAATATAAATATAATTTATTTAGGTAAAAAGGAAAAATTAAAATTTAAGTTTTGGGAGCTTAAATTTGTTTTGACAGATAAGAAAAATATAGGACTTATGCTTTCCAAAAAAGCACTAAGGCTTGTGCTTGACACCGATAAAAAAGAAATCCGTCATAGGAGCAGGCTTAGATATATTATATATAATAATTTTGATAAAAATATTTATAATAAAAATACTTATAATAAAAATATGCAGATATTTGATTTGAGCAAAATGGCATTATATTTAAATGTAGATAAGTTATCCTTGGAAAAAATCAGGAGTGAAGATGAAGAATTTACAAAAAGATATAAAAAATAAGGATTTTAAAAGTATATATCTTCTTTGTGGAAAAGAAGAATATTTGAAGAATAGTTTTAAAAATTTACTAAAAAAAGCGATTATTAAAGATGAAATAAATTTTTCTTATTTTAGTGGAAAAGAGCTTGATATAGATAAATTAAGAGAGTTAAGTCGCACCCTGCCCTTTTTTGATAGCAGAAGATGTATAATAGTTGAAGAAAGCGGATATTTCAAAAATTCATCAGATAAAAAAATTCAGGAGCTTGTTGAAAATATACCTAAAAGTACGATTCTTATTTTTGTAGAAAAGGATGTGGATAAAAAAAATAAGATATATAAGCTGGTAAAGGAAAAGGGATATGTTTGCGAGCTGGATAAGCCGTCTGAAAATGATTTGATAAATTGGTGCTTGAATATTATTACAAAAGAAGGCAGAAAAATAAATAGGCAGGCTATGGAGCTTTTAATAAGTTATGCAGGTAAAAATATGGAAAATCTCAAAAATGAGCTGGATAAATTATTAGCCTATACTATGGATAAGGAAATTATAGACAGTAGCGATATTATGGATATAGTAAGTGAGGATTTGGAAACAAAAATTTTTGAGATGATAAGATATATATCTATAAAGCAGACCAATAAGGCACTGTCCTTATATAAGGCACTGCTTATCAATAAAGAGCCGGAAAGAAAAATTTTCTCTATTATATCCAAGCAATTTTTACAATTATTAGAGGTGAAAAGCCTAAGTCTGGAGGGCTGCGATAAAAATGATATAATGAAGGTATTAAAAATATCAGCTTATGCAAGCACTCAAATGCTTGGACGAGTAAGAAGCTTTGATAAAAATATGCTTAAAAATTATGTTATTTCCTGTCTTGAGCTTGAAAAAGCGATAAATATGGGAGAAATATCCGAAAGGATAGCTTTGGAGCTGCTTATTACGGGTTGATATTTGTGGAAAAGCATTGTAATAGTTTTGTAAGAAAATAGATAAAGAAAATATATAGCAAAAAACAAAAAAATAACGTATACTGTCAACTGTTAACAAAAGTAATTCTACAAAAAAAGTCTTGAAAGATTTTTTAACAAGTAGTATCATACTTTTGAACGCAATTAGGGATTTCAAAAACAAATAAAAAGGAGAGTGCATTCAATTATGAGAAAGCAAACAAAAATAGCTGCAATCGTGTCAGCAACTGCATTACTTGCTATCGGTGCATCTATGACCTCTTTTGCCGCTACAGGTTGGCAGGAAGAAAATGGTACATGGGTATACTATGATAGATATGAGAGTATGGTAACAAATGAGTGGGCTAAGTCTGGAGACAACTGGTTCTACTTAGGAGATAATGGTGAAATGGTAAGAGATGCTCTTATCGAAAGCAACGATAACGTTTATTATGTAGATGCTAACGGTGCTATGGTTAAAAATAGATGGGTAGAGGTAGACAACGAGGAGACAGATGATGAGTCAGCTCCTACATGCTGGTACTACTTCCAAGCAAATGGTAAGGCTTACAAGGCTCCAACAAATGGTAATACTTCTTTCAAGAGCATTAATGGTAAGTCATACGCGTTTGATGCAACAGGTAAGATGCTCTATGGTTGGGTAGATGGTCAATCTACAAGACAAACTGGCGAAACAGCTTGGCAAAATGCTGACTATTACTTAGGCGATGCTAATGACGGTGCCAGAGTAACAGGAGCTTGGAGACAAGTTGCAGTTGTAGATAGTGGTGCAGAGGATCCTGATCAAAATTATTGGTTCTACTTCCAAGCAAATGGTAAGAAAGTTGAAGGAACAGGCGAAAAACTAAAACAAAAAACTATAAATGGTAAGAAATATGGCTTTAATGAATTTGGTAAGATGGTATATGAGTGGGAAGTAGTTGCTACAAGAAATGATGCTAATAGTACAAAAGTAGAAAACTATGCATATTTCTCAGACCCTGAGGATGGTGCTAAAAAGGTTAAAGGTTGGTTTAAGGTAGTGCCTTCTGAAAATATTAATAAAGAAGCAGCTGATGATGATGCTGAAAAATGGTACTATGCAAATGGTAGAGGAGATTTATACAGAAATGCTATAAAGTCTGTTAATGGTAAGAAATATCTCTTTAATGATAAAGGTGAAATGGTAACAGGTTTAGTTCATTTAACATTTGCTACAGGTGGTAGTCTAACTAATATTGATGCTCTTGATTATGACAAACTTGAAGCTAAAACAAAAATTGGTGTTAGAGGTATAACAGATAATAAGACAGGTATTTACTATTTTGTAGACAATGGCGATATGCAAACTGGTAATCAAACAGTTTCTAAGGATGGTGAAAGCTTCAACTTCAAATTTAGAACTTCCGGTTCTAACAAAGGTGTTGGTATAAATGGTAAGGATAGAGATGCTTACTATGTAAATGGTAAGAAAGTTCAAGCTGATCCTGATTTAGTATATGGTATTTATAAGGTTAATTCTTCTAATAATCAGATTGTAGAAGAAGCAAAAGCTGAAATTTTACAAAAAGCTGATATTAAAAAGTACAAAGGTTTAAGAGAGGGACTCCCTCAAACAGATAAACATGAAGAACTTGAATATATAGGTTCAAAAACTAGTTTCAACGCAGAAAGAGGTTTTGACTATGTTGTAATTAATACAAATGGTTCTATCATTAAGTCCGGAACAAGAAAAGATGGTAATGAGCATAGATTACACATTAAGTCAGGTAAATTAATGGGAGTTTATACAGTACAATAGTAATAAAACATTTCGAAATGGAATACTAATTGCGGCAGGAGAGCTTAGCTCTCCTGTTTTTATTTGCTAAAATATCTAAGCTAAAGTCATCTAGCCCTTAAAATAAGCCGAAAATTATAATAGAACATAAAAGCTTCACACTTCAGAATGCTATTTAACTTGAAATAAGGAGAAAATAAAAGTATAATTAAGTGATTATTAATAATAAGAAAGGAATTTAAAATGGGAAATCCGAACAACTCTAATAAGAGTGAAAAAGACAAAGCTCCTAAAAAATTAAAAGGTCAAACTATAGTTACTCTGCTTATAGCAGCAATTATAACTTTTATTCTAGTTTCCTTTATGAATAGCACAATAAAAAAATATAATTCAAAGGAAATACCCTATAGCGAATTTATGCAGATGATTGATAATTCATATATCAAATCAGTTGAGATACAAAATACGGAAATACAAATAAGGGCAAAAGAAGGCTTGAAAAATTATTCACCTATGTATATTTATCGAACAACGAGAGTTGATGTCGATGATAATCTCGTGGATAGATTATATAAGGCTAATATAAAAATTACTCGTGTTAGAAATGAAACAAGCTCTTTGATTTTTTCATTTATAAGCATGATTTTCCCTTTCGTTCTAGTCTTTTTAGGTATGAACTTTTTTATGGGTAAGCTTGGCTCCGGTGGTGGTATTATGGGAGTTGGAAAAAGTAATGCAAGACTTCACGTACAAAAAGAAACTGGAATTCAATTTTCTGATGTTGCCGGAGAAGATGAAGCAAAGGAATCTTTAAAAGAAATAGTGGATTTTTTACATACACCTGAGCAATTTACAAAAATAGGTGCAAAATTACCTAAGGGTGCCTTGCTTGTAGGACCTCCGGGTACCGGTAAAACCTTACTTGCAAAAGCTGTTGCCGGCGAGGCTAGAGTTCCCTTTTATTCTCTCTCAGGCTCGGATTTTGTTGAGATGTTCGCCGGTGTAGGAGCCTCAAGAGTAAGAGATTTGTTTAAGCAGGCACAGGCTGCGGCACCTGCCATAATATTTATAGATGAAATAGATGCAATAGGAAAATCGAGAGATAGCCGTTATGGTGGTAATGACGAAAGAGAGCA
The DNA here is from genome assembly GCA_946999385.1 of uncultured Lachnoanaerobaculum sp. GTDB lineage: Bacteria > Bacillota > Clostridia > Lachnospirales > Lachnospiraceae > CAKAHY01. The sequence continues at coordinate 8,395 of CAMQCZ010000003.1, forward strand.
AACACTTAATCAGCTGCTGTCAGAAATGGACGGCTTTGATTCATCAAAGGGCTTGCTTGTTTTAGGAGCTACCAACAGACCTGAAATCTTGGACAATGCCCTGCTTAGACCGGGACGCTTTGATAGAAGAATTATAGTAGACAGACCTGATTTAAAGGGAAGAGTTGCCATCTTAAAGGTTCATGCTAAAAATGTAAAGCTGGATGAAACTGTTGATTTTGAAGCTATCGGTCTTGCAACAAGTGGAGCCGTAGGCTCTGATCTTGCAAATATGATAAATGAGGCGGCTATTATTGCTGTCAGAGATAAGCGTATGGCTGTATCTCAAAAGGATTTGTTTGAGGCTGTTGAGGTGGTATTGGTCGGTAAGGAGAAAAAAGATAGAGTTCTCAATAAAAAAGAAAGGCGTATCGTTTCATATCACGAGGTAGGACATGCACTTATCTCGGCACTTCAAAAAAATTCGGAGCCTGTACAAAAAATAACGATAGTACCAAGAACAATGGGTGCCTTGGGCTATGTTATGTATGTTCCTGAGGAAGAAACATATTTAAAATCAAAATCCGAGCTTGAGGATATGCTTGTAGGACTTTTTGGAGGTAGAGCGGCTGAGGAAGTGATCTTCGGAGATGTTACAACAGGTGCGAGCAATGATATTGAAAAGGCTACATCTATAGCAAGAGCAATGGTTACACAATATGGTATGAGCTCAAAATTTGGACTTATGGGACTTTCAAAGCAGGAGGATCAATATCTTTCCGGCAGAACTGTCATGAATTGCGGAGATGATACTGCAACCGAGGTGGACAAGGAAGTAATGGAAATACTTAAGCTTGCCTATGAAAAGGCACTTTCCATGCTTAGACAATATAGGACTGCTCTTGATCAGATAGCCGGCTTTTTGATAGAAAAAGAAACTATAAGTGGTAAAGAATTTATGAAAATATTTAGAGAAATTACAGGTATCAAGGAGGACGAAAAAGAAATAGAGGCAGATGGTAACAAAGAAGCTGCTCTTGAAAAAGAAATAGAGTTAGATAGCAAAAAAGAAGCTAAGCTTGAAAAAGAAATAGAACCTGAAATAGAACCTGAAATAGAACAAGCTTAATATCAATAATATTCAAAAAAATTTTTGACAATAAAAAATAAATGCTTATAAAGGACTGCTATATTTAGGCTGAGTCATAAAGCTTTGGTCGGCGACTAAGTTGTATTAATTTTTACTACAACACCGCCTGCAAGCTTTATGTCCACGCTTCAAATGATATAGCAGTCTTTTTTAAATTTTATATACGTATATTGTTATTTAGCTTACTAAGCGTATATAAAATAAACAATAAATCGAAATAATTTTAACAATAAAACTTAACTATTGAAAAAAAGTGTTAATAATGTTATAATAATTTTGTAATTTGAAAAGGAGCTGTTATGGATGAAAAAATTAAAGGCTTAAAAGGAAAATTGATAGTATCTTGTCAGGCATTGCCTGATGAACCCTTGCATTCATCTTATATTATGGGCAGAATGGCAGTGGCTGCCAAGGAAGGCGGAGCGGCCGGCATAAGAGCAAATAGCAAGGAGGACATAAAAGAAATAAAATCTCTTGTAGCTCTTCCGATTATAGGCATAGTAAAAAGAGATTATGAGAATAATGATATCTATATTACTCCTACCATGAGGGAGATAGATGAGCTTATGGAGGTTCGGCCGGATATTATTGCTATGGATGCAAGTCTTGTGCAAAGACCTGATAAAAAAAGCTTGGATGAGTTTTATCATGATATAAGAAAAAAATATCCGCAGCAATTACTTATGGCTGACTGTTCAACCTTGGAGGAAGCTGTTTATGCAGATAGGCTCGGCTTTGATTTTATCGGAACAACCATGGTCGGATATACTAAACAAAGCAAAGGAGCTCATATAGAAGCAAATGATTTTGAAATACTTAGAAAAATTATTGCAAGTGTAAAAAATAAGGTTATAGCTGAAGGCAACATAGATACACCGCAAAAAGCTAAAAGAGTAATAGAATTAGGTGCCTTCAGTGTTGTTGTAGGCTCTATTATAACAAGACCTCAGCTTATAACTAAAAGATTTTCACAAGCATTAAATTAATAAAGGAGGATTTATATGAGAAGATTTTTAAAATTATCTATGGTAACAGCCTTGGCAACATTTTTAGTTGCATGCTCCGGGGCAAATCAAGCAAAGGAAGACAAAGGTGAAGGCTCTAAAGCAGATGTAAAGGCTGAGGATACCAAAAATGCTGATAATGTATCTGCCGATATTACACTTTGGACCTATCCTGTAGGTAAATGGGCAGATAGTGCTACAGTTGAAGGAATTATAAAAAATTTTAATGAAAAATATCCTGATATAAAAGTGAGTGTGGAATATTTGGATTATCAAAATGGTGATGATCAGGTAAATACAGCTATTGAGGGAGGAAAGGCTCCGGACATAGTTCTTGAGGGACCTGAAAGATTAGTTGCCAACTGGGGCAGTAAGGGTCTTATGGTTGATTTAAAGGAGCTTTTTGAGACGGAGGCCGGAAAAGAAATCATGCCTAATGTTGCTATGGCATGTAAGGCTGATAATGGTGCTTATTATGAATATCCTGTATTTATGGTAGCTCATTCAATGGCAATAAATAAGCAGATGTTTGAGAAAGCGGATGCTTTAAAATATTTAGACCTTGAAAATCATACATGGACTACGGATGATTTTCTAAAAGCAGTAGGGGCTGTATATGCTTCAGGTCAAGAAAATGTAGGTGCAATTTATTGCTCAGGTCAAGGCGGAGATCAGGGAACAAGAGCTTTGGTTAATAATCTATATAGTGGTAAATATACAGATGAAAAGCATACAGAATATGTGCTTAACAGTCCTGAAAATATAAAAGCCTTAGAAACACTTAAAAATACAAAGGGTATTAATTTTGATCCTTCAATAGCCGGTGGAGATGAAATAACACTCTTTAGAAATGGAACCTTAGCTATGTCATTTTGTTGGAATGCTTCTCAGCAAACAAATAAGGACAATGCACCTGCCGGTAAGACAAATAATGGTGATGATATTATTCCTATGCTATTCCCTACAGATGATGATAAGGTTGAGCTTTGTGGAGGTATCTGGGGCTTTGGTATATTTGATAACAAAGATGAAAATAAGATTATGGCTGCCAAAAAATTTATAGATTTTGTTGCAAATGACAAAGATCAGGTTAAGCAGTCAGTTTTAGCTTCAAGCTTTTTCCCTGTACGTACAAGTGTAGTAGATGTATACAATGGTCAGGAAAATGAAGATATAATGAAATTATTCTCAGAAAAATTTATGCCTGCATTTGGTGATTATTATCAGGTAGTTCCGGGCTGGGCTACAGCTCGTACAGAGTGGTGGAATATGCTTCAAAGAATAGGAACGGGTGCAGATGTTAAAAATGAAGTGGAAACCTTCGTGAAAAATGCAAATGCGGCTGCAAAAGCTAAATAAATAAGCTGACTTGCTATAGCGTCCTATTTTACTATAGGACGCTATAATAATATAAGCATATAGCTTATATTTATAATAATTAAAGGTGGGAAAAGTATGCCGAATAAATATACAATACAAAAAAGAAACAAAATTTTGCAAAGAAGAGAAACTATCGCCGCTTACTCATTTTTGCTTCCAAGTTTAATATTTTTTATAGGCTTTGTAATCATTCCTATGTTTATATGTATATATACAAGCTTTTTTGATTCTACCATGGGTAAAGAGGCTGATGTATTTATTGGTATAACAAATTATATAGATTTATGGAAGGATAAAATATTTTTAAAGGCTCTTACAAATACTATTATTGTGGTTATCACCTCTGTTCCTATAGTATGCATTTTTTCATTATGGGTTGCCTCAACTATATATAATTTACCTACTATACCTCTTTCAATACTTAGATGCATTTTTTATCTTCCAGTTGTTACCGGTTCTGTTGCTGTTACTGTCGTTTGGAAGTGGATGTATAATAATTATTATGGTATTTTTAATTATGTAGGAAAAGGTATAGGTATTATTGACAAAAATATAAATTGGTTAGGTGATGAAAAATACGCTTTATGGTGTATTATACTTATATTATTAACTACATCCGTAGGTCAGCCTATCGTTTTATATATTTCTGCATTTGGTAATGTAGATTATTCTTTGGTGGAGGCTGCAAAGGTTGACGGTGCAACGGACATTCAGCTTTTTTGGAAGATTAAATGGCCACAGGTAATGCCGACAACCTTGTATATATTGGTAATAACTACTATCAACAGCTTTCAAATTTTTGCACTTATACAATTACTTACGAGTGGAGGACCTAATCATTCAACTGATACTGTTATGTATTATATATATTATAGTGCATTTAAATTATATAGGTATGGCTATGCAAATGCGATGGGAGTTGTTTTGGCAATATTTATAGCAATTCTTTCAGCACTACAATTTAGAATAGTAAGGGAGAAGTAGTATGAAAGCAAAAAAAATCAGTTTTTATAAAATAATAAGTCTTATTTTAGTTATTATACTTGCTATATTATTTACTTTTCCATTATATTGGATAATAACAGGTGCTTTTAAGACCTCAGCAAGTATAAATGCAACAAAGCCTGAATGGTTTCCAAGCTCCTTTGTTTTAGATAATTTCAAAAAGCTTTTTAGTAAGCAGACTGCTCCTTTATTTGAAGTTACATTGCCATTTGGTGCTTGGATTTCAAAGGATGGCAATGCTGTAGTGCTTTTTGAGGCTCCAAAGGCTCCTGCGGCTATCAGATGGATGATAAATACTATATTTATGGCACTTATGTCTATGATTCTTACCTGCATAACGGCAACTATGGCAGGCTATGCTTTAGCAAAAAAAAGATTTAGAGGAAAATATATTCTTTTTACATTGATAGTATGTGCAATGGCATTACCAAAGCAGGTTATACTTATACCTTTGATAAGGCAGATGTCCGCTTTGAGATTATATAATAATATTTGGGCGGTTATTTTTCCTATAGTCGGTTGGCCGTTCGGAGTATTTTTGATGAAGCAATTTTCCGAGGGTATACCAAAGGAGATGCTTGAGGCGGCAAGAATAGATGGAGCAAGTGAGTTTAAGGCTTTCATAAAAATAGTTATTCCTATGGTAAAGCCGGGCATAGGAGCATTGGCTATATTTACTTTTATCAGTAGCTGGAATGATTATTTTATGCAATTAATTATGCTAAGCAGTACAAGTAAGCTTAGTATTTCATTGGGTATAGCAAAGCTTCAGGCTGAAAATGCAACGGATTTCGGTCTTATAATGGCAGGTGCCACTCTTGCGGCTTTGCCTATATTGATAGTATTTATATCATTACAAAAATATTTTACTCAGGGTATTACTATGGGAGCGGTGAAAGGTTAGGTTTAAAATGAAAAATTTAGATAAATATAAGGGTGTCATACCGGCATTTTATGCCTGCTATGATAAGGATAATAATATTGATTTAGATGCTGTTAAGGCACTTGCACGATATTTTGTAAAAAAAAATGTTAAGGGCTTGTATGTTAATGGTTCATCCGGTGAATGCATATATTTGACAGTTGAAGAAAGAAAAAAGATTTTAGAAGCAGTTATGCAGGAGGTTAAGGGTGAGCTTACAATTATAGCTCATGTTGCCTGCAATAATACAAGGGAATCTATGGAGCTTGCCTCTCATGCAAAATCTTTGGGCGTTGATGCTATAGCTTCTATTCCTCCTATATATTTTAAATTGCCTCCAAGGGCTATTGAAAAATATTGGAATGATATTAGCGAGGCTGCTTGTGGAGTTGATTTTGTAATTTATAATATACCGCAGCTTGCAGGTGTTTCATTGACAGCCACACTTTTTGAGAATATGTTAAAAAATAAAAATGTTATTGGAGTAAAAAATTCATCAATGCCTGTATTGGACATAGAAGAATTTAAGTCTATAGCACCTGAATGCATAGTATTTAATGGACCTGATGAGCAGTTTGTATCAGGGCGTATTATAGGTGCTGATGCAGGTATTGGAGGTACCTATGGTGCGATGCCTGATTTATATTTAAAGCTTGATGAATTTATAAAGGATAATAAGCTTGAAAAAGCACAAAGGCTTCAAATAGAAATTAATAAGATAATAAGAAAGCTTTGCTCATCAGGTGCAAGCATGTATGCTGTCATAAAAGAGGTTTTAAAAATAAATGAGGGTATTTGCATAGGTGGAGTAAGAAGTCCTCTATTAAATCTTTCGTCTGAGGATATTGATGTTGCAAAAGAGTCTGCAAATATGATAAAAGAGCTTAGAAAAAAATATTTAATAAAATAAAATTTTTTAATTAAGTAAGTAAATAGATTAGCTTAAAATATATTTTGGGCTAATCTATTTTTAATAAAGCTTGGTAAGCTCTTATAGTAAATAGAAATATTTAAGCCTATAGTACATTTGCTATAGAATTTCCGGCTTTTGTTTGTATTTATTGTTTGACTTTTTTAGATAAAAATCTGAATGAAAATTTAAAAAAAATACTGGACAAATAAAAAAAAATAATGTATAGTTAGCTTAATCTAATTAGTGTATTCTAACTTTTGTTAGCACTGTCTAATATGGCTTTAAAACTTTTTTTAATTAGGAGTTCAACTTCTAGTCTTTTTTGTGTCGTATAAAGTACAATTTTTTACCTTTTTTTACTTTAAAATCTATTTTAAATATGTTATCATTCAGGTAGTTTATAAACTAAGTGTAATAAATTTGATTAATTCTTATTTGAATTTATATCTTGAAAACTAAATTATTATTTTAGGAGGTTATATTATGATAGGATTAAAGAAAACTTTATTTTTTGCGGCAGGTGTTGCATTTGGATCAGCAGGTATAAAATTACTTACAAGTAAGGATGCTAAAAAAGTATATGCACATACTACAGCGGCGGCATTGAGAATTAAAGACTGTATTATGGAAACAGTTACAAGGGTTCAGGAAAATGCTGATGATATACTTGCAGAAGCAAAGGATATAAATGAAGAAAGAAAAGCAAAAGAAGCAGTGATTGAAGCTGCTTGTGAAGAGGTATAATATACTTTTATGAAATGTATTATAAAACATGAATCAAGAGACAGAATAAGAATACATTTAGATATAAAGGATATGAGTATACGACAGGCTGATATATTGCTTTATTATTTGGAAGCAAATGATGATATAATCAAGGCTAAGGTTTATGAAAGAACCTCGGCTGCGATTATATATTATAAAAAGGATAAAAGAGCGAATATATTAAAATATTTGGCTGATTTTGATTTTAAGAGAGCAGAATCAAGCCTGCAGGTTCCTGATAATACCGGAAGAGAGCTTTCAAGGCAATATAGTGAAAAATTTGTTTCAAATATTATTTTTAATTTAGCTAAGGTTTATCTTTTCCCTGCTCCTATCAGGATAGCTCATACCTTATATATGGCGACTAAATATATTATTAAGGGATTAAGATCCTTATTAAAATTTAAATTAGAGGTAGAGGTTCTTGATGCCATAAGTATAGGTGTAAGTGTATTTAGAAGAGATTATTCAACGGCAGGTTCAGTTATGCTTATGCTTGGCCTGGGTGGTATGCTTGAAGAATGGACACATAAAAAATCATTAAATGATTTGGCAAAAAGTATGGCACTTAATGTAGATAAGGTATGGCTTAAAACTGAAAATGATGAGCTTTTATTACCTATAAGTAAAATAAAGCTTGGAGATAATATTATAGTAAGAACCGGAAATGTTATTCCTTTAGACGGTAGAGTTATAAGTGGAGAAGCAATGGTAAATCAGGCTTCATTGACAGGAGAATCTGTTGCAGTATTAAAAAAAGAAGGTTCATATGTTTATGCCGGTACAGTAGTAGAGGAAGGGGAGCTTATCTTTATAGTGGATAAAAATCAAGGCAATTCAAGATATGACAATATTATTCAAATGATTGAAAGCTCTGAAAAATTAAAGTCAAACACTGAAGAAAAGGCTTCCTTCTTAGCTGATCGTTTGGTACCATATACCTTGCTTGGCTCACTTTTTACATATATACTTACAAGAAATTTAACAAAAAGTATTTCTTTGCTTATGGTTGACTTTTCTTGTGCCTTGAAGCTTGCTATGCCTATATCAGTTTTATCGGCAATGAGAGAAGCAAGTAATTATAATATCAGTGTTAAGGGTGGAAAATTTTTAGAAAATATTGCAAAGGCTGATACAATAGTATTTGATAAAACAGGTACACTTACATATGCAAGTCCTAAGGTCGAAAAAATACTTGTAAAGCCGGGAGAAAGTGAAAAAGAAATGCTAAGGCTTGCAGCCTGTCTTGAGGAGCATTTTCCACATTCTATGGCAAGAGCTGTAGTTGACAAGGCTTTTGCCGAGGGGCTTGATCATGAAGAGATGCATAGTGAAGTGGAATATATTGTAGCACATGGTATATCAAGTGTAGTAGATGGTAAAAGAGTTATTATAGGAAGCTCTCATTTTATTTTTGAAGATGAAAAGACAAGTGTAAGTGAAGAATTTAGACCTATATCAGAAAATTTGGATTATAAATATTCACACCTTTATATGGCTATAGCAGGGGAGCTTGTTGCCATAATATGTATATTTGATCCTTTGAGAAAAGAAGCAAGGGATGTATTGAAGAGATTAAAGCGACTGGGTATTAAAAATACTATAATGATGACAGGAGATAATGAAATAACTGCAAGGGCTGTGGCAAATGAATTGCAAATTGATAAATATTATGCCGGAGTTCTGCCTGAGGATAAAGCCAATTTTATAGAACAACAAAAGGCTTTGGGCAAGAAGGTTATTATGGTAGGAGACGGTATCAATGATTCTCCTGCTTTATCTGCAGCAGATTGCGGTATAGCTGTAAGTGCCGGTGCTGCCATTGCAAGAGAGGTATCGGATGTAACTATTGCGGCTGATGATTTGAATGAGCTGTGTCTTTTAAAAGAATTGGCAAATGGACTCGATAAAAGAGTTTCAAATAATTATAATTTTGTGCTTGGCTTTAATTCATTTTTGATGCTTATGGGACTTTTCGGTATATTTAATCCTACTACTTCAGCACTTTTACATAATTCTTCAACAATAGGTATAAGCTTGGTAAGTATGACAAATATTATAAAAAAATAGATTAATATTCAAGGAATAGGAGATATTTATGTCAAAAAGAGATTATTTAGCAGATAGTGAAGCGGCTGAAATGTATTTGGAAACTATATATAGGCTTAGAGAGCAAAAGGGGGTAGTTCGTTCTATTGATATATCAAGAGAAATGAATTATTCAAAGCCTACAATAAGTGAGCAGATGAAAAAATTCAGGCTGTACGGTTTTATTGAAGTTGATCATGACGGCTATATTACTCTTACACCAAAGGGAGAAGAGATTGCTTCACGTACAATAAATAGACACTATGTTTTGACAGATATTTTTGTTGAAATCGGCTTGGATAAGGAACAGGCAGAAAAGGATGCTTGTAGGATAGAGCATTATATAAGTGAAGCAGGCTTTGATTGCCTAAGAAAATATTTTAAAAAATAAATTTTTAAAGAAAATAATAAAAGGGTGGATGATTATATTTTTTTATAATTTTCCACCCTTTATTAAGTATGTAGCTTGCTTGGATTTGCTTAATTAAAACTTAAAATGATAGATAAATATCAAGGCTTCGCAGATGACTTTTACTATGATTTATATTATACTGAAATGAAATTTTTTAAGATGAGGAGAATAATAATGAACATATTGACTAAAAAAAGTATTGAATTAGAAAATTAAAGAAATTATTTGGATTTATTATTTAAAGTTGAAAGTTATGATCCCATCATAATTTAGTTAATTAAATTTGCTTGAAATGTCAACATTTATAAGGTACGACTCCTTGTTTTATTTTAATAGATATTTTTATTTTACTAGATTACTAAGAAAAAAGAATAAGAATATATAGTATGGAAATGGAACATTTCCTGCTTGTCGGTTCTCAAAAAGCACGTAAATAAGCCATTTATCAGCATTTTTCCAGTTGTAAAAATATATTAAGCGTAGGTTAAATGCCGGAATTGATAATAATCGTTATGTTATAGGTATTGATAAATCTAAAACGGCTAGAAATGTATTGATTGAAAAAAGAAATAATATTAAGGATATATCTATTATTGAGCTTGAATAAAAAGCCCCACGACACAAAAGATATTAAACTTCAAGTATTAGCTTGTGAGCTGTAAAATAATATATAATTGAATAAATACTATTAATATGTTAATATAATATTACTCATTTATAAGCATCCTTTATAGAAAATCTTGAATAGGTATTGACATACTGACAAAAAGAGATTATACTTAGAACAGATGTTCACAATTATGGAGGATTTATGAATATAGAAGAAAAAAAGAAAGCCTTACAAATTGCAATAAAGGAAATAGAAAAAGAGCATGGCAAGGGTGCTATCATGAAATTAGGTGAGGCGAGTAATGTAAATATAGAGAGTATAAAAACAGGTTCTATAGGTCTTGATATGGCATTGGGGATAGGCGGTATACCAAAAGGAAGAGTTATAGAATTGTATGGGCATGAATCATCAGGTAAAACAACAATAGCATTACATATGGTAGCCGAAACTCAAAAGGCCGGAGGTATAGCAGGATTTATAGATGCAGAGCATGCTTTGGATCCTACCTATGCTAAGGGTATAGGTGTTGATATTGATAATTTATATATATCTCAACCTGACAATGGAGAGCAGGCACTTGACATTGCTGAAATGATGGTTTCATCAGGTGCTGTTGATATAGTTATTATTGACTCTGTAGCCGCTTTAGTTCCAAAGGCTGAGATACAAGGTCAGATGACAGATGTACAGATGGGCTTACAAGCAAGACTTATGAGCAAGGGGCTTAGAAAGCTCACAGGTATTATGAGTAAATTTAATTGTACTGTTGTATTTATAAATCAATTAAGAGAAAAAATTTCTACAGGTTATGGTGGTGGTGGAGAGACTACTACAGGAGGTAGAGCCTTAAAATTTTATTCAAGTGTAAGATTAGAGGTTAAAAAAATAGATAATCTCAAAAAAGGAGAAGAGCAATTTGGAAATAGAGTAAGGGTAAAGGTATCTAAAAATAAAGTTGCTCCACCTTTTAAATATGCTGAATTTGATATTATGTTCGGTACCGGTATTTCCAGAGTAGGAGAAATACTTGATGCCGCTGTCGAAAAAGAAATTATTGAAAAGAGCGGTGCATGGTATTCATATTCAGGTACCAAGCTTGGACAGGGTAAAGAAAATGCAAGAAAATATCTGACTGAAAATGAAGGGGTATTGGCAGAAATAGAACAAAAAATAAGAGATTATAAAGAAGATCCTGATAATCCTAAAAAGTCAAACTCAAAAAAATCTACTAAAGCTAAATTAAGCTCTACAACTATAGATGAAGCTGATATTGATAAGTCGGATATTGATGCAGACAATATAGATGATGATGGTATTATAAATGACACCGGTGATGATTTGGATGAAATAATTGATTATATAATAGATGATGATAAAGAGGATTAATAATGTATGTATTAGATATTATTCCATTAGATAAAAATAAAAGCAAAGTGCTGATGCAAGAGGACTTTGCTTTTCCTCTATACAAAAATGAAATAGAGAGATTTCATATAAATGTTGGACAGGAGCTTAAAAATTACGAGAGTGAAATTTTACCATTTTTAAAGCAAAGAGCAATACAAAGCTTGTTATATACGTTGAAAATTTCAGATAAGACAGAATATGAGCTTATAAAAAAATTAACCTTGGCACATTATCCCAAAAATGTTATAAAATATGCTATAATATATTGCAGAAAAAATGGATATATAAATGATAAATTATATTTAAATGATTATATTGAGCTTAATAAATATACAAAGAGTAAATATAGTATAACCACAGCCTTATTAAGAAAAGGTATAAAAAAAGATGACATAGCTTTTGCACTTGAAAATTCTAATATTGACGAGGAGAAGCAGATAATTGAAATTTTAAAAAAACAGGATTTGGATAAATTAAGCGATAAAAAGGAATATTTAAAATTGTTTACTATGCTTGTGAGAAAAGGCTATAGATTTGATAATATTAAGGACAATATACGAAGGATGATGGACAGTAGGTAGAAAATGACAGAAAATAAAAGGACTTTAGGTATAATATTTATAATAGGTGCAGCCTTTTTCTTTGCTCTTATGAGCTTGAGTGTTAGACTTGCAGGAGATTTGCCTATATTTGAAAAGATGTTTTTTAGAAATATAGTAGCTTTAATATTTTCATTTGCAATTGTGTTTAAAAATTCTAAAAATCTTTATATTATAAAAAATGCAAGAGCAGATTTATTTTTTAGAACTTTGACAGGTACTATGAGTGTTATATGTAATTTTTATGCGTTAGATCACATGAATATAGCAGATGCAAGTATGCTCAATAAATTAAGCCCATTTTTTGCAATTACGGCAAGTTATTTTTTACTAAAGGAAAAAAGTAGAAGCTTGGATTGGCTATTTACAATACTTGCTTTTGTTGGAGCGGGTTTTGTGGCAAAGCCAAGCTTTAGTATTCAGGCTTTACCTGCTTTTATAGCTATAGTAGGAGGCTTTAGCAGTGGACTGACATATACATTTGTAAGAAGAGCGGCAAATAAAGGAGTACGTGGTGAGCTGATAATATTTTATTTTTCATTATTTTCAACTATTTTTTCCGGTCTTATGATGCTTAATAATTTTAAGCTTATGAGTATAATTCAACTCATAATATTAATATGTACAGGACTTTTTGCTATGGGTGGGCAGATATGCGTAACTAAGGCATATACATATGCACCTGCAAAAGAGATTAGTACATTTGACTATACAAATGTTATATTTTCAGCTTTATTAGGAATGGTATTTTTGGGACAAATACCAGATATATATAGTATAATAGGATATATAATTATTATATCTATGGCTATTTTGAAATGGAAATTTAATAAGAAAGGAAATTGATATGAAGGTAGTTATTGATGCAAAGGGAGAATATTGACGAGGAGAAGCAAATAATTGAAATTTTAAAAAAACAGGATTTGGATAAATCAAGCGATAAAAAGGAATATTTAAAATTGTTTACTATGCTTGTGAGAAAAGGCTATAGATTTGATAATATTAAGGACAATATACGAAGGATGATGGACAGTAGGTAGAAAATGACAGAAAATAAAAGGACTTTAGGTATAATATTTATAATAGGTGCAGCCTTTTTCTTTGCTCTTATGAGCTTGAGTGTTAGACTTGCAGGAGATTTGCCTATATTTGAAAAGATGTTTTTTAGAAATATAGTAGCTTTAATATTTTCATTTGCAATTGTGTTTAAAAATTCTAAAAATCTTTATATTATAAAAAATGCAAGAGCAGATTTATTTTTTAGAACTTTGACAGGTACTATGAGTGTTATATGTAATTTTTATGCGTTAGATCACATGAATATAGCAGATGCAAGTATGCTCAATAAATTAAGCCCATTTTTTGCAATTACGGCAAGTTATTTTTTACTAAAGGAAAAAAGTAGAAGCTTGGATTGGCTATTTACAATACTTGCTTTTGTTGGAGCGGGTTTTGTGGCAAAGCCAAGCTTTAGTATTCAGGCTTTACCTGCTTTTATAGCTATAGTAGGAGGCTTTAGCAGTGGACTGACATATACATTTGTAAGAAGAGCGGCAAATAAAGGAGTACGTGGTGAGCTGATAATATTTTATTTTTCATTATTTTCAACTATTTTTTCCGGTCTTATGATGCTTAATAATTTTAAGCTTATGAGTATAATTCAACTCATAATATTAATATGTACAGGACTTTTTGCTATGGGTGGGCAGATATGCGTAACTAAGGCATATACATATGCACCTGCAAAAGAGATTAGTACATTTGACTATACAAATGTTATATTTTCAGCTTTATTAGGAATGGTATTTTTGGGACAAATACCAGATATATATAGTATAATAGGATATATAATTATTATATCTATGGCTATTTTGAAATGGAAATTTAATAAGAAAGGAAATTGATATGAAGGTAGTTATTGATGCAAAGGGAGAAGCTTGCCCTATGCCTCTTGTTAAGGCTAAAAAAGCTTTTGATGAAGGTGCCACATTTGTAGAAATAAGTGTTGATAATAAGGTTGCAGTAGCTAACCTTGAAAAGCTTGCCAATTCTAAGGGAGCAAAATTTTTGTGTGATCAAAAAAATGAAAATGAATTTATTTGTAAAATAGAGCTTGTAGATTGCCACTCACAGTCTTGTGAAGAGCTTGACAAGCTTGATAATAAAGAGAATATTGTTGTTGTTATTGCTTCACAGCATATGGGTTGCGGTGATGATGAATTAGGCTCCAATTTATTGAAGGGCTTTATTTATTCCTTATCACAGGCTGATATTTTGCCAAATACCATTTTATTTTATAACAGTGGTGCCTTCATTACTACAAAGGGTTCAAAAAGTATTGATGACTTAAAAGCCTTAGAAGAAAATGGAGTAGAAATTATGACCTGCGGTGCCTGCTTAAATCATTATAATTTAGCAGATAAGCTTGAGGTTGGAGTGGTTACTAATATGTATGAAATATTAGAAAAACAATTAAAAGCTACTAAAGTAATAAGGCCATAAAATGAGAATTAAAAAAGATGTAAGTATTATAAGCTTTGCAAAGCCTGGTAAGGCACTTGAGCTTGAAGCCTTGTTAAAGGATAAAAGACTGGGAAGAATTATTCCGACACCGGGTGAAATCAGTGCAGGCTGTGGATTTTCATGGAGAGTTGATATTGAGATGGAAGCTGAAGTTTTAAATATAATAAGAGCCAATAATATTGAGTATGATAAGATTACTCATATGAAAATGTATTAAATAAAATTTTCAATTAGGAGGTAAAATATGCTGGATGTAGGAATAAAAGCACCGGATTTTACATTACCGGACGAAGAAGGAAGAGAACATAGCTTGTCCTCTTATTTAGGTAAAAAGGTTATTTTATATTTTTATCCTAAGGATAATACTCCAGGTTGTACGGCACAGGCTTGTGGATTTAGTGAGCTATATCCTGATTTTATGGATGAAAATGCTATTATACTGGGAGTTAGCAAGGACAGCATAAAAAGTCATAAGAAATTCAAAGAAAAGTATAATTTAAAATTTACATTGCTTTCAGATGAAAATTTAGATGTTATTCAAAAATATGATGTGTTAAAAGAAAAGACAATATTTGGTAAAACTGCTTTGGGTATTATAAGAACTACATATCTTATTGATGAAAATGGTTTTATATTATCAGCAAAGTCTAAAGTAAAGGCAAAGGATAATCCTAAGGAGGAATTGGATTATCTGCTTAGTAAAAAATAAGTGAGAACATATGAAAGACGGTTTTATAAAGGTTGCTGCAATCAGTCCGAAGGTAAGAGTTGCAGATTGTGAGTTTAATAAAAATGAGATAATAAAATATATAGATATAGAATATAAAAAAGGAGCTAAGATATTAGTATTTCCGGAGCTGGCAATAAGTGCCTATACTTGTGGTGATTTATTTTTGCAGGATTTACTTATAGAAGCCTGCAAGCTTGCTCTTAAGGATATAATATTGTCGACAAAGAATAAAAAAGCAATAATATTTATAGGCTTTCCTTTTAGATATAGATCAAAATTATATAATACGGCAGCTGTTATTAATAATGGTAAATTATTGGCATTGATTCCAAAGACCTTTATACCTAATTATTCAGAGTTTTATGAATTGAGATATTTTACCGGTGCCGAAAAAATTAAAGATAGCTTTGTAAATATTTTTGATGAAGAAGTTTATTTTGGTACAAAATGTTTATTTAGCCCGAAAATATTCAGTGCTTTGAGAATAGGCGTTGAAATATGTGAAGATTTATGGACGCCTAATTCCCCAAGTATAGCTGCTGCACTTGCAGGAGCTAATATTATAGTTAATCTTTCTGCAAGCAATGAGATAGTTGCCAAAGCCTCTTATAGAGAAAGACTTATAGAAAATCATAGTGCCAAATTATATTCAGGATATATATATGCAAGCTGTGGAGAAGGTGAATCAAGCACAGATTTAGTTTTTTCTGCACATAATATAATAGCTGAATGTGGCAATATATTGGCACAAAGTAATAGATTTTCTGCTAATGCCATAGAAGCTGAGCTTGACATACAAAGGCTTGAGTCTTTTAGGCAAAGAGAGAATACATTTGAAATTGACAAGGGTGCTTATATAGATATTGATTTTGAATTGGATTTTGAAGAAACTGAAATAAGCAGATATATAAATCCACATCCTTTTATACCTGCTGAGAGTGAATATAAATACCTGGATGATATATTGAATATACAAGCATATTCATTGAAGCAAAGGCTTGAACATACAAATATCAAAAATATAATTTTAGGTATTTCAGGTGGATTGGATTCAACTCTGGCATTGGTAGCTTGTATAAAATGCTTTGATTTGATGAATATCAGCAGAAAAAATATTCATTGTATAACTATGCCTTCATTTGGAACTACAGATAGGACTTATAATAATGCATGTGAATTATGTAAGAGCTTAGATGTTGATTTGAAGGAGATAAATATATCTAAAGCCGTTACTTTGCATTTTAATGATATAGCTCAGGATATGGATAAGCATGATATTACTTATGAAAATTCACAGGCGAGAGAAAGAACACAGATTTTAATGGATATTGCCAATCAAAAAAATGCTCTCGTGATAGGAACAGGTGATTTATCAGAGCTTGCTTTAGGATTTTCAACTTATAATGGAGATCATATGTCTATGTATGCCATAAACTCATCTATACCTAAAAGTCTGATAAGATATTTGATTAGGTATTATGCGGATAATCAGAATGATAAAATAAAAAATATTTTATATGATATTTTGGATACTCCTGTCAGCCCTGAGTTGTTGCCACCTAAGGAGGGGGAGATATTTCAAAAAACTGAAGATATAGTGGGACCATATGAATTGCATGATTTCTTTTTATATAATATGCTTAGATTATCATTTTCACCTAAAAAGATATATAGATTGGCAAATATTGCTTTTAAAAATGTATATACAAAAGAGATAATTTTAAAATATTTAAAATTATTTTATAAAAGATTTTTTACACAACAATTTAAACGTTCTTGTTTGCCTGACGGACCTAAGGTTGGGACTGTAGCAATATCTCCAAGAGGAGATTTAAGAATGCCGAGTGATGCTTGCATTAATATTTGGTTAAAAGAGGTAGAAAGCATTGATAATAAGCTCAGGTAATAATAAAATAGTTAAAGAAATTATAGCTTTGATGAAAAAAACAAAATTGAGAAATGAAAAGGGATTGTTTATTGCAGAAGGTGAAAAAATATTTACAGAGCTTGATATTGATATTATTGACAGCATTTATATGAGTGAAAGCTATTTTTTGAATATAGGTGATAAGATAAAATATAAATTTGCAAGTAAAAAGCAATATATATTTTCTGATAAAATTTTTAAGCAGCTTAGTGATACAAGCACACCACAAGGTATTTTGGCAATTTGTAAGCAGAATAACTTCGGCTTTGATGAAATTTTAAAAAATAGCAGCACTTTTATAATTTTGGAAGGCTTACAAGATCCGGGCAATCTTGGTACTATATTTAGGACTGCCGAGGCTTCAAATATAGATGCGATTATATTGGATAAAAATAGTACGGATATTTATAAGCCTAAAGTGGTTAGAGCCGCCATGGGAGCTATAAGTAGAGTGAAACATATATATGTTGATGATCTGCCTTTTTGCATAAAGCAATTAAAAGAAAATAAAATTAAAATTTATGCGGCACATTTATGTGCAAAAAAATATTATGATAAATATACATATCCAAGAAAGCTTGCTTTTATGATAGGAAATGAATCAAAAGGCTTGAGTGATGATATATCAGATTTGGCAGATGAATATGTTAAAATACCTATATATAATAAGGCTGAATCCTTAAATGCGGCTATTGCGGCTTCTATACTTATGTATGAGTTGGACAGGCAAAAAAGAAATGAATAAGAAAAAAAATAGAAATGATTTTTTTATTGATATATTGATAATATTTATGGAAATAGTGGCTATTATTTTATCAATATTGGTATTTTTATTTAATAAAACTCAATTTGTATTTTCATCCTTTATATTTTTAATTTCAAGTATAATAGCATATATAAGAGGATCAAAATATTTAAAAATAAAAAATGCTATAAAAATCTTATTAGGCTGTACCTTGCTAATTATTTCAGCATTTTTATTAATAATGACTATTTTAACGGTAATTACTTTGTAGAGGTTAAAATGATAAATGAAGAAATTTTAGATATATTAAAAAAACAAAATACCTATATATCAGGTCAGAAAATAAGTGAAAAATTGGATGTATCAAGAACGACAGTTTGGAAGGCAATAGAAAAACTGAAAAAAGAAGGCTATAGTATAAATGCTATAACAAACAAAGGCTATAAGCTAGAAGCTGACGAGGATATTTTAAATAAATATGAGATAGAGCAGGAATTGAAAAAAAGAAATATAGACCTGAAATGTACTTATATAGATGAGGTTGATTCTACAAATGATATGGCAAAAAGAGAAGAGAAAAAATCAAATTTGCAGGATCAATTATTTGTAGCAGGTACTCAAACCAAGGCAAGAGGCAGAAGAGGAAGAGCTTGGTTTAGTGATAAAAATACTACTATAGCTATGACTTTGCTTTTGCACCCTGATATTGATATTACAAAAGCAAGCATGCTTACCTTAGTAGCCGCAACAGCTTTGGCAAGAGTACTTAAAAAATATAATATAGAAATTTCTATAAAGTGGCCGAATGATTTGGTGATAAATAAGAAAAAGGTTTGCGGTATACTTACAGAAATGAGCAGCGATATAGATGGCATAAAATATATTATTTGCGGTATAGGCTTAAATGTTTCTAATAAATGCTTTAATGATGAAATAAAGGATATAGCCACCTCTTTATATATAGAAACTAAAAGAAAATATAAAAGGAAGGAGATAATTGCAGATTTTTTATCGGAGTTTTTTAAATTATATGAGGAATTTTTAAATGAAGATAACTTGAAATTTTTAAAAGCTGAATATACTTCATTCTTACTTGGAAATAATCAAGATATAGAGCTTATTTCAGCTGATATAGTAAAAAAAGCGATTCAAATAGGAATTGATGATTTTGGAAGACTTCTTATAAAAAATGAAAATGGAATAATAAGTCCTATAAGTAGTGGAGAAATCAGTATTAGAGGTTTATATACATATAAATAGATTTGTATATAGGGAGGGAAATAGATGGATAAAGAAAATATGGATGAAGCTAAAATAAATATATCGCCTGAGGAATTTAAAGAAAAAATTGAAGTTTTAGTGAAAAAAGCTTTGGAAAATGGAAATAAAATAGATTTTGGTTTTATAAATGATACCTTTGAAGGAGTAAAATTAGAATCAGATGCTATAGAACAAATTTATACTTATTTAGATGCTAATAATATAGATGTTGTTGACAATCCACCCGAGGATCTTACTGTAGATATGGATAAGCTTAAGGATCTTAATATGTTCGTAAATGAAGATATAGATGATGAGTTTGAAAAGGATATGGAGCTGGAAGAAGAGATAAATCTTGATGCTATAGATTTATTGGAAGGTGTCGGTACTGAGGATCCTGTAAGGATGTATTTAAAGGAGATAGGAACCATACCTTTATTGACAGCTGAGGAAGAATTGGATTTGGCAAAAAGAAAGCAGGAAGGCGACGAGTACGCCAAGCAGAAACTTATTGAGGCGAATTTAAGATTGGTTGTAAGTATAGCAAAGCGTTATACCGGAAGAGGGATGAGCTTTTTAGACTTAGTTCAAGAGGGTAATCTCGGACTTATAAAGGGTGTAGAAAAATTTGATTATTTAAAGGGCTTTAAACTTAGTACTTATGCTACATGGTGGATTAGGCAATCAGTAACCAGAGCCTTAGCAGATCAGGCAAGAACTATAAGAGTGCCGGTCCATATGGTTGAAACTATAAATAAGATGAGTAAAATGCAAAGAAAATTAACACTTGAGCTGGGATATGAACCAAGTGTTACCGAACTTGCAAATGCACTTGATATGACAGAAGAAAAAGTTATGGAGATTATGCAAATTGCCAGAGAACCTGCTTCTTTAGAAACTCCTATAGGGGAAGAGGATGATTCCAACTTGGGCGATTTTGTTGCAGATAATAATGTATTAACACCTGAAGGTAATGTTGAAGCTGTAATGTTAAGAGAGCATATAGATACATTACTTGAGGATTTGAAGGATAGAGAAAGGCAGGTTATTATACTTAGATTCGGTCTTGAGGATGGACATCCAAGAACCTTAGAAGAGGTTGGTAAAATATTTAAGGTTACAAGGGAACGTATACGTCAAATAGAAGCAAAGGCACTTAGAAAATTAAGAAATCCCGTTCGTTCCAAGAGAGTAAGAGATTTTTTACAATAAGATTATTATGAATAAAAGAAATTTACAAAAAGAATTGGAAATTATTATCAACAAGGCACAGCTGGCAGGAAAAAGACCTAAATTATTATTACATGCCTGTTGTGCTCCCTGCTCATCACATTGTATGGAATATTTAAATAATTATTTTGATATAACTATATATTTTTATAATCCTAATATAGATAATGAAAAAGAATACAAGCTAAGAGTTGCAGAAGAGAAAAGGCTTATACAAGAGATGAACTTAGCTTTTAAGGTTGAATTTGTTGAAGGAAGATATGAGCCTAAAAAATTTCACAAGCTGGTAAAGGGACATGAAAAAGATAAAGAGGGAGATGAACGTTGCCATATTTGTTATGAAATGAGATTATTGGACAGTGCTAAATTTGCAAAGGATAATAATTTTGATTATTTTACAACTTCCCTTAGTATAAGCCCGATGAAAAATTCTCTGATTTTATGTGAGATAGGTGAAAAAATTGCAAATGATATGGGAGTAGCTTATTTACCAAGTGATTTTAAGAAAAAAGAGGGATATAAAAGATCGGTAGAATTATCCAAGCAATATAACCTCTATAGGCAGGATTATTGTGGTTGTTCTTTTTCAAGAAGAAATAGAAAAGAGGAGAATTTACAAAATTCTTAAATTAAATACTTATAGGAGGTAAAATAATGATAAGTAGATTTATAAAAATTATAAATCCATCAGGATTGCATCTAAGACCTGCCGGGATTTTATCTCAAACTGCTATGAGATTTGATTCAGATATAAGTATAGAAATTGATAATAAAAAAATAGTTGTAAAATCAGTTTTAAATGTTATGGCGGCAGGAATAAAAAAAGATGAACAAATAAAATTAATTTGTGATGGACAGGATGAAAATGAGGCTATGGATGCTTTGGTAAAGGCTATAGAATCAGGTTTAGGAGAAGAAATAAAGAGTGAATTTTAAAATTCACTCTATTTTAATAATAATATGAGAAGAATAAGATTAATAGTTGCCTATGACGGTACAAATTATTGTGGTTGGCAGAAACAAAAAAATGCAATAACTATAGAAGGCATATTAAATAAAGCAATAAGTACTTTATGTGGTGAGGCTATAGAAGTTATTGGAGCAAGCAGAACTGATTCGGGTGTTCATGCTTATGCAAATGTGGCTGTGTTTGATACAAATATGAAGATGCTTGCATCTAAATTTGCCTTTGCCTTGAATACATATTTACCGGAGGATATAAAAATACAATATTCTGATGAAGTATCATTAAATTGGCATCCGAGAAGGATTAAATGTGAAAAGACATATGTATATAGAATATTAAATAGACAGATGGAAATACCAAGTGAGAGATTATATTCATATTTTTGTCATTATGAGCTTGATATAGAACAGATGAAAAAAGCATGTAATTATTTTATAGGTACACATGATTTTGCGGCTATGTGTTCTGTGAAAACATCAGCCAAGTCTACTATTAGAACAATATATAATCTTGAAATAATAGAAAATGGAGATATGCTTGAAATATTTGTAAGAGGAAATGGATTTTTATATAATATGGTACGAATAATAGCAGGTACTTTGCTAAAGGTAGGCTTAGGAAAAATTGCGGCTGATGAAATCATAGATATATTAAAGCTTTCAGATAGGACGAAATCAGGCGATACATTGCCGGCAAACGGATTATTTTTATTAAATATAAATTATCAGGAATAATATATAAGTTAATTAAGGGGAAATATATGGATATAAGATTAGCAAGGGAAGAAGATATAGAAGGAATATTAAATTTATATGAAATGGCAAGACAATTTATGTCTGAAAATAAAAATCCCAATCAATGGGGTTATAGTTATCCGAGTATAGAAAATATAAAGGATGATATGTCTGAAAATAGCTTATATATTTGTGAAGATAAGTCTGAGCTTTTAGCGGTATTTTGTTATAAATTTGAAGATGATAAGGATTATGCTTATATAGAACAAGGAAGCTGGCTTGATGACAGTGCCTATGGAGTTGTTCATAGAATTGCAACAAAAAGAGGTACAAATGGTATAGGAGCATATTGTATTGATTATGCATATAATGCTTCCGGTAATTTAAGAATAGATACACATGAAGATAATATACCTATGAGAAATTTATTAAAAAAATTGGGATTTATTCAATGTGGCTTTGTTTATGTTAGAGGTAAAAATAAAAGAATAGCTTTTCAAAAGATAAAGCAAGCGAGATTTTAAACAAAAGCTTCATAATATACTAAAATGTAATTTTATCAATTATATTTTAATATATTATAGAGCTTTTTATTATATCTAATATAAATTATAGATAATTGACTTTTTTATATGAACTTGTTAAGATAAATTTTAAGCTTCATATCAGAAAGATAAGGAGGATATATATGAGGATAGTTTTATCTTTATTAGTTGATAATACTGCCGGTGTACTTAGCAGGGTATCGGGATTGTTCTCAAGAAGAGGCTATAATATCGAATCGCTTACTGTTGGAGAAACATTTGATCCTAGATATTCCAGAATGACAGTTGTATCAAACGGAGATGAAGAAACACTTGTACAAATAGAATGTCAATTAAGAAAATTAGAGGATGTAAAAAGCATTAAAGCTTTAAAAGAAGGTAAAAGTGTATATAGAGAGCTTATACTTATAAAGGTTAGAGCAAATTCAAGCCAAAGACAGGCGATAAATGCTGTAGTTGAGATTTTTAGAGCAAGTATAGTTGATGTTGCTAAGGATAGTTTAACTGTTATGCTGACAGGGGATAGAGATAAGCTGGAAGCTATTATAACTCTTTTAGAGGATTATGAAATTTTGGAATTGGCAAGAACAGGTCTTACAGGTTTATCAAGAGGTATGGAAGATATAAGATATTTATAAATAGGAGGTAAAATATGTCAAGAATTTTTTATCAAGAGGATTGTAATTTAGCAAATTTAGAAGGAAAGACTATAGCTATCGTAGGATATGGCAGTCAGGGTCATGCTCATGCACTTAATGCAAGAGATAGTGGATGTAAGGTTATTATTGCTTTATATGAAGGTAGCAAATCTTGGGAAAAGGCTCAGAAAGCAGGCTTTGAAGTATATACTGTTGCAGAGGCTACAAAGAAAGCCGACCTTATTTCTATTTTGATTAATGATGAGCATCAAGCTAAGATGTATAAAGAAGAGATAGAGCCAAATTTGACTGCTGGAAAAATTCTTTTATTTGCACATGGATTTAATATTCATTTTTCTTGTATTATACCACCTAAGGACGTTGATGTTATTATGATAGCACCAAAGGGTCCGGGACATACTGTTAGAAGTGAATATCTTGAGAATAAGGGTGTTCCTTGTCTTGTAGCAGTAGAACAGGATGCAAGCGGAAAAGCTTTAGATATAGCATTGGCATATGCAAAGGCTATAGGAGGAGATAGAGCAGGCGTATTAGAAACAGATTTTAAGACAGAAACTGAAACAGATTTATTTGGTGAACAGGCAGTGCTTTGTGGTGGTGTTTGTGCTTTGATGAAGGCAGGATATGAAACATTGGTAGAAGCAGGCTATGATCCTAGAAATGCTTATTTTGAATGTATACATGAAATGAAATTAATTGTGGACCTTATTTATCAATCAGGTTTTGCAGGAATGAGATATTCAATATCAAATACGGCAGAATATGGTGATTATGTTTCAGGACCTAAGATTATAACAGATGAAACTAAGAAGGCAATGAAAAAGATTCTTGCAGATATTCAAGATGGAAGCTTTGCAAAGGAATTTCTTTTAGATATGTCAGAAGCAGGTAAACAGGTACATTTTAAAACCATGAGAAGACTTGCATCAAAACATCCATTAGAAAAGGTTGGAGAAGATATACGTAAATTATATAGCTGGAATAGTGAAGATGATAAATTGATTAATAATTAATCAGGTTCTTTATAAAATACATATATCGGCTTGACTTTATAAGATTTTACAATATAATAAAAATATCCGCTAGGGGTGCTACGGCTGAGAGGTTTCTAGACTGACCCTTATAACTTGATTTGCATAATTGCAACGAAAGGAAGCGATTTTTTTTGCACCTACTCGGATATATTTTTAATTATCTAAGGAGGTTTTTTTTATGGGAAATAATAATTTCATAAGTATAAAGCAACTTGCAGTATCTGCATTAAGCATTGCTTTAGCAACAGTCTTATCTATGATAAAGGTGTATGAATTTCCATTTGGAGGTTCAATAACATTATTTTCAATGTTATTTATATGTCTGCCGGGTATGCTCTATGGATTACCTATAGGCTTAGCTGCCGGATTTGTATATGGAATAATTCAATTTATGCTTGGAGCTTATGTAGTCAGTCCTATACAGGTAGCTGTTGATTATTTCTTTGCATTTACTGCACTTGGTCTTTCCGGCTTATTTTATAAAAATAAAAATTATTTAAATTATGGATATATTATAGGTATAATAGGAAGATTTGTATTTGCTGTAATATCAGGATATGTATTTTTTGCAGAATATGCTTGGAAGGGCTGGAATCCATTAGCTTATTCATTATGCTATAATGCCGCTTATATATTTTCAGAAGGAATAATAACATTAATAGTAATTAATATACCATTAGTAAAGAAAAATTTACAAAGATTAAGATTTGAAATAGAAGTTCATTAAATAATAGAAAAAGCTTATTAGTTTATTATATAAAAAGGTAGTATATATATTATTAATATACTACCTTTTATTTTATTCATTTATTAAATAAGAAAATTTTCTTCCTGCATCCAGAAAGGCATCTATCTTTTTATCATCTGTTGATAAAGGAAGGTTGCATCCGGGTGTCAAAATAAAGCCATTTTTACATTTTTTACCTGCGAGTATACATTTTTTTACTTCCTCTTCAATATCACTTATAGTACCATTAGCTATAGTTTGTATAGGATTTACATTTCCGGCAATAGCTTTTGAGTCTGAAAAAAAATCACAGGCTTCATTTATATCCATTTCATTATCGATACTAAATAGTCCTATATCTAAATCTCTTATATATGACCAGATTTTTTTTGTATTACCACAAACGTGATAGCTTGGCATTGAGGAGGATTTTTTCAAAATATAAGAGCTTATTTCCAATGTATAAGGAAAAGCAAATTCTTTGTACATTTTAGGGCTTATCATTGTAGTAGAAGCGACAGGATCAGCCATGGAAAAGCTTACACCTAAATTTGAAAATATATCTACAACATATTTTATGCTATCACATATATATCTAAGAAAAGCATGTGCCTTTTGTGGTGATTTAATCATTGCTTTTAAGAGCTTTTCAGTACCGAGAACAAAGCCTGCAAGTGTCATTGGACCTGAAACCGAGGCACCGACAGGAGAAATATTTTCAGCTATTTTTTTAAGTCTTGCAGTAGCATTGTAATACATTTTCAGATTTCCACAGTCTAAATTTATTTTTTGTAATTTATCAATTTCATCAATACTTTCTATAGGATGCTTTTCTACATATACAAGCCCTTGCTCAGGATAATGAGCTACAACGCCCAAGGCCTCGGCTATGCCATAGGCATTGGGGCCGACTCCTAATCCGTCAAGTCCGAAGCGATTAAATGCCGCAATATCTGCTTCTACAAGATTATCTTCATTTAACCAATATTGCTTTGTATTTTTACCTATAAGACGTGCTTTGATTTCACCTAAAAAAGGATCCATTATAAGTCTGTCATATATTTTGTTTTCACTAATTGCCTTGCTTCTTTCAAGGGGAGTCATTTTATCTTTTTTATTCAAAATAAGTTTCATAAAAGCCTCTAATTGTTAATTTTATTTTTTATATGTAACCATCTCCAAGTTTTTGAAAATAGATGAAGATATATAAGGAAGAAAATACTTGTAAGTCCCCATGATATAGGATATGCAAGCATTGCAGTTTCAATATTTGTATATATAGGGAACATTGTAATTATCCATAGCATACGGCTTACGCATATACCGATAGCAGTTATAAGCATTGGTATCCAAACATCTCCACAAGCTCTTAATAAGCCAGGATATATTTCTATAATTATAAATAATGGATAACTATAAACCATTAATTTTAATATTTTGATTCCTATAGTGATGACTTCTTTGTCTTTTGTAAATAGCATATATAAGGATTTCCCAAATGTTAAGAAAAGTATACAAAAGCAGAGGGTTATAACACTTGCCATTATAAGAGATGTATAAAAACTATTTTTTACTCTTTCTTTTTTATTAGCACCATAATTTTGCCCGGCAACAGTTGTTATAGCAATACCCATAGCCTGCATGCTCATCCAAAATATTGGATCTATTTTAGAAAATGCGGCATATGCTGCAATTGAATCAGTACCCAATATATTAACGGATGATTGTATCATAATATTTGCAATGTTATACATTATAGATTGCAAGCCTGCAGCAAGACCGAGATAAAACATTTTTTTAAGATGATATAAGTTTATTTTTATTTCTTTTGGATAAAGCTTATAAATATCATCAGTTTTAATCAATTTATAAAGTATTAATAAGCAACTTATTGCTTGACTGGAAATGGTGGCAAGAGCGGCACCTAAAACTCCTAGATTTAAGCTTATAACACAAATAAGATCAAGTATAATATTTACAAAGCAGGATATTATCAATATAATTAGCGGAGTTTTTGAATCTCCTATGGAACGAAATATAGCAGCTCCCATATTATATACAAGGTTGAATACCATACCTAAAAATATAATACTTAAATAGGTGCTTGCCATTTTAAACATATCCTCAGGCACATTCATATGTTGTAAGAAAAAATCTGTTGCGAAGAAGCCGATTATGCTTATAATAAGTCCGAAAATAATAGAAAATGCTATTGCTGTATGTATGCAGGCTTTAATATCTTTATGATGCTTGGCACCGAAATGCTGACTTATTATTATTGAAAAACCTGAGGCGACACCTACAAAAAAGCCTACGAATAAATTTAATATAGTTCCGGTACTTCCTCCAACTGCCGCAAGAGCCTCTTTTCCTACAAAATTACCAACTATGACGGCATCCGCAGTATTATAAAGCTGTTGAAAAACCGAGCCGAAAAGTATGGGGAAAAAGAAAAATATTATTTGCTTAACTATGGAGCCTTTGGTTACATCTACACTTGTTATATTTTGTTTATTTTTCATAAAAGCCTCTCACTTAATAATATAAAATAAAAAAACAAAGCCTAATTGTCATAAAGACAAAAAGAAGGCTTTATAATCTTTCTATTGCCTATCATAACATTAAAAAATAAAATTGACCAGTGATATAAACATTTAATTAATTAATAAAATATTTATTTTTCCTTTTTTATTAATAAATATAAGAAGACCTATGCGACTTGTGGAGTTTGAGACTTTTTAGTATAATTTTATATAATAAGATGGTGAAAGGGAGTACAATGAAAGCTTTAACTCATATATATACAGGAGATGGAAAAGGTAAGACGACTGCGGCTATAGGATTAAGTATAAGGGCCGCAGGTGCCGGCTTAAGAGTTTTATTTACTCAATTTTTAAAAACCTCCAATTCAAGTGAATTAAAAATTTTAAAAAATATAGAAAATATTGATGTATTTGTACCGGATAAAAGCTTCGGATTTATAAAATATATGTCTAAAGAAAAGCTGGAAGAGGCAAGAGCTTATTATAATAATTATTTTAATAATATTATAAATAAGCTTAATGATAAATATGATTTATTAATTATGGACGAATTTATGGCTGCTTATAATTATAATATGATAGATAAAAGTTCAGCTTTGGATTTTATAGAAAATAAGAGCTATTCCCTGGAGCTGGTACTTACAGGCAGAAATCCGGATGAAAAATTAAAAGAAATAAGTGATTATTATAGCGAAATAAAGGCTGTTAAGCATCCATATAATAAGGGGATAGAAGCAAGACAGGGAATAGAGTTTTAAGAAAAATATGAAGGGTTTAGAAGATTATAATAAAGAATTATTATCAGGCATGAGGGCAGGCTATACAACAGGCACCTGTGCTTGTGCAGGAGCAAAGGCGGCTTTATTAATTTTATTGGGTAGACAAATAGAATTTGTTAGAGTAAGAACACCATTTGGTATAGATTTAGATTTGGAAATATATGATGTTAGTATAAATAATGATTATATAAGGAGCGTAAGCCTTGCTATAAAAAAATATGCAGGTGATGATCCTGATGTTACGGACGGAATATATATATATTCCAAGCTTAGTATACTTGATAAGCTTGTTGAATCTGATATGAATATAAATTCAAAACTTGAGGAAGCATATCTTGATAGAGATTTAAATATAAACGATAAAAATAAAATATTTATTTGTGGCGGTATAGGTATAGGTAAGGTAACAAGAAAAGGTCTTGATAGAGCTGTTGGAGAGTCGGCTATTAATACAACACCAAGAAGAATGATAAGAGAGCATTTAAATGAAATATTAAAGGATTTCAATGTAAAAGGAGATATTTTAGTTGAAATATATGCAAATGAAGGACTTGAAATTTCAAAAAAAACCTTCAATAAAAAATTAGGAATTGAGGGTGGGATTTCTATACTTGGAACTAGTGGAATAGTAAAGCCTATGAGCAAGAAAGCATTGATAGAAACTATAAGAGTAGAATTAAGAGCAAGGCTTGCTTATAATAAATATATATTTGCTACAGTTGGAAATTATGGACTTTCTTATATTGCAGATAAGTATAATATAGATAGAAATGAAGTGCTTGAATTTAGTAATTATATTGGAGAACTTATAGATATGGCAGTTGATTATTCCTGTGAAGGTATAATATTACTTGGGCATATAGGAAAATTTATAAAATTAAGCGGAGGTATTATGAATACACATAGTAATGAAGCTGACTCAAGAGCTGAACTTATGGCTGCAAATTTGCTTAAAGCAGATATAAATAATAAGAGCTCAGATGAAATTTTGAATATAGCTAAAAGAATTCTAAGTTCAAATACAAGTGATGAGGCTATAGATATTTTAAAGCATGAAAATATATTAAAGGAGGTCATGTCTGTTATTGCTCAAAATATTTATAAATATGTATGTCTTAGAAGAGATAGGGCTGTTAATTTAGCACAGAAAATTAGTGATAAGCATGGTGAAAATACCAATAAGACTTCGGAAATGAAAATAGCTATACTCAGCTTCAATTTAAATGAAGGAGAGCTTTTAAAAATTGGAGCTTATGATGAAATATTAGCAAATATAAAAAAGGAAAAATAAAATGGCAAAATTATATGGTATCAGTGTGGGTATAGGAGATAGTGAAGATATAAGCTTAAAGGCTGTAAGAATAATGAATAAGGTTGATATTATTGCTTTTGCAGGAATAGATATCACTAAAAATTTGGCTTATAAAATAGCTCTGGGAGCTGAAAAAAATATTGAAACAAAAGAAAAGCTTGCAATATATATGCCTATGATAAAAGAAAAAGAAAAATTAAAGGAGGCACATGAGCAGGGTGCAAATTTAATTGAAGAAAAGTTAAAGGAAGGAAAAAATGTAGGCTTTTTAGTTTTAGGAGATGCAAGCATTTACTCTACATATTATTATTTATATGAAATAATAAAAAAAAGAGGATATGAGGCTGAAATTATATCAGGGATAAGCTCATTTTGTGCGGTAGCGGCAAAATTATCCATTGATCTTGTTTCAAATTCAAAGTCCCTACATATAATACCTGCAAATTATGGTATAGATAAGGCTTTTAAATATGATGGAACAAAGGTTTTTATGAAGCTTGGAACAGATATGACAAAATATAAGTCTATGTTAAAAAATAAAAAATTTATTTTGATTGAAAATTGTAATTTGGAAAATGAAAGGATTTATACTGATTTTGAAGAATTGCCTGATAAGATTAGTTATTTTTCTTTAATGATAATAAAGGATTAGATTGGAAAATATATGAAAAAATTATATGTTATAGGCTTGGGACCTGGAAATATAGAAAAAATGACCATTGAAGCACATAGTGCCTTGGAAGAAGCCCATATTATAATAGGATATTCAGTTTATATTGAATTAATAAAAAAATATTTTGAAAATAAAGAATTTATATCGGGAGCTATGAAAAAAGAAGTCCAAAGATGTGAGCTTGCTATAAATATGGCTAATGAAGGTAATATTGTTGCTATGGTTTGTTCAGGTGACAGTGGAGTTTATGGTATGGCAGGGCTTATATTGGAACTTGCAAAGGATTATGATGACTTGGAAATTAAAATCATACCGGGAATAAGCTCGGCTTTGGCAGGAGCCGCTCTTATAGGAGCACCGCTTATGCATGATTTTGCTATTATAAGCCTTAGTGATTTATTAACACCATGGGAAAAAATAAGCTTACGTCTGGAGCTTGCAAGCAAGGGCGATTTTGTTATAAGTATTTACAATCCTTCAAGTAAAAATAGAAGTGATTATTTACAAAAAGCCTGTGATATAATGCTCAAATATAAAAGTAAGGATACCCCCTGTGCTATAGTAAATAAGATAGCAAGAGAAGGCGAAAATTACCAAATTATGGATTTGGAAGCTTTGAGAAATGCAAAAGCTGATATGTTTTCAACTATATTTATAGGAAATTCACAAACAAAAATTATAAATAATAAAATAGTTACGCCAAGAGGATATAAAATAAATGAATAAAATAATTATTTTTGCCGGTACTACGGAAGGACGTATATTGGCAAAATATTGTAATGATAATTTGATACCGGCTATTGTATGTGTTGCAACGGAATATGGAAGTGAGCTTTTAGATGATTTGAAAAATATTCAAATAAATAAAGGAAGAAAAAATGAGAAAGAAATGGAAGAGCTATTTTTATCAAATGATATTTCTATTATATATGATGCAACACATCCATATGCAAAAATAGTTTCTGAAAATATAGTAAATGTTGCTAAAAAATTAAATTTAAGCTATGTAAGGGTAGTTAGAAAAAAAATTGAATTTGATGATAAAATTTGCTTGGAGTTTGAAGATATAGATGAGCTTGTCAAATATTTGAAAAATAATAATGAAAATGTTCTTATTACTACAGGTGCAAAGGAAATATATAAATATAAGGACTTGAATTTAAATACCTTATTTCCAAGAATTTTACCGAATATAGAAAGTATTAGAGCTTGTGAGGATATAAATATACCTAAATCTAATATTATAGCTATGCAAGGTCCTTTTCAGATTGATATGAATATAGCTTTGTTAAAGCAATATAAATGTAAGTATCTAATAACTAAGGAATCAGGCAGTATAGGAGGATTTGAAGAAAAAATACAAGCCTGTAGAGCCTTAGGTATTAAAGCCTTAGTTATAAAAAGACCCTGTATAGAAGAGGGGATTTCTGTAGATAAATGTATAGAAAAAATTTCTTTTGAACATATGAAGCCTAAGTTTATGTCCGGAGATGTGAAATTAAAGAAAAAATTAAATATAAAAATTGTAGGGATGGGGATGGGCTTTGATAAATTACTAACTCTTGAAGCTATAGAGGCTATTAGAGAAGCTGATATTTTTGTCGGTGCAAACAGGTTGCTTGATATGTGCAAAAATATAGCTAAGGAAAATAAAAAGACATTTATATCATATAATTCAAAAGATATTTTAAATTGGATTTATAATAATGCCGAGGAGAATGAAAAAATTTTGTTGGCAGTAAGTGGTGATGCTTCTTTTTATTCGATATATAAAAATTTTAAAAAGGAGTTGAATAAATTTATTGATGATGGATATTTTGACAAAAATATAAATTTAAAGGTTTTATCAGGGATTTCAAGCCTTTCATATATATGTGCAAAATTTAATATTGATTATGATAATATTAAAATAGTTAGCTTACATGGTAGAAATGAAAAGCTCGGTGAATTAATTGAAGATATAAAATATAATGAAAAAACCTTTGTGCTTAGTTCCGGAAATTTACAGGTGAATGATATTTTGAAAAATATTATATCCCTTGGCTTAGATGATATAGATGTGTATATTGCACAAAATATGTCATTAGCAAATGAAAAATATTTAAAGGGAAAGCCTATAGAATTTATCAATGAAGAATTCGAAAAGCTCAGCTCTTTGATATTTATAAATAAAAATTTTCAAGTCAAAAAAATCAATTTTGGCTTGAATGATGATGATTTTATTAGAGATAATATACCTATGACAAAGTCAAATATTAGAGCTATATGTATGACAAAGCTTGAATTAGCCGAAAATTCCATATGCTATGATATTGGTGCGGGAAGTGGTAGCTGTTCAATAGAAATGGCGACTTTTGCAGGATATGGCAAGGTTTATGCTATAGAACAAAAAGAGGATGCCTGTAGGCTTATATCTAAAAATATAAAAAAATTTGCCTTGAATAATATAGAGCTTGTACAGGGAGAAGCATCTGAAATTATAGATGACTTGGAAAAACCTACACATGCTTTTATCGGGGGCAGTAGTGGCAAGCTTGATTTGATTGTAGACAAAATTTATAAAAAAAATAAAGATGCTATTATAGTTATTACAGCTATTTCTTTGGAAACAATAGGAGATATTAATGAAATTGTAAAAAAATATGAAAAAATAGGCTATGAATATGATTTGGTTTTTGCAAGTCTTGCAGATAATAAAAGGCTTGGAAAATATAATATGCTTTTGGCAAATAATCCGATTTTAATTGCAAAAATAAAGAGGAAGATATGATGAAAAGACCAATAATGATAGCGAGCATGCATTCGGGTGCCGGGAAAACGAGCATAAGCCTGGGAATAATAAAATATTTAATTGATAATTCTATAAGCGTAAGAGCCTATAAAACCGGACCTGATTATATTGATACGAAATTCCATTCAGAAATAAGTAATAAAGCGTGTATAAATTTGGAGCCATATTTTTTGGAAGCTAAAGATGGTAAGTTATTAAGGAAGCAGTATAAAAAATATGATACTGAGGATATATCAATTATAGAAGCGAGTATGGCATATTATGACGGGATATATGGATTTGAGCCAAGAGCAAGTGCATATACTGTTGCCAATGCTACAAATGCAAGAGTATGTCTTATAGTTGACGAATTTGATATTGAACGAATTAATGAATATATACATAGATATGATAATATTGAAAAAACAAGGATAGAGGCTATTATTTTAAATAAAGCCGATAAGAAGATATATAAGGCTATTAAAAAAATGATAGAGGAAAAATGTGGAGTTAGAGTTTTAGGATATTTAGAAGAAAAAAAAGATTTAAAAATAGCTTCAAGGCATTTGGGCTTAAAAATGCCTGAGGAGATAAATATTCAAAATATAGCTTCTAAAATTAAAAATTCATTGATTAAAACTTGTGATATGAGCTTTTTTTTGGAAAAGAGTTTAAAAATAGGTATTTCCAAGGATGAGGCTTTTTGCTTTTTATATGAGGAAAATATAAATTTACTTAAAGAAGAGGGCTTTGAAATAGTATATTTTAGTCCATTAAGAGATAAAGATATTCCAAATGATTTAGCAGCTATATTTTTATGTGGAGGATATCCGGAGCTTTATGCAAAAAAATTAGAGGAAAATATAGAATTCAAAAAAAATTTGTTGCTTAAATTGAAAAGCGGCTTGCCTTTTATAGCTGAATGTGGAGGTTTTATGTATTTACATAATAGCTTGGAGGGCATTGATAATAAAAAATATAAGATGCTGGGATTTTTTGATTTTGATGCATATAGGACGGATAAATTACAAAGATTTGGATATATAGAAATAAGGGCAAAAAAAGATAATATTTTATTAAAAAAAGATGAAGTATTCAGATCACATGAATTTCATCATTGGGACAGTGCAAATTCCGGTTGTAGCTGTATAGCAACAAAAGCAAATAAAAGTAAGACTTGGGAATGTATACATTCTAATGAAAATATGTTTGCGGGCTTTCCTCATATATATTTTGCCGGAAATAAAAATATGCTGAAAAATTTGAAGAGGACTTGTAAAAAATATAGGAAAGAGCAAAATGGATTATAAAGATTTACAAAAAATTTTAGATAATATAAAACCGAGTAATAAGAAAATAAAAAAGCTTTCCAAGCTGAAATGGGATAATATAGCAAAGCCTCTTGACGGATTGGGAGAGCTTGAAAATATAATATCTAAAATAGCAGGTATTCAGGAAAATATTGATATAGATATTTCTAAGAAGGCTATTTTGATAATGTGTTCTGATAATGGAGTAGTTGAAGAAGGTATTTCACAAGCCGGTATGGAGGTTACAAAAATTGTTAGTGAAAATTTTTGTAAGGGTATTGCAAGTATTAATATTTTATCTAAATATACTAATACACAGGTTATAGCTGTTGATGTCGGAATTAAGGGTGATACCTTTGGCCCCATAAATAAAAAAATTGCAAATGGTACAAAAAATTTTTATCTTGAAGCGGCTATGAGCAAGGCTCAAGCTCTGGAAGCCATATTTGTAGGTATAGAAATGGTAAAAGCTTGTAAAGATAAGGGCTTTAAAATATTAGGCTGTGGAGAGATGGGTATAGGTAATACTACAACGAGTGCCACACTCGCAAGTATTTTTTTAAAAAAGGATGTTGAAAAGGTTACAGGTAAGGGAGCAGGACTTAGTGAGAGCTTATATTTAAAAAAAATAGATATTATAAAAAGGTCTATTTTGAAAAGAAATATAGATAAAATGGATATTTTTGATATCTTATCAAGCTTTGGAGGCTTTGATATAGTTAGTCTTGTAGGCTTATTTATAGGTGCCGCATTTTACAAAATGCCGATAATTATGGATGGCTTAATAACTAATATAGCGGCATTTATAGCAATAAAATTGAATGAAAATTGTAGGGATTATATTATTGCTTCACATAAGGGTAAGGAACCTGCTTGCAAATATTTGTTGAGTAAAATGAAATTGAAAGCCGTCTTGGATGCAAATTTTTGTTTAGGTGAAGGGATGGGGAGTGCCTATCTTTTTTCTTTAATTGAGATGAGCTTAGGGGTATATAATAGCAGATCAAGTTTTGAAAGTATAAATGTAGAAAAATATAAGAGGTAAAATGATATATATATATGGTGCGGCAAATAGTGGGAAAAGTAAGCTTGCAGAGAATATGATACTTGAGCTTGAAAAAAAATATGATGAAAATTTAGATAAAGTATATTTGGCTTGTATGAAAATCTATGATGATGAGGATAAAAAAAGAGTTGAAAAGCATAGATTACAACGCAAAACTAAGGGGTTTAGAACGATAGAAGCATATGAAAATTTGGCAAAATCCGATATAAAGCCAAACAGTCTTGTTTTATTGGAATGTATGTCAAATTATGTTGCAAATAATAAATTCAGGGATGATTTTAAAGTTATAGAAAATGAAATATTATTAAAAAAATTATGGAAGGATTTAGTTTTGCTTGATAGAAGCTGTAGAGAGCTTGTTATAGTAGGAAATGATATTTATAACAATAAGGAAGATAAGAAAAATGAATTTTCAAAGGAGACCTTAGATTATATTTCTCTTATGTATGCTCTTCATATAAAGCTTAAAAATTATTCGAAGAAGGTACATGAAGTTGTTTTTTCTTTTGTTATTTAATGAATTATATTATAAAATATGCTAGAATAAAAATATTATATTGGATGGAGATTAAAATGGATAAATTACTGGATAGATTTTTAAGATATGTAAAAAAAGAAACAAGATCTGATGCAAAAAGTAAAACTGTTCCAAGTACAACAAATCAGACTTTATTTTTAAAGGATCTGGAAAAAGAGCTTATAGAGCTTGGATTTAGTGATATAAAATTAAATAGTGAAAATAGTTTTTTGACAGCTACTATACCTGCTACAAGTAAAAAGAAAATACCTACTGTAGGATTTATTGCACATATAGATACAGCAGATTTTGAAGCTGAAAATATAAAGCCTAAGATACATGAAAAATATGACGGTAAGGATATTATTTTAAATGAAAAAGGAAATATTATATTATCACCTGAAGAATTTCCAAATTTAAAAAATTATATAGGAAAGACTCTTATTACTACAGATGGTAATACATTATTGGGAGCTGATGATAAAGCCGGAGTTGCAGAAATAGTTACTGCTGGAGTATATCTTTTGAAAAATCCTAATATAGAGCATGGAAGAATAAGAATAGCCTTTGGACCGGATGAGGAGATAGGAAGAGGTGCGGATCTTTTTGATGTAAATGAATTTGATTGTGATTTTGCATATACAGTTGATGGCGGCCCATTAGGAGAATTGGAGTATGAAAGCTTTAATGCCGCCAGAGCAGAAGTAAAAATACAGGGTAAAAATGTTCATCCGGGTAGTGCCAAGGATACTATGGTTAATTCTATGAGCTTAGCTATAGAATTTGATAGATCACTTCCTAAATATTCAAGACCTGAATATACTGATAATAGACAAGGCTTTTTTCATCTTTGCTCTATAAATGGAGAGGTTGAATTTACAACATTGGAATATATTATTAGAGATCATGATATGAAATTATTTGAGGCTAAGAAAGCATATATAAATAATTTAGCTAAAAATATGAATAAATCCTTAGATAAGGATAGAATAAGTATAAAAATTGAAGATGAATATTATAATATGGGCGATATTATAAAAAAGGATTTTCGTTGTATAGATGTTGCAAAGAAGGCTATGGAAAATCTTGATATAGAAGCTGTTATAAAGCCTATAAGAGGAGGCACTGACGGATCTAAAATAAGCTTTATGGGCTTGCCTACTCCTAATCTTTTTGCAGGTGGAGAAAATTTCCATGGAAGATATGAATTTTGTTGCCTTGAAAGTATGGAAAAAGCAAGAGATTTAATTATTGAAATATCAAAAATAGTAACAACTTTATAGAAAGTAAAAGGTATGTATATAAAAAATATATTTAAGCTTATATTAATTATTATAATAGGGCTTAGCCTGTCAGCTTGTAAATATAAAAAGCCTGAGCATAGATACACACAGAGCTTTATCGGTGTATTTGATACTGCAACACAAGTTATAGGATATGCCGAAAATGAGAAAGAATTTTCAAAAACGATTTCCTTGATAAAAGAGGAGCTTAATAAATATCATAAATATTATGATATTTACCATAATTATGAAAATATTAATAATATAAAAACAATTAATGATAATGCCGGAAAAAAGCCGGTTAAGGTTGACAAAGAAATTATTGATTTACTTAAATTTTCAAAAGATGTATATTATAGAACTAATGGAAAAGTTAATATAGCTATGGGCAGTGTATTAAAATTGTGGCACGATAAGAGAGAGATAGCTATAAATGACAGTAAGAAGGCTTCTTTGCCTGAGTTTTCTGATTTGAAGGCTGCAAGCTTGCATACGGATATAGAAAAATTAATTATAAATGAAAAAGAAGGTACAGTATTTTTGGATGATAAAGATATGCTTTTAGATGTAGGCTCGGTAGCAAAGGGATATGCCACTGAAGCTCTTGCAAATTTTTTGGAAAAAAAAGGATATAGCAATTTATTGCTTTCTGTAGGTGGCAATGTTAGGGCTATAGGATATAAATTGTCAGATGATAATAAAAAGATCCCTTGGGCTGTAGGAATACAAAATCCTGATTTAAATAGTGATAAAAAAAGTGTGGCAACATTGAATTTAGTAGATTCAAGTTTGGTAACAAGTGGTATTTATGAACGTTTTTATATGTTTGAGGGTAAAAATTATCATCATATAATAAATCCTGATACACTATATCCTGAGCATGATTATTTATCAATTTCTATTGTAAGTAAAAGCTCAGCTCTTGCAGATGCACTTAGTACAGCAGTATTTAATATGAGCTTAGATGAAGGGCAAAATTTTATAAATTCATATGATGGTGTTGAAGCTATGTGGATATTGTCAGATTCAAGCTTTGTATATAGTAAAGGATTTGAGGAATTAAAAAAATAATATGAAGATAAAAAATGATATAATATTGGTTTTGGTAATTTTAGCTGTGGCCTTCACAAGCATAGTATTTATAAATATTAAAAAAAATATTAAAAAAAAGGATTCAAGTGAAGCTGTTATTATAAGTGTTAATGGTAAGCTTAAAAAAGAAATAGATTTATCAAAGGATGGAGATTATAGTATAGAAGATGATAAGGGAAGTTATAATATAATAAGCATTAAAGATAAGTCTGTCAGGATGAAGGAAGCTAATTGCCCCGATAAACTTTGCATTCATCAAGGAACGATTAGCAAAAATGGAGAAGCTATCGTTTGCCTTCCACATAGCTTAGTAGTAGAGATAAAGAGTAAGAATAAGTCTGATATAGATATAGTAAGGTGATAGAGGATTAAAGTGGAAAAAGAATTTATACAAACAATAGAAAATAGAAGCTCAAAAATAATGAGAGTTTCAATAGCAGGAATTATAGTTAATATACTTTTGGCAATAACAAAATTAATTATAGGCTTTAGTACAAATTCTATTGCAATAATTGGAGATGCTATGAATAATATAAGTGATTTCAGCTCTTCAATAATAACTATAGTAGGTACTAAAATAGCAAATAAAAAGCCTGACAGAGAGCATCCTTTCGGACATGGGAGAATAGAATATTTAACCGCCTTAATAATTGGGCTTGCTATTTTTGCTACAGGCTTGCAAATTTTAATAAGCTCTATAAAAAGTTTGAATCATAAAAGCGATTATTCTTTTAATTTTATAGTAGTTATAATTATGTTTGTAACTATAATAGTTAAAATAATTTTAGGAATATATACAGAAATAAGAGGAAAATATTTAGGAAGTGAAGCATTAGTAGGCTCAGGTAAGGATTCAAAAAATGATGCTTTGGTAACAAGTGTAGCTTTTATATCTATGATTATATATATTTATTTTAAAATATCTATAGATTCTATTGCAGGTTCTATAATCTCTTTATTCATTTTAAAATCAGGCTTTGAGATTATTTTTGATACTATAAAAATGATTTTAGGAAAAAGGGTAGATGAAGATATTTCCAAGGCTGTATACAATATGCTAGATTCAAATGATTTGATTATATCAGCTCATGATTTAATCCTTAATACATATGGACCAAGTACAATTATAGGCAGTATTAATGTTGATATAGATCATGAAAAGACTGTTGGTCAGATATATCCTATTTTACATAAGCTACAATTAGAAATATATGAAAAATTAAAAATATATCTTGTTTTTGGAATTTATTCTATAGATAAGCATTCTATAGAAGCTAAAAAGGTATTGGAAATATTAAAAAAAATCGAAAAAAATGAAAGCTATATTTTGGGCTGTCATGGAGTTATAGTAGATAAAGATAATAATGAAATATATTGTGATATTTTATTAGATTTTATGGCTGATAAAGAGGATATAAAATCAAAAATAGAAAAGATATTAGGGGAAGAATTTCCTGAATATAAGTTGCATATTACATTAGATTTGGAGTTTGCATAAAGGAGTAAAATGATTTCATTTATAAGAGCAAGGCTTGTAGATATTTCAGGAGATAAGGTGATTGTAGATACAGGCAGTATAGGTTTGGAAATAAATATACCTTATTCAAGCATAGAAAAATTACCTGAAATAGAATCGGAAATTTTATTATATACATATTTTAAGGTTGCAGAAGATGCTATGAGCTTATATGGTTTTATAAGTAAAAGGCAGCTTGAGATATTCAAATTACTTATAAGTGTAAATGGTGTAGGTCCAAAAGGTGCTTTAGCTATATTATCAATACTTGAAGTGGATGATTTGGTTTTGGCAATAATTGGAGAAGATGAAAAAATAATATCAAAAGCCAGCGGTATAGGTGTAAAAACTGCGAAGAGAATAATAATAGAATTAAAAGATAAAATAAAAATAGAAAATATTATAGAAGAAGATAAAAATATAAAAATTAATAATAAAAACTTACAAATTATAAAAGAAACGATAGAAGCTTTAACAGCCTTAGGATATTCATCAAGTGATGCCGCTAAAAGTGTTAAGGCTTTAGAAATAACTGAAGATATGAATGCTTCAAAGTTACTTAAGCTGGCACTCAAAAAATTATAGGTGTATACATGAAAAGAAAAATTATAAATACCCAATTAAGCAAGGAAGATGCACAAATAGAAAAAACTCTTAGACCGGCATATTTGTCGGAATATATTGGTCAGGAGAAATTAAAAAATAATTTAAAAATATATATCGAAGCTGCTAAGCTTAGAAATGAAAGTCTTGATCATGTTTTATTTTATGGTCCTCCGGGGCTTGGAAAAACTACATTAAGTACAATTATTGCCAATGAATTAGGAGTTAATATAAAAATAACTTCAGGACCTGCAATAGAAAAGCCTGGAGATATGGCGGCTATTCTAAGCAGTCTTGATGAAGGTGATGTTTTATTTATAGATGAAATTCATAGATTAAATAAGCAGGTTGAGGAGCTTTTATATCCTGCTATGGAAGACTTTGCTATAGATATTATTATAGGAAAGGAACAAGGTTCAAAAAGTATAAGATTGGATTTGCCAAAATTTACATTGATAGGAGCGACGACAAGAGTAGGGCTTTTATCTGCACCTCTTAGAGATAGATTCGGAGTTGTGCAAAAATTAGAATTTTATACAATAAAGGAGCTGAAGGATATAATAAACCGTTCTGCTACAGTTTTAGGAATAGAGGTAGATAAAGAAGGCTCTCTTGAAATGGCAAGAAGAAGTAGAGGCACTCCAAGACTTGCAAATAGACTTTTAAAAAGAGTTAGAGATTTTGCACAGGTAAAATATGATGGAAATATTACAAAAGAGGTTGCCGATTATGCTCTTGATATTTTAGATGTAGACAGATTGGGACTTGATAATAATGATAGGGAAATATTACTCACTATTATAGAAAAATTTTCCGGAGGGCCTGTAGGTCTTGATACCTTAGCTGCAAGCTTAGGAGAAGATTCAGGAACATTGGAGGAGGTTTATGAGCCTTATTTATTAATGAATGGTCTTTTGAATAGAACTCCAAGAGGTAGAGTTGCAACAGATAATGCCTATATACATTTAGGGCTTAGTAAGGTGGAGCAATGAAAATGATTATAAGTCCCTCAAAGACAATAAAGCAAAAGGATAATTATTTTTTAAATATTACAGAGCCTATATTTATAGAGAAAACCGACAGCTTATTAAAATATATACAAGCCTTAGATTATGATGAATGTAAAGAACTTTGGAAATGTAATGATAAGCTTGCTACTCTTAATTTTGAAAGATTTCAAAATATGAAGCTTGATGAGAATATTGTACCTGCTATATTTGCTTATGAGGGTTTGCAATATACTTATATTTGTGCTCATACACTTGATAATAATGCTATAAGCTACATTGAAAAAAATTTGTGTATTTTATCGGGATTTTATGGTATTTTGAAACCAAGCACAGGCATTTGCCCATATAGGTTGGAAATGCTGTCAAATATAAATTATATGGGCTTTAGCAATTTATATGATTATTGGTCGGATGATTTGGCAGATTATTTAGAAAAAAATAGTGATGGATTAATATTAAATCTGGCTTCAAAGGAGTATTCAAAAGCTATTTTTAAATATCAAAAACAAAAAAAATTAAGAATAATTACAATTAATTTTTGTGAAAATTATAATGGGAAGCTAAAGCAGAAGGCTTCTTTTGCGAAAATGGCAAGAGGAGAATTTGTGAGAGAAATGGCAATAAATAATATAGAAAAGCTTGAAGATATAAAGAAATTAAAAATATTGGATTATAAATTTTCAAAAGAAAATTCCAACGATGAAGAGTTAATATTTATAAAAGAAAAATAAAAGAGGTATTTATGGCAATAATTGATAAGCAAAAAATAAGGAATTTTTGCATAATAGCACATATAGATCATGGTAAATCAACGCTTGCAGATAGAATTATTGAAAAAACGGGCTTGCTTACAAGTAGGGAAATGCAGGCACAGGTTTTGGATAATATGGATTTGGAAAGAGAAAGAGGAATTACTATAAAATCTCAGGCTGTTAGAACTATATATAAGTCAAAGACCGGAGAAGAATATATTTTTAATTTAATAGATACTCCAGGGCATGTGGATTTTAACTATGAGGTTTCAAGATCCTTAGCGGCTTGTGATGGAGCTATACTGGTAGTAGATGCGGCTCAGGGCATAGAAGCCCAAACCTTGGCAAATGTATATTTGGCCCTAGATAATGACTTGGAGGTTCTGCCTGTAATTAATAAAATTGATTTACCAAGTGCAGATCCGGATCAGGTAGCTAAGGAAATAGAAGATGTTATAGGTATAGAAGCTATGGATGCACCTAGAATATCAGCTAAAAGCGGCTTAAATATAGATGCAGTATTAGAGGCTATTGTTAATAGATTACCGGCACCATCAGGAGATGAGGAGGCACCCTTGCAGGCATTAATATTTGATTCTTTATATGATGCTTATAGAGGGGTAATAGTTTTTGTAAGGATAAAACAAGGAAAAGTAAAAAAAGGTGATATTATACATATGCTCGCAACTAAAGCCGCAGAGGCTGTTGTTGAGGTGGGATATTTTGGAGCAGGTCAATTTATAGAATGTCAAGAGCTTAGTGCGGGTATGGTCGGATATATTATGGCAAGTATTAAAAATGTTTCCGATACAAGGGTTGGAGATACTATAACCTTGCTTGACAATCCTTGTAAGGAAGCCTTACCGGGATATAAAAAGGTAACACCTATGGTTTATTGTGGTTTATATCCTGCTGATGGTGCAAGATATAATGATTTGCGAGATGCACTTGAAAAATTACAGCTTAATGATGCTTCTTTATTTTATGAACCGGAAACGTCAATAGCATTGGGATTTGGATTCAGATGTGGATTTTTGGGGCTTTTACATTTGGAAATTATACAAGAAAGGCTTGAAAGAGAATATAACCTTGATCTGGTTACTACAGCACCGGGAGTTGTATATAAGGTATATAAAACTAATAAAGAGCTTATCACTCTTACAAATCCATCAAATTTACCTGATCCAAGTGAGATAGACTATATGGAGGAGCCTATAGTATCAGCAGAGATAATGCTTACAAAAGAGTTTGTTGGAGCTATAATGACCTTGTGTCAGGAAAGAAGAGGCGTATATATAAGTATGGAATATATAGAGGAAAATCGTGCAATATTAAAATATGATTTGCCTCTAAATGAAATTATTTATGATTTTTTTGATGCTTTAAAATCAAGATCAAGGGGTTATGCTTCTTTGGACTATGAGCTTAAGGGTTATGAAAAAGCCAATCTTTGCAAGCTTGATATTTTAATAAATAAGGAACAGGTAGATGCCTTATCTTTTATTGTACATTCTTCAAGTGCCTATGAAAGAGGAAGGAAAATGTGTGAAAAGTTAAAGGATGAAATACCGAGACATTTATTTGAAATTCCAATACAGGCTGCAGTAGGTGGAAAGGTAATAGCCAGAGAAACTGTAAAAGCTATGAGAAAGGATGTTT
This sequence comes from uncultured Lachnoanaerobaculum sp., assembly GCA_946999385.1. Taxonomy (GTDB): domain Bacteria; phylum Bacillota; class Clostridia; order Lachnospirales; family Lachnospiraceae; genus CAKAHY01. Next base: position 52,595 of record CAMQCZ010000003.1, read on the forward strand.
TGGCAAAATGCTATGGTGGAGATATCTCAAGGAAGAGAAAGCTTCTTGAGAAGCAAAAAGAAGGAAAAAAACGAATGAGACAGATAGGAAATGTAGAAATACCACAGAAAGCATTTATGAGTGTTCTAAAGCTGTCAGAGGAATAGATTAAATGAAAAAGAAGTTGGAATTATATATACATATTCCATTTTGTGCCAAAAAATGTAATTACTGTGATTTTTTATCAGGTAAAATGGATGCAAGCATATGGAAAGCTTATGTAGAACAGCTTATTAAGGAAATTAGAGTTCAAGGACAATTTTATAGAGATTATCAGGTGAGCAGTATATTTATTGGAGGTGGGACTCCTTCAATTTTAAGCGGAGCACAAATTTGTGATATTATGAGTGTGATTTATGAAAATTTTATAGTAGAAGCAAGCTCTGAAAATACTATAGAATGTAATCCGGGAAGCCTAGATATAGATAAGCTTGGATATTATAAGCAATCGGGTATTAATAGAATAAGTCTGGGGCTTCAAAGCACTGATAATAGAGAATTGAAACTACTTGGGCGTATTCATACTTATGAAGATTTTTTGGATACATACCAAATGGTTAGAGAAGTCGGATTTAATAATGTAAATATTGATCTTATGAGTGCAATACCTACACAAAGCTTTAAAAGCTATAAGAGTACATTAAAAAAAATCGTTATGCTAAAGCCTGAGCATATTTCTGCATATTCTCTGATTTTAGAAGAAGGGACTCCTTTTTATAAATATTTTTCATCAAAGGATGGGAAAAAATATTTACCTAGTGAAGAATTAGACAGAAAAATGTATAAATTTACTAAAGAATATTTAGCACAAAATTCATATGAAAGATATGAAATAAGCAATTATGCAAAAAAGGACAAAGAATGTAAGCATAATATAGGATACTGGACGGGAGTTGAATATTTGGGCTTTGGTCTTGGAGCTTCCAGTATGGTTATGGATAGACGCTTTCATGTAGAAAGAGATTTTGATAAATATATGAAAATAGATTTTGAAAAGGACTTGAGTGCACTTTATTCTGATATTGAAGAATTGGATGAATTCAAAAAAATGGAAGAATTTATGTTTTTAGGTCTTAGGCTTACAAAAGGGATATCAAGTAGTGAATTTTATCAGAAATTCGGGATTAATTTATTTAAAATTTTTGAAAAAGCTATCGAAAAAAATTTAATGCTGAATTTCTTGGAATATAAGAAGCCATATTTATATCTGACAGACTTGGGGATTGATTTGAGTAATAGAGTTATGAGTGATTTTTTATTTAATGAGGTTTGATTATGATTTTAAAGGAAGTAAAAATAGATAAAAATTTTAATGATTTAGAAAAATTAAATGAATTAAATATTGAAGCTTTTCCTGTTGAAGAAAGATTGGATTTATCAGAAATGCTTGAAATGACAAGGCATAGTGAGGTCGATTTTATAGCCTTGTATGATGCCGAAAATTTTGTGGGATTTTATCTTATATTTAAAAAATATTCCTGTGCTTATATTTATTTTTTGACTATAGCCAAAGAATTTAGAAATAAGGGCTATGGAACAGGCTTACTCGAATTATTAAATAAAAAGTATATAGATTATCAAATAATCTTAGATTTGGAAGAGGTAGATGAAAAAGCTTTGAATAATTCGCAAAGAATAACGAGAAAAAAATTTTATTTAAGAAATTTGTATAAGGAAGCCGGATATGGTATGGCTTATGTAGGAATGAGATTTGAAATATTATTTTGTGGTGATGAAATCAAAATAAAAAATTTTGAAGAATTAATAGAGCAGACAAAGAGTATTATAAATTCATATTGTAGTAATAAATTTCTGCCTACTATCTTTAAAAGATAAAAATAGGCTATTAATATATACAATTATATGTTATAATGGTCAGGATAAATTTTAAATGGAGGTTAGTAATATGGCTAATAAATGGGTATATCTTTTTAGTGAAGGTGATGCCGGTATGAGAAATACTCTTGGTGGTAAGGGAGCAAATCTTGCAGAAATGACAAAGCTTGGATTGCCTGTTCCACAGGGATTTACAGTTACTACAGAAGCATGTACAAGATATTATGAGGATGGAGAGCAAATTAATGATGAAATTATAGCTCAAATTATGGAAAATATAACAAGGCTTGAAGAAATTACAGGCAAAAAATTTGGAGATAATGAAAATCCTCTTTTAGTATCAGTTCGTTCAGGTGCCAGAGCATCTATGCCGGGTATGATGGATACTATATTAAATCTTGGACTTAATGAAAAGGTTGTTGAAACTTTATCTAAAAAATCAGGTAATCCACGTTGGGCTTGGGATTGCTATAGAAGATTTATTCAAATGTTCTCTGATGTAGTTATGGAGGTTGGAAAAAAATATTTTGAAGCTCTTATTGATGAAATGAAACATAAAAAGGGAGTTACTCAAGATACGGAATTGAATGCAGATGATTTAAAAGAGCTTGCAAATCAATTTAAGGCTGAATATAAGTCAAAGATAGGACAAGATTTTCCAACAGATCCTAAGGAGCAATTATTGGCTGCCATAAAAGCAGTTTTCCGTTCATGGAATAATCCACGTGCAAATGTATATAGAAGAGATAATGATATACCTTATTCTTGGGGTACAGCAGTTAATGTTCAAATGATGGCATTTGGTAACATGGGTGAAACCTCAGGTACAGGAGTTGCCTTTACTCGTGATCCTGCAACAGGTGAAAAGAAGCTTATGGGAGAATTCCTTATGAATGCTCAAGGTGAAGATGTTGTTGCCGGAGTACGTACACCTAATCATATTGATAAGCTGAAAGAAGTAATGCCTGAAGTTTATGATGAATTTGTAAATATTTGTAATACCTTGGAAAATCATTATAAAGATATGCAGGATATGGAATTTACAATAGAAGATAAGAAGCTTTATATGTTACAAACAAGAAATGGTAAAAGAACTGCATTTGCAGCTTTAAAGATTGCTTGTGATTTAGTTGACGAAGGAATGATTACAGAAGAAAAAGCTGTAACAATGATAGATCCTAGAAATCTTGATACACTTTTACATCCTACATTTGATGCAAAAGCACTTAAAGAGGTAGAGCCTATTGCAAAGGCACTTGCAGCTTCTCCGGGAGCAGCAAGCGGTCAAATAGTATTTACAGCGGCAGATGCAAAGGCTTGGGCTGAAAAGGGCAAAAAAGTTGTTTTAGTAAGACTTGAAACTTCTCCTGAGGATATAGAAGGTATGAAGGCCGCACAGGGTATTTTAACAGTACGTGGAGGTATGACCTCACATGCAGCTGTAGTTGCACGTGGTATGGGTACTTGCTGTGTATCAGGTTGTTCAGATATCATTATGGATGAAGAAAATAAAGTATTTAAATTAAAAGGTAAAGAATATCATGAAGGTGATGTAATATCATTTGATGGTACTACAGGTAAAATTTATGATGGAAAAATACCGACAGTTGAAGCAAAGATTGTCGGAGAATTTGAAAGAATTATGAATTGGGCTGATAAATATAGGACTTTAAAGGTTCGTACAAATGCCGATACAGGAGTTGATGCAAAGAAAGCACGTGAGCTTGGTGCAGAAGGCATAGGACTTTGCCGTACAGAGCATATGTTCTTTGAAGGTGATAGAATAGATGCATTTAGAGAAATGATTTGCTCAGATACAGTAGAAGAAAGAGAAGCTGCACTTGCAAAAATATTACCTGTTCAACAAGGTGATTTTGAAGAATTATATGAGGCACTTGAAGGAAATCCTGTAACCATAAGATTCTTGGATCCACCTTTACATGAATTTGTTCCTACAGAAGAAGCAGATATTGAAAAGCTTGCTAAGGCAAAGGGTAAGACTGTAGCTGATATTAAAGCTATTATAAGTTCATTACATGAATTTAACCCTATGATGGGACATAGAGGCTGTCGTCTTGCAGTTACTTATCCTGAAATTGCTAAGATGCAGACAAGAGCTGTTATTCGTGCAGCTATAAATGTTTCTAAAAAGCATCCTGATTGGAATATTAAGCCTGAAATTATGATTCCTCTTGTTGGAGAAGTAAAAGAGCTTAAGTATGTTAAAAAATTTGTAGTAGAAACAGCAGAAGCTGAAATTAAAGAAGCTAAGGTAGATTTAAAATATGAAGTAGGTACAATGATAGAAATACCAAGAGCTGCACTTACTGCTGATGAAATAGCAAAAGAAGCTGATTTCTTCTGCTTCGGTACCAATGATCTTACTCAGATGACATTCGGTTTTTCAAGAGATGATGCAGGAAAATTCTTAGATGCTTATTATGACGCTAAGATTTTTGAAAATGATCCATTTGCTAAGCTTGATCAAATAGGTGTTGGTAAGCTTATGGAAATGGCAATTAAACTTGGTAAGCCTTCAAATGCTAAATTACATGTAGGTATTTGTGGTGAGCATGGTGGAGATCCTGCTTCAGTAGAATTTTGCCATAAGATAGGACTTGATTATGTGAGCTGTTCTCCATTTAGAGTTCCTATAGCTAGACTTGCAGCTGCACAAGCGGCAATAAATAATCGCTAGAATACTAATAATTTATATAAAAAATCCCGATATATTTCTATAGCTTAGAAATATATCGGGATTTTTTTAGGCTTTTAAATTGTTAAGATAGCTTTAGTTAAGTAAAATTTATAAATCAAAGCTTTTAATAAAGCTTGACATTAAGATTTAATACTTATATAATTTGATTATCGACTGTACAGTCTATAAGGGGAAGTGATTATGGTTAGAAATAATAGAATGAAATTTGAAGAAAGAAAAGAAGAAATAAAAAGGATTGCGGCAGAAGTTTTCGTAGAAAAAGGCTTTGATAATACGACTATGGAGGATTTAGTAAGAGCAACAGGTTTATCTAAAGGAGGCTTTTATCATTATTATAAAAATACTACAGATATTATTTATGATATGATGCTTGACGGTATTTATTATAGAAATGAAATAATTAAAAAATCTTATGAAAAAGAAAAGAGTATAAGCATAGAGTTTTTAGCAAAGGAAATGACAAAAAAAGTCATAGATAATCATCCATATCTTGCTGTTTATGTAGAGTTTTTATTGGCAAAAAAGAGAAATGAAAAGCTTGAAAAAATATATAAGCTTTTAAAAAATAAAACACAAGAAACTTTTAAAAGCATCAATATAGATCTTAATAAATACAATATATCATTTGAATATATAGAATTTTTTGTCAATGCAATGATATTATCTTCAAATATTTTAAAATCAAGAGAAATTCTAATAAAGAATAAAAATACTATTGAGGAAATGTTTCTATTAATTTTAAAGAGTAAATAATTTTATTTAAATAATAATTAATATTTAGTTAGAAAGGAGAAAATATGAAAGTATATAAAAAATTATTGACCTATGTGTCTGATTTAAAGCCTGTCATTTTTCTTGCTATATTTTGCTCATTTGTTTCATGCTTATTGATTAATTATGGATATTATTTAATTTATAGGTTTTTGAAAGCACTTATTCTAGAGTCTGACCTTGATATGTCGGAAAGCTTTGCATTTAAAATAGCAATATTTATTACTTCAGGTAGTTTGCTATATTTTTGCTCGCTTCTTTTCGCACATAAAATCGGATTTCATTTAGAAAATGTTTTAAGGAAAAGAGGTGTCGAAGGTTTAAGCAATGCCGGTTTTAGGTTTTTTGATACACATTCATCAGGAAGTGTTAGAAAAATTATAGATGATAATGCTTCTTTAACTCATACTATAGTAGCTCATATGATACCTGATAATACTAAAAGCCTTTCAATGAGCTTTTTAATTTTAATTTTAGGATTTTTTATAAGTCCAAGAGTCGGAATTATTATTTTAATTTTAACTATTATTTCAGTTCTCTGCCTTTGCAGTATGATGGGTGGTAGTGATTTTATGAAGGTTTATCAAGAATCTCTTGATAAATTGTCAGCTGAAACAGTTGAATATATAAGAGGAATTTCAGTTATAAAAATTTTTGGAGTTTCAGTTTCTTCAATGAAAAATCTTTTCAAGCTCATTAATCAATATTCTGAATATGCTTATAAATATTCAAAAAAATGTAAAAAACCATATGTTTTTTATCAAACTTTATTTTTTGGTTTGATAGCTTTTATAACAATACCATTAGTATTTTTTTCAGAAAAGCTTGGAGATCCAAGACTTATCGTTATAGATTTAATAATGATAATATTTTTATCCGGTTTGATGTTTGCCACTCTTATGACTGTTATGTATGTTAATATGTATTCTTTTCAAGGAAATTATGCAGTTGATTCTTTGGAAAAATTATATGGAGAGATGCAAGAAGAAAAAATCACTTTTGGAAATGAAAAAAAATTTGAAAATCATGATATAGAATTTAAAGATGTTACTTTTTCTTATGAAGATAAAAAAGTAATAGAAAATCTTTCATTTAAATTAAAAGAAAATAAAATATATGCTCTTGTCGGTGATTCAGGCTCAGGAAAATCTACTATTGCAAAGCTTACCTGTGGATATTATAAAATAGATTCAGGCGAGATTTTAATAGGTGGAAAAAATATTACACAATATTCACAAGATGCACTTTTAAAGGAAATTTCCTTTGTATTTCAGGATTCAAAGCTTTTTAGTGATAGCATATACAATAATATATTAATAGCAAAAAAAGATGCAAGTAGACAAGAGGTGCTAAAGGCAATTTCACTTGCCGGTCTTGACAGCCTTGTAGATAAGCTTGAAAAAAGAGAAAATACAATTATAGGAAGCGACGGCATTTATCTTTCAGGGGGTGAATGCCAGAGAATTGCTATCGCAAGAGCCATATTAAAAGATTCAAAAATTGTTATTATGGATGAAGCCTCTGCATCTATTGATCCTGATAATGAGCATGAATTACAAAAAGCCTTTAAAAATTTGATGAAGGGTAAAACAGTTCTTATGATTGCACATCGACTTTCAGCAATAAGAGGTGTGGATGAAATATTGCTGATTGATAAAGGAAAAATAGTTGAAAGAGGTTCTCACGAGGAGCTTTTTGAAAAAAATAGTAAATATAAGACCTTATATAATATGTATACTATGGCTAATGAATGGAGGGTAGTTGATGAAGAGCTTTCTTAAAAATAGCTTTGCACTTACCGACAATGGAGTAAGTGGAAGCATAAAAGCTGGTATATACAGTTTTTTAGTATTTGTTATCAATATGTTTCCTGCAATTTTATTAATGATTTTAATAGATCAATTTCTCTTAAAGCATGTCATCAGCAGGCAATTTTATGTAATATTTTCTATTTTGACTATAATATTTATGCTTATATTATTAAGCCTTGAGTATGAAACTCAATATGATGAAACCTACAAAGAATCGGCAAATTTGAGGATTGATTTAGCAAAGAAGCTTTCAGAGCTGGAAATGTCATATTTTTCAAAGCATGATCTTTCAGATCTTGCTCAGAGTATTATGGCAGATGTGTCAGCTATAGAGCATGCATCAAGTCATGCTATACCAAAGGCTATAGGCTTTGTTTTCTTTTTACCATTAATCACAGTCTTAATGTTAATAGGAAATTGGAAAATGACTTTAGCAGCAATAGGGCCTACAGTATTATCATTTATATTTATATTGTTATCAAAAAAATATACTAAGGGACAATTTAATAAATATTATATAAGATTAAGAAGCAACTCAAAGGCTTTTCAGGAAAGAATTGAGCTTTCAAAGGAAATAAATTCTTTTAATATTTCAGAAAAAATCAGGGAAGCTCTTTATAAAAAGCTTGATGATAGTGAAAAAATTCATTGGTTAACGGAAAGAAATAACGCCCTTATTATAATACTATCAGGAATATTCGGTCAAATTTCATTACCTTTAACAATAATTTCAGGTATTATTTTGATGAAAAATGGAGAAATTTCAATACTTTATTTATTAGGATATATTCTTGCAAGTATGAAAATAAAAGATGTGATAGATGCGAATACTGAATTTTTTATGGAAATTTTCTATATAAATTCTGCTGTAAAAAGGATAAATGAAATAAGAAATTCTAAAGTTTTAAAGGGTAAGGATACAGAATTTGAAAACTTTGATGTCGAAGTTAAAAATGTTGATTTTTCTTACGATAATAAAAAGGTTTTAAATTCAGTGAGCTTTATAGCACCTCAGGGTATGGTAACTGCTATTGTAGGAGAATCCGGTTGTGGAAAAACAACACTTTTACGTTTGATTTCAAGACTATATGATTTTGATAGCGGAGAAATTTTAATAGGTAATAAGAATATCAAGGAAATATCTACTGAAAGCCTTTATAAGAATATATCAATAGTTTTTCAGGATGTAAAGCTTTTTAATACAAGTATTATGGAAAATATTAGAATTGGTAGAAAAAATGCAAGTGATGATGAGGTTATAGAGGCTGCAAGGCTTGCAAACTGTGATTTTATTAGTGATTTAAAGGATGGATTTTCAACAAATATAGGAGAGAATGGAGAACAATTATCAGGTGGAGAACGTCAAAGAATTTCTATTGCAAGAGCATTTTTAAAAGATGCACCAATTCTTATTCTTGATGAAATAGCTTCAAGTCTGGATGTTGATAATGAAAGAAAAATACAAAAATCTTTGAATAAATTAATAAAGGACAAAACAGTAATAATTATTTCTCATAGGATGAAATCTATAGAAAATGCCGACAGAATAGTGGTTTTAAAAGAAGGAAGAGTTGAAAAGGTAGGAAATCATAAGGAATTATTAATTTCAAGTGAAAGTTATATAAATCTTATAGAAAAAACTAAGGCTACAGAAAAATTTATTTACTAGAAAAATATTAATAATTTAAAAGTAAAGTGCTAAGGATTCTCAGAATATTCAGGCTAGTGAGATGATTAGCACTTTATTTTAAGATTATTTATAATATTAGTAATATTAAATTGAAATTAAAGCTGTTATATAGAATTTAGCTACTAAAACTTGTTGGACAGAAATCAAAATTTGTCATACAATAAGTAAGTAAGGAGATAATTATGAAAAATATTAATAAAAAAATGAATAGATCAAAACTTATATTGCCTATATTATTGTGTATTAGTATCTTTTTATTGTTAGGAACTAAGATGAGATTTGCATATGTTAATTCAGACTCGTTACAGCTGGCAACGCCGACAGAATCAGCTTTGCAAATTAAAACTCAAGACTTGGATGAGGATTCTTTAACTTGGACACGTGAAGATTTTAATATTGCTCCTGACGGTAAAACTATTGGATATAGAGCAGATGTTACTATTCCTGAAAACCCTCTAACCGGCGAGCATGCACATGTTGCCAATATCAATATTTCTGGATTGAATGAAAGAGGTAAGGAAAAGCTTAAAAAGAACCATCATCTTGTAATTCCTGATGGGATAGAGGTTATTAGTGAAGTAGCCTTTATAGGAAAAAAACAAGATCCACCGGATTGCTACATTGATGAGCTTACACTTCCGCAGTCGCTTCGAGTTATTGAATATGGAGCTTTTGCATATCAAAAAATAAAGGGTACTATCGTTTTTCCAAGTAATATAATTTCCATACATTCAGCAGCATTCACAGGAAATATGATAGAAAAAGTAGCTTTTGAGGGAATTATAGATGATAAAGGCAAGCTTAATGAAGTTGATAATAAAAGCTATTATCTTAATGGTATTGGAACTGATGCATTTCAAGGTAATAAAATTTCTGAAATAGATATTAAAGGAGATTTAAAGGAATATAAATTTAAAGCTGATATTTCAACACCAAGTGAAGCTATTTTTGATAATCAGCAGCTTGGAGAATTTACTATTGAAGTTGGAGAAGAATATAAAAGACCATTTATTATCAGGAAGGGTGAAGACATATATAGAGTTATGGCTATTGAAGGCTTTAAAGAAGATGGTACTCCTGTACAGCTTGAGCAGTCAACTTATTTTAAGAAAAATGAAGAGAATAAATTTGTTGCTATAAAGACAGGTAAATTAGAAGGTCAGGCTCTTTTATATGATTTATATCATGGTAATTATAGGATTATTGGAACAATACATTTCGTATATAATATAGTACCCAAAATTCCGGTTCACACAGTTACATTTATTGATGATGGGCAAGTTTATGCTTTAGTAAAAGTAAAAAAAGGAAAATCTATTGATGATAATAGTATTTTAGAACAAATTATGCCTCCAAAGCCTAATAAATCAGGCTTAATATTTAAGGAGTGGAATACATTGGAAAATGGAAAGGGAGACACTTTTAATTCTTCATACATTGTAAATGATAATATGAAAGTTTATGCTATTTATGCTAAAGAATCTATACAAGGAAATGAGCCACAAGCTCCAAAACCTGAGACCGGAAATAATACGTCAGGACCAAGCACTACAATATTAGTAAATAAAATACCTGTGAGAAATTTACCAAAGCCTGTTGAAACTGGAATATCAGTACCTGATATTTCACAAAATGAGCTTAATAATACGACTGATAATATACCTAAGCGAGTAAATACCGGTGATATTTCACATATTCAAAAGGTTCCTAAAACAGGAGTTATTGACACGAGCTTCATTTTATTAAATATAACTATTTTTTCAATGATGGGTATTATATTCCTAAAAAAAAATAAATTAAAATAATGATATATATTTTTTCAAAAAGTCTATTTTTGCTAAAAATGATTCCGATAATTATACCGGAATCATTTTTTTATAATAATATTTTGGGATTTATAGATATAGCCTCTTATATATTTGTGAAGAATAAGTCAGTATATTTTTATATGCTTGATAACTAACTTTAATTTAAAGGATTAATATATTAATAAGATATATTTTTAAAGAATATAGACTAATATCAATCATAATTTAATATCAAAATTTTATAATATTTTGATATTTATATATTATATAAAAAAATATAAAAAAATTTATTTTTTCTCTTGCAATTAGAAAAAAATTGTGGTATAAATAAGGACATAGGAGTTAATGCTTGATTATATAGGTTTTACAAGATGTCTTCTCCTATTCAATTATACTCTGAACGTATGACCCCCATAACTAAATATTAACAGGAGAATTTATGTTTTAATTGTAAATGTGTTAATAGATAAGATTACAAATTAATAAGATGTAAGGTATGAGATTAATAAAATGATATATTAGATTAATCAGTATAATAAAATATAGAAACGATAAAAATATTAAAAATGACAGTTATGCAGTTTTATATTCATTATAAATTATATCTTTTGATATGTATATTTTAGTTATGTATAATTTATTAAAAATAATATATTTAGTAAGTTAATTATGATTATTCAAACATTAAAAAAAACTTTTATATTTTTAAAAAAAGTAGTTGCAATATTTTAAATAAGTTGTTATAATATATGTATTAAAACAAACACTTTATTTTAAACAAAAAAATATAAGAAGCTTTTAAATTTATATTATAGCTTTACATTTATAAATAAAAAATAAAAAACATAAAACTTTAATAAAACACTTGCAAAGATAAAGAGTATATGCTATAATATATCAAGGTTGAGATAAATAAGAAATTATATAAACTTAATCATTAAAATAAACTTTGAAATACCTGAGGGACTATTATTTACATAGTTTGTTCAACATTATTTGACTGATATATATAAGATATATTTTTCAGAAAGATGATTTTGACGTAGGATTGTAGGTGAAAGATAGTCAACATCACATCGTTATATTTAAATGTGAAACAATTAAATATAGAAACAATGTTATGCCGGTTATCTTTTGCCTATACTTTATATTTTCTGTCTCAAACATAGTCGAGAGAAGGAAATAATATTCTGTAAATAATATCAAATAAAACACTCATTTAAAGTAGATTCGTCTTTGGCATTGGAATTTACTTTTATCAATTAGGAAGTATAAGGTGTAGGTATTTTTTAGATATAACTAACATAATTAAAATTCTTACAGGATAAGTTGTTTTAATTATGTTAGTTATTATCATATAAAAAATAAAAATTAATTTAAAACACTTGCGGGGAAATCTCCTAAGTTTTATCTTTGTAGGGTAGGAACTACCCAAATATAAGCTTGTGGACTTTGTGTAAGACGTTTTGACTTTTAGAAATAAAATGATAAATGCAGTAAAGGTTGAAGCAAGAAGCACCTATGCGATAAATAGTGTGTAGTTCACCAATAGAAAATCTTTTATCTAAAAAATCAAAAGAAATATCAATAAAATCAAAAGAAATATCAATAAAATCAAAAGAAATATCAATTAAATCAAAAGAAATATCAATTAAATAATAAATTTGTACCTTGAAAATTAAATATAGTCAATACTTAAGCTCTTATAAGTTTAAAAATGTATAAGAAGGTTAAGGAGCCTCCTTACAAATAAAAACACCTGACAAATTATAAAAAAAATGCTATAATATAATCAAGAAATAACAAGAGAAATAATAAATAATAATACCTAAATGGAGGTAAAATTTATGAAAAAAAGAAGATTAAAAACGATGCTTTCTATCACTTTTGCAGGTATTCTTTCACTTAGCTTTACTTTTAATTCCCTCGCTTTTATTCCTAATCCCAATACAGGTACTCAATATACTTATATAGATGATGAAGCAACTAAAACAGCTGAAATATATACAACGTTAGCTAATAAAAATATAGATCTTACTAATTATAAAGCTTATGGCTTTGAAGATGCTATCACTCATGCAGAATTTAATCCTAGAGTACAAGATAAGAATAAAATAGCATATCTTAAATTAGGTACTTATAGCTTTGAAGAAAGAGATAAGATAGAAGCTTTCGCAGAAAAAGAAATAGGCTATATGTGGTATGGACCTGATCAAATGGTATGGGCTAAGTATCTATCACCTATAGAAAAAGAAAGACAAGCATTTGATTTACTTGCTGATGAAGATACAAAAAAGATGGATGCTGTTGTTCAAGAATTTTTAAATAGCTTTGATTATAAAAATGCTACCCCACTTGAAAAGATAGATAGAATACATAAATTTCTCAGAGCTAGATGGACTTATGATTATGCCGATGGATATAATCAAAATGCTTATGATGCACTCGTAAATGGTAAGTCGGTATGTGCCGGATATGCAACAGCTGCAGCTCTTCTTGGTAAGATAGTAGGTCTTGATACCGACTATAGATATACATCAAAAGAATCTGGTGCCAGTCATGCAAAATGTATTATAAAAGTAGGTGATAAAAAGTATTATCTAGATACCGGTTCCTTCTATGATGAATATAATAGTTCTAATTATGATGATAACATATTTTGTTCTTGGAAAGAAGATTTAGGTGAACATAGAAATTCCTTATAAATAATTATCAAAGATAAAAGAATATATATATAAATAAAGAATTAAGTATTGGCTATATTTGTCAATACTTTTTTTGTTATAAAAAATATGAAAGGAAGTACAATGAAAGGTTTTATAAGAATGAAACTAAAAAGAATATTAGCAAGCTTACTTGCAATAATTATGCTTATATTAAATATAAGTATGACTTTGCCTATAGATGTATATGCAGGTACGCTTACCTTTAAGCCTATAGGAAATCAAAATATATGGAGTGGTAGTGGACCATTTATGAATGAAAAAAATCGTAAAATGATGTATATGTGGCAAGCTAGTAATGGTGCTACAGTATTTTGCATAGAGCATGGTAAAGGTTTACATGCAACAAAAAAGGTAACAAGGTCAACAGCTCTTATTTATCAATTGAATAATTATAAAGATTCCGAATATATATCTTCAGATGATGATTTTGTAAATCTGGCTCTTATATGTAATTGGATAAAAGAAAAGGGTACTACTCCTGCAAGATATGCGGCAGGTCAAGCCGGTGTATGGGCAATCACAAGCTATAGTGATTTTAATAGAATAAATGAAATAGTTTCACAGATGGAGCCTCATGTAAGAGGAACAACGGTAGCAAAAAATGATTTGCTGGCATACATAAATGAAAAAAAGAAAACTATAGGTAGCTTTAATATTAAAGGTCTTTATACTGATAAAGAAAGAGCAATAAGTAATCCTATTCAGATGCTTTTGGTAGATGGTAAATATTCGACTACTATAGACCTATCATCCAGTCCTGAACTAGCTAAGCTTGATTTTTCTAATACTGAAGATTTTGAGGTAAAAAAAGAGGCTAACTCACTTAAAATCACTTATAAGGGAGAGGGTAGTCCTGAGGGTAAAATCTTTGAACAAAAATTACCACCCATCTTATCTATAAATAAATTTAGGATAAGCCTATTTAGTCCACAGCAAGTAAGTGATCAAACTACTATAGGTCCTGTAATGGCAACTATACAAGAAGAATCTAACCCTCTTTATATATCCTTTGGAGCTAAATCTATAGAAGTAGGAGAGCCTGAGGTAGAAGTATATAAGCACAGTGAAACTTTTGAAGCTAACTACAACGTGGCACTTAAAAAGAAGGACTATGAAACAAATGAAAGCCTTGAGGGTGCTACCTTTGAAGTGTTGGAAAGTTTTGATTTTTCACAGCTTGGAGATGGAGAAAATGGCTCTGTGGCTGCCAAAAATATGAGTCCAAAGCCTAGTACATGGGACGGTTTTCGAGTATTTGGCAAAGTAATTACAGATAGAGATGGTAAGGCAAGCTATAGTGATAAAAGATATTATGAGTATGACAAGATATATGTAGGACATCCTGAGCCTAAATATTTAGAAGTACCTGAAAAAGCAGGAGAGAAGGAAGAGGATAATAGTGCAGAAATAGCTGCAATAGAAGAAGCCAATAAAAAAGCTAAAGCAAAATGGGAGGCTATAGTTAATTTTTGCGAGGAACAGGGCTATTTTCACGATAATGATATAGAAGTGGCAAGAGAGCAAATGCTTGAGGATAGGCAAGAAACCTATGATAGCTTTATTAATTTAAGATATAAATATACATTTAGAGAAATACAAGCAAGAAATGGCTATATTTTACATAATCTACATAATGATGATGAGATGATAGAGGTGATTGAAACAAGCTCATCACAGGCAGGGGCAAATACTACTATAGAGCATATAGAAAAAGGTAGCCTGAAGGATATACCTACAAATACAATTAATACACTTAATACAGTTAATAGAAATGCTAGCCTAAGAAGTGTAGGAGTACATTCTGATATTATAAGAGAATTTTTTGCTCCCTTTACTTTAAGAGTAGCAACTCTATTTGGGAGTGAAGAAAATGCTATAAAAGAAAAGCTATCAACAGATATATCCTTAGCAACAAATAGTGAAGTGGATGGAGAAATTTATCTTGAAGAAAATAAAAGCACCGACCAAAGCAATGAAAGAAGTACTACAATAATGAAAGCTGGTGCTAATAGTATTTATAATGATATAGATACTAATAAGATAAATAGTATAGGTGAAATTAAAGAAGAAAAAGAAAATAGACAAAATGAAAGACTTGCTACAAAATCAAATGCAGCTTTAAGTACAAGCTTAAATAATATAGTTAGTGATAGCCTAAGAAGTGCAGATGATGAAATTTCTACATTTGCAAGTAATCCAAATGAAGATGACGAAGCAGATGATTTTGATGAACCGGAAGATAATGAAAGTGTAGAACTACCATCACCAACAGAAGATGATGTCGAAGCACTAGATATAGGTGTAATAGATAGAATTTCTCATACATTTATAGTATTTAATAATCGTACAGAGGGAGAAATACATATAAATAAAAGAGATCTTGAAATCTATAATAATGATAAGGATAATTCATATGCAAGAGTACAGGGTGATGCAACACTTGAGGGTGCTGTTTATGGTCTTTATGCCGCAGGTGATATTTACCACCCTGATGGAAAAACAGGCTTATTATATAAAGCTAATACCTTAGTATCTATAGCAACAACAGATATAAATGGTGATGCCGACTTTTTAACTTATACAGAGGAAAGTCCTTATCTAAATATAAATCCTAAAGCTCCAAAAACTAATAGATGGCAAACTTGGATAGGTCGCCCTCTTATTCTTGGTACATATTATGTAAAAGAAATAGCACGTTCAGAGGGTTATGAGCTTTCGATAAGTGGTAAAAATAAGCTAGAAACAAATAAAGCTGCAAGTAATGAAAATATAGTAATTATTAATCTAGGAAGAGCAGCTGCAAGTCCACTATTCCACGAGATAGATGAACACGATGGTACTACTAATGATAGTATTATAAGCTATAGAAATATTAAACGTGGCTTAAAATTATTTGTAAGTGGCTATCCTAAGGGAGCTAAATTCTATAAAGTAAGTAAAAAGGAACATAAAGAAAAAGTAAAAGAAGTCAAAAAATCCTTCCTTGCAACAAAAACTGATGCTACAGGTACACCTATTTATATGAAAGCAAAAGGTGGAGAAATAAAGATAGATAAAAAAGGAAAGCCTATAATAAAAGGCTTGTCTACAGAACAGGAAAATGAAAGTCTAGCTTATGTAAAAAGACTTAATTATTATTATAAGATAGACAAAAATACATTTGAAAGCCTTATAGAAGATAAGACAAAATTAGAAAGTACGATAGATACAGATTATTTGAAAGAAGAAGTAAATAAATTACTAAAAAAAGCAAATTTCAAAGAAAGTGTAACAGATACTTACAAAATACTAAGCATAGTTGCAAGTAATAATAAAGAATTTATAGCTAAATTTATAGATTTTGTAAATGCAAATTCTTTCTATGATAGTATAAGAATAGAAAGGATAGAAAATCAAAATGGCAAAATAAAAGTACTCTTAAAACTTGATTATACTTATAGTCTAGGAAATAAAGAACATAAAAATACTTGCTTTTTAGATATGAAAACTAAAAAGATTTATTTTAAAAAAGAATTTACTACTGTAGATAATAAAAAAGTATATACTTGGTTAGACTATATAGAAAATAGGTATACATTAGATAAAAAAGTAGCAATACTAAAGCCTAAGTATGAAATAGTTAATAATAAGATTGATTTAGATTGCTTAGATGAAACAAAATCAGAGTATTTAGATAGAATAGATAATCTAAAGACAGAATATAAGCCTATTTATGAAACATATAAAGAGGGGGAAATCTTACTTGATAAAGATGGAAATCCTTATGTAGAAATAGAAAGAAAATATGAATATGAAGAAATAGAAAGAACAACATATAAAGAAGAATCAGAAGAAATAAAAGCAAAATTCAATGAAGAAACAAGCAAATATGAAATAGAAATGCTTGGTGATCTAAAAATAGATGATAATGCTACAAACAGCTTTGTTTTAAGAATACAAACTAAAGAAAGTAAAAAAGATGATAAAGATTATTCAAATTATCTTATAGAAAAAGGTGCAAGTGTTGACGTAATACCACTAGAAGATAAAAAAGAAATAAATAAGGGAAGCTATGTAGAAAAAATAAGTCTTGTTTATCCCGGGCAATTAAAGGTATATGAAGATGGAAACACTAGAAATAAAAAGGCACAAGTATTAGAAAGAGTTATTAAGCAAGCAATAAAAATAAGTAAGGATATATCAGTTAATTCTTATGAAGATGATAATACTTATAAGATACATAAAGATCCCTTTACTACACTTTTTGCCGGTTTCTTTAAATCAACAAAGAAATTTATACCTGATTTTAATTTTAAAGTTTATCTAGTAAGTGATCTTGAAAAAGCTAATCTTCTAAGTAAAAAAGAAGATGGAAGCTTTGATTATGAAAAGCTGTTTAAAGATGAAACAAAAAGAAGCGAATTTGACAAATATGCTATCGAGTGGGATACAAAAAAACAAGATAAGGATAATGATTTAACTACTTTAACTGCAAGTATAGGTAAAGGCTCTGAGAGCTACTATGCAACTAGTAGAATGTTACCATATGGAAGATATGTTATAGTTGAACAAGTACCTACAAAATTACTTAATAAGCACTATGAAATAGATAAGCCTAAGGAAATAATTTTACCATTTGTCCCACAAGTAGAAGATGGAAAAATCTTAGAAGATGTAGAAAACACAGAATATATCTATAGAAAAGAATACACACCGGAAGAATTAACAAAGAAATTTCAAATAAGATTTAATGAAGAAGAACATGTAATAAATGCCCACTCACACAATGGAGATTTTAAAGTTTTTAAATATGGTCTTAAAAAAAGCTTATTTGGACAGCTTTATGAAAATAAAGTTATCAAAGAAAGATATAAATATGCTCAATCTGAAAATGGTGAAACACAGAAAAAAGTATTTTTTGAACGTGATTATGATAAGGAAGGCAATTTAATAGGTGTAGGTGTAGAAAAAGAAAATGTAGCCGCAATGCGTGGTAAATTACTATCTATTGATGGAAAATATGCTCCTAGCCTTGTACCTTACACTGTAGTAGATCCTAGAATGGGAGAAGCTATAGATGATGAGGGAAATATAGGAAATCGTGATAGTGATATAGGAAAAGACGGCAAATTTAATTTTATAGCCTTTGCAAAGAAAAATTTTGAAAATAGACTTTATAAGACAAGACTAAGAATAGAAAAATTAGATTCACAAACTAAAGAAAATATTATCCATGATAGTGCAATCTTTAAAATCTATGCAGCTAAAAGAGATGTAAGCTTTGCAGGTTCTAGCTCTATAAAAGGAAGCGGTAATGTAATATTTAAAGCTACTAAAATAAGTGGTACTAGAAAAGAGCTTGAAGCAAGGGGTGATGTAGAGGGTATTATTTGGAATGAAGCAAATAAGACCTATGACGGTGTTATAAAGGTACCTGTATATGATGAAAAGGAACAAATAATATTTAAAGATAATTTAGGTAATGATGTAGGACTATTTAAGGCTGTATCTACTGAGAATGAAATAGTAAAAGAAGATGGAAGTGTTGAAAAGCAAAAAGTAGGATATATTGAACTACCTGGTAAATTAAGTGCAGGTGTTTATGTGCTGGTAGAGGTGAAGGCACCTAAAGGCTATCAAGCATCAAAGCCTGTAGCCTTTGAAATATATAAGGATGAAAGCTATTATTATGAAAATGGTAATGAGAATGAAAGAACAAAGGCAGAGCGTTATCAATATGCCAAGGTCTTATCAAATGAAACACTCTATGAAGACAGTACAAAAGTAAAGATAAATAATAAACCATCTACCTTAAGAATACATAAGGTTGAAGATGTAGATGGTACTGTTGGAGATGTAAATGAGATAAAGCCTCTTACTAATGTAAATGATAAAGGAGATTTACTCACTTATGAGTTAGAGGGGAGAAAAGAGTACTTAGAAGCAAGAGAAGATGTATTAAATATACATTTTGATGCTAAAAAGAAGCTTTATGTAGGTCATGTAGAAAAAAGACTTGATGAATTTTGTGAGGAATTAGTACAAGTAAAAGAAGCCGAGGCACTTTTAAATAATAATCTTAAACCACTTTATGAAGTAGCTACCGGCAACTATAGTGGTTATGCTATAAGCTTTAAAAAGTATGTAGAGGGTGCTACACTTAAGCTATATGAGGGCTTAAAGCTAGAAAAAACTACTAATGGTTATAAGGGCGTAAGTGTAGAAAAAGAAAATGGAAAGACAATTAAAATAAAAGCTGATGCACTTGCAACAGGAAAGCATTTAGAAATAACAAAGGTAGGTAAAAATGATAAGCCTAACTTAAATATACTTGATACTAAAGAATTTGATAATGAAACAAAGGAGCTTTTCTTCTATGATTTAGAAGAAATAAAAACTAAAAAAATAGATGGAGAAAATGTTGTTTTAGATGATAGAGGCAATCCTATATGCTATGTTGATATAAGAAATGGTCTAGCATATACTAAAGATGATTATAATAATATCATAGCTTATATTTCTAAAAATAATGAAAAACAGGTAGCTTACTATCCTAGCATTTTAGAAAATAATAAAATTTATGATAATGTAGATACCTTCAATGATGAAAATAATCTTATTAAACATTATAGAAGTGGTTCTATTGTTCCAAAGGCTAGTATATGGACTAGTACAAATCAAGCACATATAATAAAAAGACTTCCATTTGGTGCATATATACTTGAAGAGGAAAAAGTACCATATGAACAAGGGTATATAAAAACATTTGATAAGGGTCTTATCCTAGAAAAATCTAGTCGTGAACAAGATTTTTATTATCAAAATGATTATACAAAGGTAAATATAGCAAAGATTGATATAACTACTAAAAAAGAAATTCCTGATGCAAAAATGACACTTTATGCTACAAAGCTGGAAAATGGCAAAATAGTTAAAGATAGAGTATATAGAAATTGGATAAGTGGATATGAATATGATGACAAGGGTAATCAAAAATTAGTAGCAGGTAAGCCTGTTAGAACAAATAAGCCTTATTTTATAACACATATACCGGTTGGAAAATATATTTTAGAAGAAATGACAGTGCCTTATAAGGACGGCTATGTATTTAGTGAAAGTATAGAAATAGAAGTGAAAGAAACAGGAAATGTGCAAACCTTCTATATGGAGGATGATTATACAGCACTTGAAATTAAAAAGCTTGATAGCAAGACAAATGAAGTGATAGATAGTGATAACCCTGCAACCTTAGCCTTATATAAAGCAAAATTAGATGATGAAGGCAAGCCTGTCTTTGAAACAATTCAAGATGATTATAATAATTTTGTACAAATACCGACTTATCAAAGAAGTGATTTAGTCTTTACCTGGGATACAGAGGATGGAAAAGATGTGTCGTCAAGTGGTAGAGAAATCACTGATGAATATGGAGATACATATATCAAATATGCTTATAATAAAAAGAAAATAGCTATAAATGATAATGCCAACTATTATATCAAAGAAGACGGTTCTACAAGAATAAATTACCTACCTATAGGCTACTACGTACTTGTAGAAGAAAAAGCACCTAAAGGATATGCAAGTGCTAAACCACAAATTATAGAAGTAAAAGATAAGGGTGGAACTGTATATATCCATAAAGAAGAAATGAAGGATATACCTATAAATATCAATATTCATAAATATAATGATAAGGCAAAAGTTGTAAAAGATGCTTTGATTAAATTATATAAATATGAGCTTATAGATCCTAAGACAAATACATATAGATATAGCTTGAAACCAAAATATGAATTGATAACAGGCAGTGATGGAACATTTACAAAAGAAGAAGTGGAAAAAGATATTGACTTTAAGATACTAGGATATAAAGAGGGAGATCTTAAGCCTCACTTTATTGACTATGTAGAAGCAGGTAAGTATAAAGTAGCTGAAGAAAAGACCCCATTTGGCTTTTTGAAAGCACCGGACATTGAAGTAGAAGTAAAAGATACTCCTGGAAAACAACAATTCTTTATGCAAGACTTAATACCTAATGGAGAATTAAATATACTTAAACTTGATAAAGATAATAAAACTCCTCTAGAGGGTGCAATCTTTGAATATAAAAATAAAGATACAAATGAAGTAATAGAAAGACTTACAACAGATAAAGATGGTAAGGCAAAATCAAGTAAAAAAGTACCTATAGGATATATAGGAAATGATGGTTTATTTAAGGCTTATACTTATCAAGTAATAGAGGTAAAAGCTCCCAAAGATTATATAAGAAAGGCTGCTCCATTTGAATTTATTTTCTCTTATGTAGATGAAAATACAAAAGATATCAGCTATACATACGATGTATTAAATGATATCAATCAAGTAAGAGTAGAAAAGAAGGAATTAAAAAGCACTAATCTATTAGAGGGTGCTACTTTACAAGTATTAAAGAAAGAATCAGGCAAAGAGAAGCTTATAGCTGAGTGGATAAGCAAAAAAGAGCCTATATATGTAAAAGGCTTAAAGGTAGGAAAATATATCTTAAGAGAAGTAAAAACACCCGGCAAAGGATATGCACTTGCAAAAGATATAGAATTTGAAATATTAGAAGATATGACAAGTATACCTATTATAGAAATGTTTGATGATAGTACAAATATACTTATTAAAAAGACTGATGGTAACTCTACAAATTTACTTAAGGGTGTAAAATTAGCACTTAAAAATAAAGATGGTAAGATTATAAGGCAGTGGACTACAACAGACCAGGAAGAAGTATTTTATGGTCTTGAACCGGGTATTTATTATATAAGTGAAATAGAAGCTTTATCAGGATATGAAAAAGCACCTGATAAGAAAATAGAAATAAAAGATACTTTGGAAAAGCAAGAATTTATATTTGCTAATTATAGAATTTCATCTACAGGCGGTGCTTATGTTCCAAAAAGAAAATATATATCATTTAAAAAGATAGATAATAAAAATAATCCACTAAAAGATGTAGAATTTACTTTCTATAAGGCAGATGGAAGTGTATTGACAGTAGCAAAATCTGATATAAATGGAATTATCAAGTTGGAAAAGCCTATAGACGGAACATATACATTTAAGGAAACAAAGGCAGTAGACGGATACTATAAGGATGAAACAATACATACTTTAGAAGTAAAAGGCGATGTTGTAAAAGCTATATTTAATATAATAAACTATCCTATAGCAAGAGTGAAATTAATTAAAAAAGATTATGATACAAAAGAAAGCCTGCAAGGAGCGGTTTTTGAAGTAATAAGCCCTAGTAAAGAAAAGCTTAAGCTTATTTCAGATGAACAAGGTAAAATAAGCTTTGAAGCTAGAGAGATAGGTAAATATCTGATAAAAGAAATAAAAGCACCTGTCGGCTATAAAAAAGCAAATAACAACTTTGTTGTAGAAGTAAATGAAAAAGGAGAAGTAGTAGGTGAGAGGCAGATATATAATTCTAAAAAGAAAATAGGAAGAATTATAGTAGAATATGGCGACAATATAGGCCTTAGAATACCAAAGACAGGAGATAATAATAAACAAATATTATTTATTATAGGACTAATTTCAAGTTTAAGTCTAATTTGTATATCAGTATATAAAAAAATGAAAAAAAATAAAATTAAAAAAGGATTTTTGATTTTATTTTGTATATTTAGTATTACAAATCTTAAACTAAATACATATGCGAATACAAATACAACTCCACAAAAAGAGTCTGTAGCAACTGAAAATAAAAATATATTTAAAGAAAATATAATGGACGAGGATATCATCACTAATAATGTAGTAAATGAGGATAGAAATAATGACGATATAATTGATGAGAATATAAGCAACAATAATGAGAGTATAAAAGAAATTAATACAAAAGAAATCAAAGACTTGTCTGATATAAGAGTAGAGGAAGAGATAAAAATTAAAGATATTCCAGAAAAAACAGATGTAGAAATAAAGGCTGACAAGCTTGAATGTATAAAAATATTGGATAAAAGAAGATATAAGCCTGAAAAAGAGATAAATTATAAAGGTAAGAAATATGTACTTAAGAATAGTCAGATAAAGAAGGTGGATAACAAGGACAATATTAAGCTTATACATAAGGAAGTGATTTTTACAAATGTCGAAAATGATAAAAAGTTGCCAAATATAATAAAGACCGCTATAAAAATAAATGGTAATAAAATAGAAGGAAAAGAAATAAATTTAGTATATGTAGATAAAAAAGATATAAATCAAAGATGGACAAATAATTTTAGGGCAAAGCTAAGCTTTGTAGATTATGACAGTGATGAATTTTTATTTGAAGATAAGATAATAAAAAAAGAAAATGCACTTGAAGAATTAAAAAAACAAGATAAAAAAATACTGAATATACTGAATTTAGATGATAAATTCTATAAAATAGATAATATAGCCTTTGATAAAGAAGAATTTATAAAAAATGGTGTAGTCTACAGAAATGCAAATATTTATGGAAGTAAGCTTGTAAAGGATGTGGTAGTAAAATATGAGTCAAGCTTAGATTTAAAAGAATATAAAAACAATGATATTGTAGAAATAAAAGAGGTATATGAAGAACAAAAGCCTGAAAAAAAAGAAAAAAATGAAGGCGTTTTCACTCACATAATAAGCTTTGTAAGAAAGCATAAGGTCGTAATATTTATATTATTTTTTATATTTATTATATTTATACTTGCAAAAATAAAGAAGCAAATAAAAAGTAAATAATATAGTAAATGCTGAATATGAAAACAAATTAAATTATATAATAACAATACTGATATATTATCTTATTTTTGATGAATTCTATTATATATAGCTTTAAAAATATTTTTGTATTGTTTTTAATTTAAAGTCTAAACAATTTTTAGAAAAAAATAGGCAAATATGTTAATTTTCTTAAAATATTCGTAAAAATATTATCTGTAAGTCAAAAATACAAAAAAGTCAAACATATATTATTATAATCCCGAAAATGTATAATATTAAAATTTATTATATAAACATATTGATAATATTATTTTATTTTTGTAAAAATATTATCAATATTGCAAAAATTATTCGATAATATGGTATTTCAGTAAAAAATTAATAGTATATTGTGTTTTTTTTGGGGAAGTAGTATAATGATTAAACATCCAATTTTTTAAGAGTTTATGGATGATATTATCAAAGAGAGGAGATTTTGTTTTTGGAGAAAAATATGAAAATTAATTGGCCTATTTTCTTATTAATGGCCGGTGTAACATTTATGGCTATACTTTCCGAGCTTGTTCCATCAGGAATATCGCCACAGCTTATGCAAGGCTTACAAATAAGCAGGGCACAAAGCGGTACATTAGTAGGGTTTTATGCTATAGCCAGTGCAATTTTTGCAATACCCTTAATTTCAGCTACAGTTGAATTTAGTAGAAAGAAGCTTTTGTTGTTTCTTTTATTGGGATTTTCCATATCAAATATTTTAGTAGGACTTTCCGTAAATTATACTATTGCTATAGTAGCCAGAGTATTAGGAGGGATATGTGCGGGAGTAATGTGGCCGATGATTGCTGCCTATGGAATGAAAATTGTTGATGATGAGCATAAAGGCTTAGCTGTGGCAATTATTATGAGTGGTACTACATTTGGAATGAGTGTAGGGCTTCCGATTGTAACATTTATCGGAATAAGAATAAGCTGGAGATTTGAGTTCTTTGTAATAGCCGCTTTAATTATTTTGTTGGCTATTCTTAGTTACTTTATTTTACCTGACGCTTCAGGAGAAAAAAGAAAGGTTTCTAATTCACCATTTACTTTAATTAAAAATAAAGGTGTATTGATTATAATATTACTAACCTTTATTGCAGTTGTTTCAAATTATGGAGTATATACATATATAACCAAGCTGGTTGAAGCAATAAATTATAATTCAGGCATAGGTGTTGCTCAGATACTTTTTGGAATAGGTTCAATTTTATCTGTAGTTATTGCAGGTAAAATCATTGATAGACATATAAAATTACTTACTATATTGATGCTTATAAGCTCGACTATAGCATTTATAATATTCGATTTATTTTTTTATAGTATAATTTTTTGTCATATAGGTTTTATCTTATGGGGAATCGGTTTCGGAGCATTGGTTACCTTATTTCAAACGGCAGTTGCAAGACAGGTTTCAGCAGATGCTTCTGCTGTGGCTACATCATTGCAGTCAGCCTCATTTAATTTTTCAATAATGGTTGCAAGCTCCTTAGGCGGTGTGTTATTAGCGGGAGGTTCAATAAAAGCCTTATTAGTACCAATGATAGCAATACTAATATTAGGATTGATTATATCATTTATATCGAAAAAAACATTATCTTAAATAATTTTAAAAACAAGTAGGAGGAATATTTATTTATGAAGAAGAAATTTATAAATGCAAAAATTTATGGACATAATGATGCATCTGAAATTTTAGTTGAAAATGGTAAATTTATTAAATTTGGTAAAAATTTAGAGGGTGCAGATGAAGAAATAGACTTGGATGGCAATCTTGTGATTCCACCATATGTAGATTCACACCTTCATCTTGATTATTATATGACAGGTAAAACTGATAAAGCTAAAAATAAGTCAGGTACACTTTTTGAAGCAATAGATATCTGGAATGACTTTAAAAAGGGTACAAGTAAGGAAGAAATGAAAAAAAGAATTTATCAGGCTGTTGAGGACTGTGTTTTATATGGAACACAATATATTAGAGCACAAACAGATTGTACAGATCCTAATCTTACAGGAATTAAGGCTGCTCTTGAAGTTAGAGATGAATTAAAGGATAAGGTTACAATTCAAGTTGTTGCATTTCCACAAAATGGAATGTATTCATATAAGGAAGAAAATAAGACCGGTAGAGATTTAGTAGAAGAGGCTTTAAAGCTTGGCTGTGAAGTAGTAGGAGGTATTCCTCATAATGAGTGGTGCCGTGAGCTTGGAGAGAAATCAATAAAGGAAATAGTTGATCTTGCTGTAAAATACAATAAATTGATTGATGTTCATTGTGATGAAACAGATGATAAATTAGCAAGATTTGTTGAGGTTTTAAATGCTTATGCTATGATTAATGGTATTGGTGAAAAAACAACTGCAAGTCATACATGTTCCTTCGGATCTGCTGATAATGCCTATGCTTTCAGAATGATGGGATTATTTAAGAAATCAAAGCTTAATTTTGTATCACTTCCAACAGAAAACTCTTTCTTACAAGGACGTCAGGATAGTTATCCTAAACGCCGTGGTATTACAAGAGTACGTGAATTTGTTGATAATAATATAAATGTATGCTTTGCACAGGATTCTATAGTAGATCTTTGGTATCCTGCCGGAAATGGTAATTTGATGAATATACTTGATAATGGAATTCATTTAGCACAATTAATGACAGAGGATGATTTTAAAAAGGATTTTGATCTTGTTACATATAATGGTGCAAAAGCAATGTATTTACAGAATGAATATGGTCTACAAGAAAATAAACCTGCAAATTTCATAGTATTAGATGCTAAAAATGAATATGAAGCAATAAGAAATAGAGTTGAATGCTTGGCATCAGTTCGTTCGGGAGAATTTTTATTTAAAAAAGCAAAACGTACATATGAATTAAAATTAAATTTGAAATAGTTTTTATTTTAAAAATGAGTTTTATTTTTCAAAATATCCAAAGTGAAAGCTTTGGATATTTTTATTTTAATATAAATAAATATTGAAAAAAATACTTTGAAACACTTGACAAATGTATATATAAGTTATATTATATCATCATAAGTTAGCACTCATATTGAGCGAGTGCTAATAACAAAAGGGAGGTGAGTCAGTGGATTTAGATGATAGAAAAATAAAAATTTTAAAAATTATTATTAAATCATATATGGAAACAGGAGAACCGGTTGGCTCACGTACTATATCAAAGATTTTGGATTTAAAGCTTAGTAGTGCAACTATAAGAAATGAAATGAGCGATTTGGAGGATATGGGATATATTATTCAGCCACATACCTCTTCAGGAAGGATACCTAGTGATAAAGCTTATAGGTTTTATGTGGATGAAATTTTAAAAGATAAAACAAGTGAGCTTAGTGAATTTAAAACAGATATTTTAGATAGGGTAGATAAAATAGAGCATGTATTAAAGCAAGTAGCAAAATTACTTGCAAGAAATACAAATTATGCAACTATGATATCAAGTCCGAAATATAGACAAAATAAAATTAAGCTGATACAGCTTAGCAGCCTGGAAAAAAATAAGCTCCTTTTGGTTCTTGTAGTTGAGGGAAATGTAGTTAAAAA
Organism: uncultured Lachnoanaerobaculum sp.; assembly: GCA_946999385.1. GTDB lineage: Bacteria > Bacillota > Clostridia > Lachnospirales > Lachnospiraceae > CAKAHY01. The sequence continues at coordinate 80,290 of CAMQCZ010000003.1, forward strand.
TAATATTATTAATATTCCATATTTACTTGATGAGGATGAAGTTTTAAAGCTGAATTTGATTATGAATCAAAAGCTCGTAGGACTTACCATAAATGATATAAATATTGATTTATTAAATCAGCTAAGCACTGAAGCCGATAGCTTTGATATAGATATTTTAGCCTTGATATTGGAACAAATTATTAAGGATTTTAATGATGAGGATGAAAATTTACAGATATATACGAGCGGTACTACAAATTTTCTAAAATACCCTGAATTGGCTATGAATAATAGAGCTACTGCATTGATAGGTGCATTTGAAGAAAAAGAAAAATTAAAGGAAATTCTTTCAGAAAGTCTAAATAGTGGCTTGGAGGATAATAGTACAGGTATTCAGGTTTATATAGGAGATGAGTTACCCTACAAAAATTTAAAGGATTGTTCTTTAGTAACTGCGAATTATGATCTTGGAAATGGAGTTAGAGGAATACTTGGAATAGTAGGACCGAAACGAATGGATTATGAAAGAGTGGTAGCTGCAATTCATACTGTTATGGAGCAATTGGAAGAGAGGTTAAGATGATGAGAGGAGATTCAAGTGAAAAAAGAGGATTTAAATGATGATATAAAGCTTTGTGATGAAGAAAAAACTGCCACTACAGAAAAAGAATTTGATGTAGCGGATGAGAATAAAGAAAATGTTGAAGAAAAAGAAAATAAAGAACAAGAAGATTTAAAGGATTCAAAGGATTCAAAGGATTTAAAAATAGAAGAATTAAATGACAGACTTATTAGAAATATGGCTGAGTTTGATAATTTCAGAAAGCGTAGTGAAAGAGAAAAGGAATCCATGTTTGATATGGGAGCTAGTCATATAATTAATAAGATATTACCTACAATAGATAATTTTGAAAGGGCATTAAAAACACCTGTAACAGATGAAAGCAAAGCCTTTTTAGAAGGAATGGATATGATTTATAAGCAGCTTTTAAAAAGCCTAAAGGAGGCGGGTGTTGAGCCTATAGAATGTCTGGATAAAAAATTTGATCCTAATTTTCATAATGCGGTTATGCATATTGAAGATGAAAATTTAGGAGAAAATATAATAGTAGAGGAATTACAAAAAGGATATATATATAAAGATACCGTAATTAGATATAGTATGGTAAAAGTAGCAAATTAGAATTAAAGATAGGAGAGTAAGATTATGAGTAAAATAATAGGAATAGATTTAGGAACAACAAATAGCTGTGTAGCTGTAATGGAAGGTGGAAAGCCTGTAGTAATACCTAATTCAGAGGGCTCAAGAACAACGCCTTCAGTTGTAGCATTTACTAAGACAGGAGAAAGGCTTGTTGGTGAACCTGCAAAACGTCAGGCAGTTACTAATGCAGACAGAACAATTTCTTCAATAAAAAGACATATGGGTACAGATTATAAGGTTAGTATAGATGGTAAAAATTATACTCCACAAGAGATTTCTGCAATGATACTTCAAAAATTGAAAGCTGATGCTGAAAGTTATTTAGGAGAAAAAGTAACTGAAGCTGTTATTACAGTTCCTGCTTATTTCAATGATGCACAAAGACAAGCTACCAAGGATGCCGGAAAAATAGCAGGTCTTGATGTAAAAAGAATTATAAATGAGCCTACAGCGGCAGCCTTGGCTTATGGTCTTGACAATGATAAGGAACAAAAAATAATGGTTTATGACCTTGGTGGTGGTACCTTTGATGTATCTATTATTGATATAGGAGATGGAGTTATAGAGGTTTTGTCAACAAATGGAGATACATTCTTAGGCGGAGATGACTTTGATAATAAAATTACAGCTTGGATGGTAGATGAATTCAAAAAAGCTGAGGGTGTTGACTTAAGTGCTGATAAGATGGCTTTACAAAGATTAAAGGAAGCTGCAGAGAAGGCTAAAAAAGAGCTTTCATCTTCAACAACTACAAATATAAACTTGCCATTTATTACAGCTACATCAGAAGGACCAAAGCATCTTGATATGACACTTACAAGAGCTAAATTTGATGATTTGACAAGAGAGCTGATTGAAAGAACGGCTATACCTGTACAAAATGCATTGAAGGATGCAGGAATTACAACCTCAGAGCTTGGCAAGGTATTGCTTGTAGGTGGTTCAACACGTATGATTAATGCACAGGAAAAGGTAAAGCAATTAACCAATCAAGAGCCTAATAAGACACTTAATCCTGATGAATGTGTTGCTTTAGGTGCAAGCATACAAGGAGGAAAGCTTGCAGATCCTAATGGTAGCGGAAGTGATATTTTACTTCTTGATGTAACACCTTTATCACTTTCAATAGAAACTATGGGTGGAGTTGCAACAAAGCTTATTGAAAGAAATACAACTATCCCAACAAAGAAGAGTCAGATATTCTCAACAGCTGCGGATAATCAGGAGGCGGTTGATATTCACGTGGTTCAGGGTGAAAGACAATTTGCAAGAGATAATAAAACTTTAGGACAATTTAGATTAGACGGTATTTTACCTGCAAGAAGAGGAGTTCCACAAATTGAAGTTACATTTGATATAGATGCAAATGGTATTGTTAATGTTTCAGCTAAGGATTTAGGAACAGGCAAGGAACAGCATATTACAATAACTTCAGGTTCAAATATGTCTGATGCCGACATAGAAAAGGCTGTTAAAGAAGCTAAAGAATTTGAAACACAGGATAAAAAGAAAAAAGAAGCTATTGATGCAAGAAATGATGCAGATTCTTTAGTTTTCCAAACAGAAAAGGCTATGCAAGAGGTTGGAGATAAGATAGATGCAAGCTCTAAGACACAGGTTGAGGCTGATTTAAAAGAATTAAAGGATATTTTGGAAAAAGCACCATTAGATTCAATTACAGACGAGCAGGTTGAACAGATTAAAAATGCAAAGGAAAAGCTTATGAATTCTGCAAATGCTTTATTTACAAAGGTATATGAAAATGCACAGAATATGGCAAATCAAGCAAATCAAGCAAATCCCGGTGCTGATACAAGTCAAACAAATACAGCAAATAATGATGATGTTGTAGATGGAGAATTTAAGGAAGTATAAAAATATTTACTTATTAGCAAGTGTGCAGGCTTTTAGCCTGTACATTTGCTAATAAGGGTATTAGGGGAAAAATATATGGCAGAAACAAAAAGAGATTATTATGAAGTTCTTGGTGTAGATAGAAATGCAGATGATGCAACTTTAAAGAAGGCATATAGAGAGTTGGCAAAAAAATATCATCCGGATGCCAATCCGGGTAATAAAGAAGCTGAAAAGAAATTTAAAGAGGCAAGTGAGGCATATTCTGTACTTAGTGATAAGGAAAAAAGAGCAAACTATGACAGATTTGGACATGCAGCATTTGAAGGAGGAGCTTCAGGTTCAGGAGGATTTGGAGATTTTAATTTTAACAGCACAAATTTTGAGGATATATTTTCCAATTTATTCGGCGATGATTTTTCAGGCTTTGGCTCAAGAACTAATAGGGCAAATGCTCCTACAAAGGGTGCTAATATAAAAACTTCTGTAAATATTACATTTGAAGAGTCGGTAAGTGGAGTTGAAAAAGAGATTAGCATAAATTATAAGGAAGAATGTAGCAGTTGCCATGGAAGTGGGGCAAAAGCGGGAACAGGAAAAGAAACATGTAAAAAGTGTAATGGAAGCGGTAGAATTATATATAGACAGGATAGTTTTTTTGGAACAATACAAAAGCAAAGTATATGTCCTGATTGTCATGGAAGTGGTAGCATTATTAAAGAAAAATGTCCTATGTGCTTTGGAATAGGATATAAGCAGGTTATGAAAACCTTTAAAGTATCTATTCCGGCAGGAGTAGATAATGGTATATTTATAAAAATGTCAGGAGCAGGTGATCCGGGTACTAATGGTGGACCTAGAGGAGATTTATTAGTTGAAGTTATGGTTAGACCGCATCCATTTTTGAAAAGACAGGATGATAATATATTTTCAACCATACCTATAAGCTTTGCTACTGCTACACTGGGTGGACCTATTAGAGTTAAGACTATAGATGGTGAAGTTGAATATGAGGTTAAGGCGGGAACAGATACCGATACTAAGGTAAGACTTAGAGGTAAGGGTATGCCTAATATAAGAAATAAAAATATAAGAGGAGATCATTATATTAATTTAGTTATTGAAACACCTAAAAATCTTACAAAAGAACAGAAAGAGGCATTAAAACAGTTTGATGCCTTGATGAATAATAAAACTGAAGAAAAGAAAAAGAAAAAATTATGGTAGAGCCTACTCTCGTTACAAATTGTAAGTTGACAAATTGTAACGAGAGTATTTTATTTGGAATTTTCTTGACATAAGAAGAAAATAAGTGTATTATTGTACTAACATCTTAATACAATAATACACTGAAAAGGAGGTTATATGAATTATAAATTTAATAATAGCATACCTATATATATGCAGGTTGTAGATTTGATTAAAAATAGAATTATATCAGGAGAATATCCGATGGGCTCACAGCTATATTCTATTAGAGCATTTGCAAATGAATTCGGTATAAATCCAAATACTATGCAAAGAGTATTTATAGAGCTTGAAAATGAAAAGTTTATTTATACCAAAAGAACAATAGGTAAATTTGTAACAGATGATGAGGAGCTTATAAAAAAAGAGAGAGAAACAAGTATAATACAGATAATAAACAAATTTATTATAAAATTGGAGCATTTAGGGCTTAGCAAGGAAGAAATATTGACAAAGCTTAAAGAAAATTTAAAAGGAGATGAGTAAATGGAGGATCAAACAATTTTAAAGATAAGTAATTTATCAAAGACTTATGGTAAGCATAAAGTTTTGAAGAATATAAATTTAGAAATCAAAAAATCAAGTATTATAGCCTTGCTTGGACAGAATGCTTGTGGAAAATCAACATTGATAAAGCTGATAAATGGTCTGCTGACAAGAGATAGTGGTCAAATTTTAGTTGACAATAAAGAGATAGGAATAGAAACAAAAAAAATAATATCTTATTTACCGGAGAAAACTTATTTAAATAACTGGATGAAGGTAAAGGATATCATTTCTTTTTTTAATGATTTTTATGAGGATTTTGATGAAGAAAAAGCAAGACAAATGCTAAAGGATTTAAATATAGATATTAATTCAAAATTAAAAAGCTTATCAAAGGGAACTAAGGAAAAGGTACAATTAATATTAGTAATGTCAAGAAATGCAAAATTATATATACTTGATGAACCTATAGCAGGGGTGGATCCTATAGCAAGGGATTATATAATTCAGACTATACTTACAAATTTACCGGCTGATGCAAGCTTGCTGATAGTAACACATCTTATAAGCGATATTGAGTCTATCTGTGATGAAATTATTATGTTGCATGATGGCGAGATTAAATTGCAAGGTAAATCTGATGAGTTAAGAGAGCAATACAAACTATCTATAGATGAAATTTTCAAGGAGGTTTTATCATGTTAAGAAAACTTACAAAATATGAAATAAAAGCTTTATCAAGAGTTTTTATACCCTTATGCATAGCTATGATTATATTATCAATAATAGTACCTATACAATATACATTATCTAATCATAGTCAATATAATTATGTAACAGGTCTTATAGTATTTAGTATGATTATATTGTTTATATCAACATTTATAGCACTTACTATATTCACAATAACAAGGTTTAATAAATCATTATTCGCAGATGAAGGCTATTTAACCTTTACCATACCTGTAAAAACGGCTTATATAATTTTATCCAAGCTTTTAGGAATATTTTTTTATTATATTGTTGTCAGTCTTAGTGCTTTTGTATCATTTATTATAATAATGTTAAAGGCGGTATTCTTATACAGGCTTAATATTATGATGGATATATGTATTAAATTAAGACCATATATTACCTTGGCAAATATTGGAACAATTTTTAATATATTTATTTTGGTAATATTAAGTAATATATCTTTTATTATATTGATATATGCATCTATAAGTCTAGGTCAAACATTTAAATATAAAAAGTTTAAAAATATAATAGCTTTTGCATTTTTCTTTTTATTTTTGTATTTTGCAGGTAGATTTACAGAAGTAATACCATTTATTAATAAAAATATTAATGAAAATTTTGATATAATAAAGAATACTTTAAATGTTAATATAAGCTTCATTATTTTAAATATAATAGAAACAATAAAAATAGTATTTTTATTTTATATAACTACTTCCATATTAACCAAAAAATTGAATTTGGAATAATATAATAAAAGCTGACTTAAAGTTATAAATAATTAACTTTTCAGTCAGCCTTTTATTTTGCTTTATCTTGCAAGATGTATAAGTATTTGTTATACTTTTTTACATTCATATAAAAAAGAAAGGGAATAGAGCTTAAAAACTTATATATAAAAATGAAGAAAATTAGAGAAGATATACGAAATATAGCAATAATAGCCCATGTCGATCATGGCAAAACCAGTCTTGTTGATCAGCTTTTGAAGCAAAGTGGTGTATTTAGAGAAAATCAGGAAATTGTAGAAAGGGTAATGGATTCAAATGATATAGAAAGAGAAAGAGGAATTACCATACTTTCTAAAAATACAGCCATAAAATATAAGGATACTAAAATAAATATTATTGATACTCCGGGACATGCTGATTTTGGTGGAGAGGTTGAGCGTGTTTTGAAAATGGTAAATGGAGTAGTTTTGGTTGTTGATGCTTATGAAGGTGCTATGCCACAAACTAAATTTGTCTTGAAAAAAGCCTTGGAATTAAATCTTGATTTAATTTGTTGTATAAATAAATGTGATAGAGAGCAGGCAAGAGCCACAGAGGTTATAGATGAAATATTAGAGCTTTTGATGGATTTGGATGCAAATGACAAGCAACTTGAATGTCCTTTTATTTTTGCCAGTGCAAGAGAGGGATATGCCAGATATGATTTAAATGATAAAAATATGGACATGATACCTTTGTTCGATACGATACTGAAGCATATAGATCCTCCAAAGGGAGATGATGAAGGACTTAAAATGTTAATCAGTACAATTGATTATAATGAATATGTAGGACGTATCGGTGTCGGTAAAATAGATGATGGAAGTATAAGGCTAAATCAAGAGGTAGCTATTGTGAATTTTCATAGCCCTGAAAAATTAAAAAAAGTTAAGGTTGGAAAATTATATGAATATGAAGGATTAAAAAGAGTGGAAGTAGATAGTGCTTATGTTGGAGATGTTGTTGCCATATCAGGCATCAGCGATATTCATATAGGTGATACTATTACACTTGTTGATAATCCTAAGGCTATTGAATTTCAAAAAATATCAGAGCCTACTATTTCTATGAATTTTACAGTTAATGATTCTCCTTTGGCAGGTAAAGAAGGAAAATTTGTAACTTCAAGACATCTAAGAGAAAGATTATTCAAGGAATTGAATACGGATGTATCTTTAAGAGTAGAGGAAACTGATAATGCCGATACTTTTAAGGTATCAGGAAGAGGGGAATTACATTTATCAGTTTTAATCGAAAATATGAGAAGAGAAGGCTTTGAATTTGCAGTAAGCAAGGCTGAAGTTATTTATCATTATGATGAAAGAAATCAAAAGCTTGAGCCTATGGAAATAGCTTATATTGATGTTCCTGATGAATTTTCAGGTGCTATCATACAAAAATTAACCTCAAGAAAGGGAGAGCTTTCAGGTATGTCCCCTATACATAATGGATATACAAGGCTTGTCTTTAATATACCTTCAAGAGGCTTAATAGGATATAGAGGTGAATTTCTTACTGATACAAAGGGAAATGGAATTATTAATACCGAATTTGATTGTTATGATAAATATAAGGGTGATATGTTTTATAGAAAAAATGGCTCATTAATAGCATTTGAATCAGGAGAAGCTATTACTTACGGACTTTATAATGCACAGGAAAGAGGACAATTATTTATAGGTGCGGGTGAAAAAGTATATGCAGGTATGGTTGTCGGTCAAAGCTCAAGAGCTGAGGATATAGAAATAAATGTATGTAAAACTAAAAAGCTTACAAATACACGTTCATCAAGTGCCGATGAAGCATTAAGACTTGTAAGCCCTAAAATAATGAGTCTTGAGCAGGCCTTGGAATTTATAGATACAGATGAATTGCTGGAGGTTACTCCAAAAAGCCTACGTATAAGAAAAAAAATACTTGATCCGACACTTAGGAAGAGAGCAGTATTGAAAAATAAAAATAGCTAGATAAAAGAAGGACAAGGTATGAATATTTTAAAATTAAAGGCAAACAAAAAATCATATGTTTGGGGTGGAAATAGATTAGCGGCTGAATTTAACAAATCGGAAGATAAGAATGAAAAAATAGCCGAATCTTGGGAATTATCTTGTCATAAAGATGGATTGTCATATATAGAAAATGGAGAATTTAAAAATAAAACTCTTGAGGAATATATTAAAATAAAGGGAAAACAAGTATTGGGAAAAAATTGTGAAAAATTTCAATTTTTTCCCATACTTATAAAGCTTATAGATGCAAAAAAAAATCTATCACTTCAAGTTCATCCGAGTGATGAATATGCCTTGAAAAATGAAGGACAATATGGAAAGACTGAGATGTGGTATATTATTGATGCTGCAAATGATGCCTATTTATATTACGGCTTCAGGTCTGATATTAGTAAGGAAGAATTAAAAAAAAGTATAGATGAAAAAACTATTTTAGATTTACTTAATAAAGTCTATGTAAAAAAGGGCGATATATTATTTATTGAGTCAGGAACAGTTCATGCAATAGGGAAAAATATATTGTTGGCTGAAATACAACAAAATTCAAATATTACATATAGATTGTATGATTTTAAGAATGATGATGGAAGTGTAAGATTGGATAGTAATGGTAAGCCTCGAGCCTTACATATAAAACAGGCACTTGAAGTTGTAAATAGAAATAAAATTTCAAATGATAGTAGTAAAAGCTTTTATCCACATATTGCAAAGTGTAAATATTTTACAGTTGATGTGATAAAGCTTGATAATAATTTGTTTAATAGTATAAAAGGAAATATAGATGAATATTCATTTTTGCATATTTTAGTATTGGACGGTAAAGGAAATCTTAGATTAAATGATGAAAAAATAAGCTATAAAAAAGGAGACAGCTTTTTTATACCTGCCGGTAGTGGAACTTATGAGCTTGAAGGAGAAGGGGAAATATTATTTACAAGAGTATGATATGTTTGACAAGAAATAGAAAAAAAGAAGTAAGAAATACTTATATAATAAGCTTTAAATGTAATATAGTATAGCTTTAAATCTGATTTTTATAATGCTATAATATAAAAAGCTGTAAATATCTAGGAGGAACATATGAAATTTAATGTAAAAAATATATTTGCCACTATATTGGCGGCTTCAAGTATAAGCTTAGCTTCAGGCATGGTTTCACAAGCTGCTATGGGCTGGGTCAACAATTCAGGCAAGTGGTACTATTATGATAATAATGGGAATATACATAAGGGCTGGATACAAACAAGTGATGGATATTATTATATGGATTTGTCAAGCGGTCTTATGTCAACATCTTGGAAAAAGATAAATGATAAATGGTATTATTTTAAGCCGAATGGTCTTATGTCAACAGGCTGGCTAAAGGAAAAGGATAAATGGTATTATAACTTGGATGACGGTACTATGGTTGCAAATAGTTGGTTAAAGGTTGATAATAATTATTTTTATATGCGAGGAAATGGAGCTATGGCTATCGGATGGCGTAATATGGATAATTCATGGTATTATTTTAAACCTGACGGAAGAGCTGCTTTTGCTTGGACAAAAATAGGTAAGGATTGGTACTATATGGCTACAGACGGCAAAATGCTTACAGGCTGGCAAAAAATACATTCTGATTATTTTTACTTTAATAAGCAGGGGGTTATGAAAACCGGTTGGTTAAGTGATGGTACAAATAAATATTATATGGATCAGACACAAGGAACTAATTTAGGTAAGATGTCAACATCTTGGAAGCAAATTGACGGTTCGTGGTATTTTTTTAATGCAAATGGACATATTCAAAAAGGCTGGCTAAAGCTGAATGGAGCTTTCTATTATCTTGATGAAAATGGTAAAATGCTTGTAAATACAACACGTTCTATTGACGGCACAAGCTATACTTTTGATGCTTCCGGAGCTTCAAATGCAAATAATATTGCTTCTGCTATAGATGGTAATGCTATTGTTGATGCTGTTAATGCAAGTAAGCAAAATGTTAATACAAATAAAAATAATGCATCTGACAATAATAGCAGAGGACCCGGGGCAAATACATCAAAAAAATCGGATAATGCTTCAAATAGTAATGACAGTCCGGGAGGAAGCAATAATAGCTCTTCAGATTCTGGTAAGTCATCATCAAATGGTGTAGTTTTAAATAATATAAATGGTAATTTAAGTCCCGGCCAAACAAGTGGTCCAAGATAAGGGGGATATTATGAAAAAATATATAAAGATGATAACGGGCGGATTATTAGTATGCAGTTTTGCTTTATCAAATCTTATAAATACTTTTGCAGATGAAGATACATGGAAAATGCAAACTCCGGGTGTTTATAAATTACTTGATGGCTCTACATTAAGTGGAATATATGCAAGAGGTATAGATGTATCTTTTTGGCAGGGAGATATTGATTGGAAAAAGGTAGCTGCTGACGATATAAAATTTGCTATGCTCGGTACAAGAAGAAAAAATGGCAGTCTTGATGCAAAATTTGAATATAATGCAGAAAAAGCTGTTAAAAATGGAATAAAAATGGGAGTTTATATTTATTCTTATGCAGATACCGTTGAAAAGGCGACAGAGGAAGCTGATTATGTAATCAATCTCATAAAGGACTATCCTATTTCTTATCCTGTAGCCTTTGATGCGGAAGATAGTGAAACACTTGGAAAGCTTTCAAAGTCAGAAATAAGTGATATTATTTTAGCTTTCTGTAATAAGATAAGAGCTGCAGGATATTATCCTATAGTATATGCAAATGATTATTGGCTTGCTAATAAGATAGATTTAAATAAGATAAAAGATTTTGATATTTGGGTTGCAAAATATAATACAAGGCATGTATATCAAAATCCCGCCATGTGGCAGGCAACATCAAAGGCAAGTGTAGATGGTATATCCGGTAATGTAGATTTAAATTTTCAATATAAAGATTTTACTAATCTTATACCATCAGATACATGGAGACTAATAAAAGATAATAGCTACTATTACAAGGATTTTGTTATGCAAAAAAATACTTGGATAAATGACGGTAAAAATTATTATTATATGGATAAGGAAGGGCTTGCAAGCAAAGGATGGTTTAAGGAAAAAAATTTCTATTACTATTTGGATGATAAGGACGGAAAGATGCAGACATCCTGGAAAAATATATCTGATGCCTGGTATTATTTCGACGATAATGGAAGAATGCAAATTTCTTGGATAAAAGATAAGGATAAGTGGTATTATTTATCTAAGGATGGAAAAATGCAAACTTCATGGCAAGATATCGGAGGAGAAAAGTATTATTTTGCTAAAGATGGAAGCATGCAAACCGGTTTTATTAATATGGATAATAAAACATATTTCCTTGAGGAAAGTGGAGTTTTGAAAAAGGACTGGATAAATACAAATTCAAATTGGTATTTTGCTGATAAGGATGGTGTTATTCAAAAATCATGGTTTAAAAATAAAGATAAATGGTATTTTATGGATAATGAGGGAAGAATGCAAACCTCATGGCAGAATATAAATGGTGTAAAATATTATTTTGATCCTTCAGGTGCTATGCAGCTTGGAGCTGTGAATATAGGTGAAGCTTTATATTATTTTAATGAAAATGGTGCTTTGGTTACAAATTCACATATAGAATATAATTCAAAGAGCTATGATATAGATTCTGATGGAAAAATGATTGAAAAGAAAGCTTCAGAAAATGATAGTTCTGATACGAATACTGAAAATAAGAATAATCCGGAAGCAAAAAAGGATGTGAAAGGCCCTGATAGTCTTATGCAAAAATAAGATTTATTTTAAGTCATTTGGAATATCTTATTTAAATTTAACTTAAATTTAATAATATTCGCATTATGATTTAGCTAAAGGCTTAAAAGTAGAAAAATATAAGGAGATAGTTATGAATAGAAATTTGAAAAAAAATATAAAAAAGGTAGGCGGCTTAACACTGGCACTGGCTCTTGTAAGTATATCAGGTGCAAATTTGACATATGCTCAAAATGATATAGTCAGTGATCATACAAATAATATAGCACTTTTTGCTTCACAAGGTCTGGAAAATGCTAAAAAAGAGTTACAATCTTTAATTGAGTATATGACAGAGTTGAAATTAGGTGCTAAATATAAAAAAGCAAGTAATAAAGATGAATTTGATAAATATTTTTTAGAGCTTGGAACATTGGAAAGAGATAATCAGGTTACAGAACAGGATATAGTTGAAAAAATAGGAGAGTTTGGTACCATTGAAGCAAGCTTGGATGGGGTTAGCGATATTGAAAAGGAGATAAAAAAAGAAGCTGAAATAAAGGCAAGCTATAAATATAGAAATGCCTCTCCTGATAAAAGATCAGACTATAACAGTAATTTACAAAATGCAAAGAGTTTAGTAAACAGGAGTAATGGAACCGTTATTGAAGAAGAAGAGGAAGTTATACAAGCTCTTGATAAATTAAGAAGTGCAAGTGAGCAGCTGGATGGCAGAGAGGATAATGTAGATTCAAGTAATCCGGATCAGGGACAGCCGGATAATGGACAAAATGGAAGACAGGATCAAAGGCAGCCGGATAATGGACAAAATGGAAGGCAGGATCAGGTACAGCCGGATAATGGACAAAATGGAAGGCAGGATCAGGTACAGCCGGATAATGGACAAAATGGAAGACAAGAACAGGCACAGCAAGGAAATTTAGGAAGAGTATATGATTCATATTCAAATACAGCTATTCCGGGAACTAGAAGTGGAAATATACTATATAAAGTTGATAAATTTAAAACAAATAGTATATCTAATGGATTTTTGGTTAGTGCAGGAGCTTGGAATATACAAAATGGAAAATGGAGATATTCTTCAAATATCAATTTAAAGAATAAGTGGGCAAAGGTAGATAATCCATATGCAAGTAAAAATCAGGAAAAGGCTTCTTGGTTCAAATTTGATAAGGATGGCAATATGCTAAGCGGATGGTTAAAGGATGATGACGCAAAATGGTACTATTTAAATGACAAATCAGACGGAAGCCTTGGAGCAATGCTCACATCTTGGCAGTGGATAAAGGGCAAGGATGGAAAACAAAGATGCTATTTCTTTAATCCGATATCAAATGGAAGCATGGGACAGTTGCTTACAAATACAACAACTCCGGACGGCTATATAGTCAATGAAAATGGAGAGTGGACAGTTTCAGGTGTTGTACAAATAAGATAATATTATATAGATAAAAATGGGCTGGTATTTGGCTCATTTTTTATGTGAAATAAAATAAATAATCTTTATAAAAACTTTATATGATATTTTTTATAATTCTTTGGAAAGAGTAAGAAAGATTAAGTTTACAGAAAGGGAATTATATGAATAAGGGAAATTTTATAAAGGATAAAAAAATGGTACTGATATTAGGCACTACTATTTTATGCTCATTATTTACTGCTAATATAGCATATTCAAAGAGCTTGAATAATATAAGCCTTATGTCAGACAGTGCAAATTCTGGGGCAAATCAAGCCGGTAGCACAGCCTCAGCGACTTCTTCAAATGCAGCAACTTCTTCAAATGGAGAACAGGCACCTAAGAAGGAGCTGAACAAAACCAGAGCAGAAGAGATATTACGTGAGTTTGACAGTTTTGATGAAGAAAAAAAGGTAAGATTTAACTCTTTAATAAACACTTTTAAAAATAAAATAAATGACCCTAATATAAAACAAGAAGAATTAGATAACCTTTGTCAAACTATAGAAGCTAATGTTCTTATACATTTAAGAAGTAAATTAGGAGAATTAAGAAAACCGGCACTAGCAGAGCTTGAAAATTTACAATATTTATCTTCTGATAAAAAAGATGAATACAGAACAAAAATCAATATTTCAACAAAGGTGGCTGATATACAAAGACATTTAAATGAAGCAAAGGCGGAAGATGCTAGAATAAAGGCTGAGAAAGAAAATCAACAGTCAGGACAGGATCAAAGCCAACCTGATAACCAACAAAATGGCGGACAGGATCAAGGGGCTCAACAAAATAATCCTGAAAATGGCAATAATAGTGGCAATAATAACAATGGTGGAAATAACAATAATAATTCAAATAATGCCAATCAGTCAAATCAGAATGGAACAAATAGACCTAATGCAAATAATTCAGGCTCATCATCAGGTGGTCAATCGTCTTCTTCATTTAGAGGGTCCTCATCAATATTACATGTAAACTCTAAAAATACGAAAGCTGTTGACATACTTAATAATGGAGCATGGAATATTAAAAATGGTAAGTGGAGCTATAATTCAAATATGGATTTAAAGAGCAAGTGGGCTAAAATAGAAAATCCATATTCAAATTCTAAGAATAAGGCTTCTTGGTTCAAATTTGATAAGGATGGCAATATGCTAACCGGATGGTTAAAGGATGATGACGGAAAATGGTACTATTTAAATGATAAGTCGGACGGAAGTCTTGGAGCAATGCTCACATCATGGCAGTGGATAAAGGGCAAGGATGGAAAACAAAGATGCTATTTCTTCAGTCCGATATCAAATGGAAGCATGGGACAGTTACTTACAAATGTAACAACTCCGGACGGATATGCAGTTAATGAAAATGGAGAGTGGACAGTTTCAGGTGTTGTACAAACAAAATAGTTTATTTAATTTAACTATATAATGATATTTAATTAAATACTAATAAAAAATAGATGCTTAAGCTGCTAGAGATGCAGAAATAAGTAGTGGAATTTTATTTATCACTACATTATTCATAAATCTATAGTAGCTTAAGCATTTTATTTTTTTATTTTTTATAAAAGCCACGGGTTTTCTTTATTTACAGTTTATAAGTATTATAGAATTTTTCATTTATTATTTTATGAGTGTCAAAGCTTTTATGTATTCAAAAGTATTTTTGAAATATTTAATAATAACAAAATATAAATTTATTTCACATTTCTATATAATTAAGAGTTGTTCAGTTCGTAAATAAAAATCAGAAAAATAAAATTAACATATATTTTATATAAATAATGATACTATAATTACATAAAAATAAGGAAGGTAAAGCATGAAAAATATTAACAATATGAAATTTAGTACATTATTTATATTGCTTTTATTTGTAATATTTTTTGCATTTAAATATAATTTCAAAAGAAAAAATAATATGGAAAAATATAATAAAATAGTAAATAGTGATATATATAATAAAAATATAGATAGAATAGAAGGCGAAGATAGTATGAAAAATTATGATAATAATGAAACAAAAGAAATTTATCTTGCAGGAGGATGTTTTTGGGGCTTGGAAGCATATTTTCAAAAGATAGACGGAGTGCTTTTGGCGATAAGCGGTTATGCAAATGGAAAGACACAAAATCCTTCTTATGAAGATATAAAAGAAAGCGGACATGCAGAAACTGTCAAAATAGTTTATGATAGCAAAAAAACAAATTTAGATAAGCTGCTTAGTTACTATTTTAGGGTTATAGATCCTATAAGCCTTAACAAACAAGGTAATGACAGAGGGACACAGTATAGAACCGGGATTTATTATACAGATATAAATGATGAAGAATTTATAAAAGAAAAATTAGAACAATTACAAAAAAAATATGATAAAAAGCTTGCTATAGAATTTAAAAAGCTTGAAAATTTTTCAAGAGCTGAAGAATATCACCAAGATTATCTGAATAAGCATCCTAATGGATATTGCCATATAGATTTATCTCTTGCAACTAAGCCTTTAAAGGAGAGTGAAATATATAAAAAAGAAATAAATATAGATGAAGGCAAGTATAAAAAAATGTCAAAAGAAGAATTAAAAAATAAATTAAGTGATATACAATATAAGGTTAGTCAAGAAAATTACACTGAAAGAGCATTTGATAATGAATATTGGGATAATATTCAAAAAGGAATTTATGTAGATATTACAACAGGAGAACCTCTTTTTAGTTCGACAGATAAATTTGAGTCAGGTTGTGGGTGGCCAAGCTTTTCAAAACCAATTTCACAAGATGTAATAAAAAAAATTGAAGACAGAAGCTTTAATATGAATCGTACGGAGGTAAGAAGCAGAGCCGGAGATAGCCACCTGGGACATGTCTTTGATGATGGGCCAAAGGAAATGGGAGGTAAGAGATATTGTATAAATAGTGCTGCT
The DNA here is from genome assembly GCA_946999385.1 of uncultured Lachnoanaerobaculum sp. Taxonomy (GTDB): domain Bacteria; phylum Bacillota; class Clostridia; order Lachnospirales; family Lachnospiraceae; genus CAKAHY01. The sequence continues at coordinate 96,716 of CAMQCZ010000003.1, forward strand.
TTAAAATTTATTCCATATGAAAAAATGGAAGAAGAGGGATATGGATATTTAAAAGACATAGTTAAATAATATAGAAAATTAAAAGCTTTTACTAAATTATATTTATAATTCAGTTTAAGCTTTTTTATTAAGTATATTTGTATTTATTTCTTGACTTTTTTTAATTTATATAATATTTTTATTACTTACCTAAAAAAGATATTGGATAGAATAATAAGAATAACATTTAAAATTAGATATCGGAGGAAATGATGAAGGAAAAATTGCATACCGGTGATTTATATCTGCCAAATGATGATGAAATCGTAAAAATACAGCAGGAATGCTTATATAAATTATATTTATATAATAAAACATCTCCCTTAGAAATGGAAAAAAGGGAGAGCCTTTTAAAAGAAATGTTTGCAGAAATAGGGGAAAATTGTTATATTGAACCACCTTTTCATTCTAATTTTGGAGCTGCACATGTACATTTTGGAAATAATGTTTATGCCAATTTTAATTTGACCTGTGTTGACGATACTCATATTTATATCGGCTCAAATACAATGCTTGGACCTAATGTAACCTTGGCAACAGCAGCACATCCTATATTGCCAAGCCTTAGAGAAAAGGCGTATCAATTTAATATGCCTATATATATAGGCAAAAATTGTTGGATTGGTGCCGGTGTAATAGTTTTACCTGGTGTAAGCATAGGAAATAATACTGTTATAGGAGCAGGTAGTATTGTTACAAAAGATATACCGGAAAATGTAGTTGCCTTTGGTAATCCTTGTAAGGTAGTCAGAGCAATAAATGAACATGATGAAATATATTATTATAAAGATAGAAAAATAAAAAATATTTAGATAAGAGGAAAATAATATGAAACAGAGCTTTTCATTTGAGGTATTTCCACCAAATACATCAACAAGTACAGAAAAATTATATGAGGCATTGGCTGATATGAAAGGTCTAAAGCCGGATTATATCAGTGTAACCTGTAGTAACAATCCTGATAATATAAAGGATTTGACAATAAAAATAAGTAAGTATATTAAGGATTATTTAAACCTTTCATGTATAGCACATTTACCTGCTATGTACATGTCAAAGGAACAAGTTTCTTCCATCTTGGAGGAATTGGAGAATATAAATATTGATGGACTCTTGGCTCTTCGTGGAGATATACATCCTGATAAGCAAAGAGTTGGTGATTTTAATTATGCAAGTGAATTAATCAAATTTGTTAGAGAAAAAAATAAAAGTATACCTATTTTTGGTGCCTGTTATCCTGAAATACATCCGGATTCAAAGAATAAAATTGATGACATTCGTTCATTGAAATATAAGTCGGATTGTGGATTGGATTATCTTATAACTCAATTATTTTTTGATAATGAAATATTTTATTCATTTAAAGAAAATTGCATTTTAGCCGGTATTGAAAAACCGATTATTGCAGGAATAATGCCTATAGTAAACAGAGCACAAGCACTAAGGCTTGTAAATACGACCAAGGCAAAATTACCAAGGAAATTTATGGCGATATTGGATAAATATGAATATTCAAAGGAAGCATTAAGAGATGCCGGAATAGCATATGCTATTGATCAAATAGTTGATTTATTAACAAATGATGTTGCCGGGATACATTTATATACAATGAATAAGGCTGATACTGCAAAACAAATATATAAATCTATTGCAAGCTTATTCGGAAAATAATTAAAGCCCTTGCTTAGCTATATTAAGGCTTTACATTTTATAAATGTAAAGAAGCTTATAGTAGATAAGCAGGGCTTATGTATGAACATTAATATAAAAGCATTGCTTTTATAAATATTATTTTATTTTCAAAAAATTATGTAATGAAGGATTAGGATTGGTTTCAATATAAGCAAAACCTATACTTCTTTTTGGTATATCCATAGGTAGTTTTATTTCTATTAATTTTTTTTCATCTAATTCTTTTTGGACAAATTCCTTAATAATACATGCTACTCCAAGTCCCATTTTTGCAAATTCAATCAGTAAATCCATAGTTGTAACTTCAATAGTATTTTGTAATTTTATATTATTGGCCTGTAGATAATTATTTATATATTGTCTTGTTGAATTTTCGCTGTCCAGAAGCATAAAGCAAGCATGTTTTAAAATATTATAATTGCTGCCTTCAACTAATGCCAATTTTTCCAAATATTCATTTGAAGTTACAAAAATATCATGTATATTTAAAAGCGGTTTAAATGCCAGACCTTTATTTATAGACGTTGCCGCAATAAGTCCCAAATCAAGTAAGCCTTTTTCCAGCATAGTTGCACTTTGTGAGCTTGGCTGAGATGCTATATTTATTGTAACATTTGGATAAGCTTGCATAAAATCATTTAGATAAGGGAGTAAAATTCCTTTACATAATGTGGTACTTGAACCTATTCGTAATTTTCCTATATTAAGCTCTTTTATTTTTTCAAGCTGACTTTCACCCATAACAATAGCTTCAAAGGCAGTTTTTATATGAGAAAATAATACTTCTCCTTCCAGAGTTAAGCTGACACCTCTTGAGTTTCTTGAAAATAATGTAACTCCAAGATTATCCTCTAATTTTGAAATAGATTTTGATATAGCAGGCTGACTTATATATAATTCTTTTGCCGCTTTTGAAATATTGCCTGATTTTGCTACTTCATAAAATATTTTATAATGTGATAAATGCTGTTCCATGTATTCTCCTTTAAAGTAAATAATATAAATGAAATTTGTATTAATTCAAAGTTATGATAACTATATATTATATATATTACTATCAGCTAATTGTTTATGTTATAATATCACAATATATAAAAAAATAAAATTACTTTATGTAAAGAGGTTTTCAATATGGGAATGACAATGACACAAAAAATTTTAGCCGCTCATGCTAATTTGGATAAGGTTGAGAGTGGACAATTAATAGAAGCGAGTTTAGATTTAGTTTTAGGAAATGATATAACATCTCCTGTTGCAATAAATGAAATGAAAAAAATGGGAAATAAGAAGGTTTTTGATAATAATAAAATTGCTTTGGTAATGGATCATTTTATACCTAATAAGGATATAAAATCAGCACAAAATTGTAAGTGTTGTAGAGAATTTGCCGCAACACATAATATAAGAAATTATTTTGATGTCGGAAAAATGGGCATCGAGCATGCTCTTTTACCTGAGCAAGGTTTAACAGTTGCAGGAGATTTGATTATAGGTGCCGATTCTCATACTTGTACATATGGAGCATTGGGAGCTTTCTCTACAGGAGTAGGTTCTACGGATATGGCTGCCGGTATGTTGACCGGTAAAGCATGGTTTAAAGTGCCTTCAGCAATCAAGTTTAATCTTATAGGTAAGCTTAAGCCATGGGTATGTGGGAAGGATTTAATATTACATATAATAGGTATGATAGGAGTTGACGGTGCTTTATATCGTTCAATGGAATTTTGTGGTGAGGGTATAAGCTCGCTGAATATGGATGATAGATTTACCATTTGTAATATGGCTATAGAGGCAGGGGCTAAAAATGGAATATTTCCGGTAGATAAAATTAGTATAAGCTATATGAATGAGCATTCCAAAAGGTCTTATACTATTTATGAGGCTGATGAGGATGCAATTTATGAAAAGGAATATACTATAGATTTGTCGGAGCTTGAGCCTACTGTAGCATTTCCACATTTACCTGAAAATACGAAAGTTGTAGGTGAATTTGGGAAAATTAAAATAGATCAGGCTGTAATAGGCTCTTGTACAAATGGTAGAATAGAAGATTTGAGAGTTGCGGCTAGAATTTTAAAAGGAAGAAAAATTAAAGATGGTGTAAGATGTATAATTATACCGGCTACTCAGACGATATATAAAAAAGCTATACAAGAAGGATGGATAGAAATATTTATAGATGCAGGAGCTGTAGTATCTACACCTACTTGTGGACCTTGTCTTGGTGGATATATGGGTATACTTGCAAGTGGAGAAAGATGTATTTCAACTACAAATAGAAATTTTGTAGGACGTATGGGACATGTTGATTCAGAAATATACTTAGCAAGTCCTGCAGTAGCGGCGGCAAGTGCAATTAGTGGTTATATTACAAAGCCGGATGAGATATTATAAAGGGAGAAAAAGATGAAGGTAAAGGGTAAAGTTTTTAAATATAAAGATAATGTTGATACTGATGTTATTATACCTGCCAGATATTTAAATAATACAAGTGGAGAAGAGCTTGCAAAGCATTGTATGGAAGACATAGATAAGGATTTTGTTAAGAATGTTAAAAAAGGTGATATTATAGTTGCCGGTAAAAATTTTGGTTGTGGTTCATCAAGGGAGCATGCTCCACTTTCAATAAAATGTGCAGGAGTAAGCCTTGTTATTGCTGAAACTTTTGCAAGAATTTTTTATAGAAATTCTATCAATATAGGACTTCCGATTATAGAATGCAAAGAAGCAAGTCAGGATATAGATGCTAAAGATGAGATAGAAGTGGATTTTTCTACAGGTATTATTAAAAATTTAACTAAGAATAAGGAATATAAAGGACAAGCTTTTCCTGAATTTATGCAAAATATAATTAATTTAGGTGGTTTGGTTGCATATGTAAATTCAAAAAAATGAAATAAAAATATATTAAGTACACAAAAATGTAACAATAATATTACAAAAATATAAAAAATGTAACAATTTTTTAAGAATAATATTGACATATAACAAACTTCTTTTATAATTCAAGTTTATATAATAAATAATTATGGAAGAGGTTTTTGTATATGCCAAGACTTAGATCATTTGTCAAAAATTTGTGCAATAAATTTCTATGTATAACATTTAGAAATTTTAAAATAAATAAAAAAATGTATAGAAGTGCAGCAATACTTTATGCAGGAGGTATTGCAGTATCTGTATTAAGCTTTGGAAGCACAGCTTTTTCAGGCAGTGGGAAGAATACAGTTTTTGCATATTCAAATAATAAGGCTGTTCATAAGGAGGATGAAGAAAAGCAAGCTGATGAAAGCTTGGATGTAGCTTTGGAAGAGCAATTTATTTTGAATGATGATTTATTTGAAAGCAGAGAAATTTATAAAAGTATTCAAAAAAATGATAAAAATGAAGGAAAATTATTAGTTGCAAAAACTTTGACTGATACCCTTGAGTTTGATAAGCAAAAGGATGAGGATTTTCATAAAGAGAGCCTGAAAATCAGAAAAGAGTTGATAGAGTATAAGGATAGACTTGAAAAAGAAATTCAAAGACAGAGATTTTTGGAAGCTGTAAGACAGCGTTTTGGAATGGAGAGTTTTACTGAGGATGATTATATAAATCTTACCAAAATAGTAGAAGCTGAAGCAGGTGGAAATGATATTAAAGGTAAAATAATAATTGCAAATGTAATATTAAATAGAGTAAAGAATAAAGATTTTCCTAATACTGTAAGCAAGGTCATATTCTCAAATTCACAATTTTCTCCTGTAAAGGATGGCAGACTATATAGTATTAAGGTTTCTAAAACTACAAAACAGGCAGTAGATAGAGCTTTACTTGGAGAAAATAATTCAAATGGTGCCTTATATTTTATGAATAGACATATATCAAGCAGAGCAAATATAAAATGGTTTGATGCTAATTTGAAATATTTATTTTCTTATGGAGGACACGAATTTTTTATGTGTAAATAAATATAAAATTATGTAATATTTATAAATGTATTTAATATAATACACATCTATCTACAGAAAAATACAAGAGGATTAATGTATTTCAAAAATATCACCTTATTATGCTGTTGATTTTATATTTTTGAATATCAAAATAAACATTATTATAAAAATATTGATATTTCTGCTCTTATATTTAGTTAAAATTTAAACATAGTTTAATTATCTAAAGCTTTCTTCAAAGTCTATTTCTTGACTAAATTTCAAAAAAATGAGATAATAAAAGCAAATTTGGGATTTTAAGGAGGATTTATATGGCAACAAAAGCGAATTATCCAATTAGTGAAATTGGTGCAGGTAAGGTAGGTTTTTCCAAAACAAGAAGTATAATAGAAACAGCTTTTTATGGAAATAATGTTATTAAAGTAAATACTTTAAGACAAGCATATGAATTGGCTAAAAATTCACCAGGAACAATCATTACAGATATGCCGGTATATCGTGGCGATGAAATAGGCTTGGAAAAGGATGCAAGAGTTTTGGTGTTTAATGACGGTGCTATTACAGGTCGTTATGCAACAGCAAGAAGAATTGCGGGAGAGCCTGGTGTAAATTGTCTTGAGCTTGATAAAATTGCTATGGATGCTATATATAAAGCCAGATGGAAAAAGTTATATCATGCAGAAGTATATGTAGGCTTAGATAAAGAATTTATGGTAAAAGCACATTTACTTATTCCTCAAGGTGAAGAAAACATTTTATATAACTGGATGTTAAATTTCCAATATATGTCAGACTGCTATACAAAAATGTACAGAAATTCTAAGCCTGTTGGTGATGGAAAAGAAGCTGATATTTATATTTTTTCCGATCCACAATGGACAGGCTCTACAAGTCCTACAGTAAATCTTGATGTGCTTAGCGATCCTGAGAAAAAGACACTATGCTATTTTAATACAGAGCAGAATGTAGCTTGCATTTTAGGAATGAAATATTTTGGAGAACATAAAAAAGGTACATTGACTATGGCATGGGCTATTGCTAATCGTAATGGATATGCTTCTTGTCATGGTGGACAAAAAAGATATAATTTAGCCAATGGTAAGTCATATGTAGCTTCTGTTTTCGGTTTATCAGGTTCAGGAAAGTCAACTATTACTCATGCTAAGCATGATGGCAAATATGATATAACAGTTTTACATGATGATGCTTTTATTATAAATACGGATACTTGCTCATCAGTTGCACTTGAACCAAGCTATTTTGACAAGACAAGTGATTATCCTACAGGTTGTCCTGACAATAAATTTTTATTATCAGTTCAGAATGTGGCTGCGACACTTGATGAAGATGGCAAAATCCAAATAGTAACTGAGGATATAAGAAATGGTAATGGACGTGCTATAAAATCAAAATTGTGGTCTCCTAATAGAGTTGATAAGCTTGAGGAACCTGTCAATGCTATCTTTTGGATAATGAAGGACCCTACAATTCCACCTATAGTAAAATTGAAAGGAGCAGAGCTTGCTTCAGTTATGGGTGCAACTTTAGCTACAAAAAGAACTACTGCTGAAAGGCTTGCACCTGGTGTTGATCCAAATGCCTTGGTCGTTGTTCCTTATGCCAATCCATTTAGAACATATCCATTAGCTAATGATTATGAGAAGTTCAAAAAATTAGTTAGTGTTAAAAATGTAGATTGTTATATTATTAATACCGGAGATTTTATGGGCAAAAAAGTTAAGCCACAGGATACCTTGGGAATACTCGAAACAATAGTAGAGGGTAGAGGTGTATTTAAGCCTTGGGGCAATTTCTCAGATATAGAAATAATGGACTGGGAAGGCTTTATACCTGATATGAATGACAAGAATTATTTAGATCAATTAAAGGCACGTATGAATGATAGAGTTGAATATGTCAAATCATTAGACAATTTCAAAGAAGGCTATGATAAATTACCTGCTGACGCTTTGGCTGCAATAGAGAAGGTTTTAAGTGAATGTAATTAATGCTTTTTAATAAAAATAAACTGACAAGTACAAATAAGTCTTGTCAGTTTATTTTTATATTTTTTTGTGGTATATTGTTTACGATTCTAAGAGAGGTAAGTATGAAATATAAAAATATTTTATTTGATTTGGATGGTACTATTATAAAATCCGAATCGGGAGTTATAAAGGGCTTGAAACTTTCTTTGGCTTATTTGGGTATAGAAGTAAAAGATGAAGCCTTATTGCTAAAATTTTTAGGTCCTCCATTATATGATAGTTATAAAAAATATTTTAATTTAAATGATGATGAATATGTTAAAGCTTTAGAGGTTTTTAGAAAATACTATCTTGAAAAGGGGATATTTGATTGTACCTTGTATGATGGTATACAAGAATGCTTGGAAAGCTTATATCAATCAGGATTAAAATTATTTATTGCTACTTCAAAGCCTGAGACTGAAGCAAGAAGAATTATAGAACATTTTCAACTTGAAAAATTTTTTGAATTTATAGGTGGTGCAGATTGCGATCATAATGGAGAGAGAACAACAAAAACTGCAGTTATAGAATATGTCATTGATAGAGCTAAAATTACAAATAGAGATAGTATACTGATGGTTGGAGATAGATTTCATGATATAGTTGGAGCTAAAAATGCAAATATTGCAAGTATGTCAGTGCTTTATGGTTATGGTTCCGAGGAGGAATTTTTAAGATATAATACAAATTATATTGTTAAGTCTACAAATGATATAGTCGATTTTATTATTAATAAATAATAAGATTTATGAAAGACTATTGTTTTAATTCATCGAATGTTATAAAATAAGCATATAGTATTCAAGGAGGAAATTATGAAAAAAAATATTACTAAAATTTCCTTTGTTTTAGGAGCTGCTATATTAGCTACCGCTTTTACGGCTTGTTCAAATAAAAACACAGGAAAAGATCAAGAAAAAGTTAAAGAGAGTGTTACAGAAAGTAGTGAGACTGATAAGAAGGCTGACAAAAATGATAGTGAAGAAGTAAAGAAAATTGGTATGGGTATTATTGTTGATACTTCAGATTCAAAAAATGCAGATAATAATGGTGATGGTTTGGCACAAGCTAATAGTATAGCCGCCGGTGTTACATTGGACAGTGAAGGCAAAATTATTGATGTAAAGATAGATGAGCTACAAACTAAGGTTGATTTTGATAAAAATGGAAAAATAATTACAGATTTAAAAACTGAATTTAAAAGCAAAAAAGAATTAAAGGACAGCTATGGTATGAAAGCTGCATCTAATATAAAAAAAGAGTGGGATGAACAAATAGCATCATTAGAAGAATATGCAAAAGGTAAAACAAAAGAAGATATACTTGCTATAAAATTGAATGATAAATCAGTACCTGAGCAACCTGATTTAAATTCTTCTGTTACAATAAAGATTGATAAGCATTTAGAGGCTATTGAAAAAGCTATAGATAATGCAAGAGATGTTGATATAAAACCTGTATCAAAGCTTTCCTTGGCAATTACAAGTGATATTAATGATTCGCAAGACTTTAATGATGGTGATTCAGGTATGGTAAAGATATATAATTTATATGCTTTGACTTGCCTTGATAAGGAGAATAAAATAAGTGCCTCAATTATTGATGGAACTAATGCTGAATTGGAACTTGATGATATAGGTCAAGTGTATACTGATGATGATATAAAAACTAAGCAAGAGCTTGGAGATGATTATGGAATGAGAGCGGCTTCTTCAATTTCAAAAGAATGGAATGAACAAGCTACAGCTATCTCAGAATATATTTTAGGAAAAACAAAATCCGATATAGAAAAAATAGAGCTTGGAGATGATGGAAAAGCTAAGGATGCTGATTTGCTTAGTAAAGCTACTATTAGCATAAGTCCTTTTAAGAGCTTGATATTAAAAACTTTGGAATAATAATAAAAAGTGATATTACCTTTTGGTGATATCACTTTTGTTATGTATAGTATATTTTAAAAAATATAAATAAGGATATATTTTTTAATTTATAAGCAATTATTTATATATACATTATATCGTGTGAAAATCAGGTGCCTGTATACTATATACAGTGTGCCTTAAAAAAGTTGAAAAAAATAAAAAAAATGCTTGACAAAAGCTTCTTTAGAAGATAAAATAACAAAGCATGTTACGGAGAGGTATCGAAGTGGTCATAACGAGGCGGTCTTGAAAACCGTTTGTCTGAAAGGGCGCGTGGGTTCGAATCCCACCCTCTCCGTTGTTATTTATCAGCATGATAGATAATATTGCAGATGTTATATTGTAGAAAAGAGGAAGGCTCGTTCCGGCAGAAATACCCAAGTGGTTGAAGGGGCTCCCCTGGAAAGGGAGTAGATCGTTAGTAGCGGTGCGAGGGTTCAAATCCCTCTTTCTGCGTTGTACCTTGACAATCAAAGATTAAATAGTACACATAACCCTGAAATTTCAAGAGAA
>CAMQCZ010000004.1 GCA_946999385.1 uncultured Lachnoanaerobaculum sp.
AAGGTCGAAGGCGTAAGCCGTTACTACGACTGGGCAGTTACAAGCCCACCACCTTCAGGTGGTGGGTAGTTGATAAATCCCCCATAAAATTAATAAACTTATTATAGTATAATATATATTTTTATTTTAACAAGTCTTTTAGATAATCATAGTACAATATTTATAAAAATTGAAGCTTGTTTCATAAATGTTATTATTTTGTAAAGTAGCTGCTATTGATAAAATACTATTTAGGCTATATAATTGATATAGTTAATGATTATATGGAGAAGATATATGAATAAAAAAATAGGTATATTATTATTTAGCTTAGTTTTATTAATCCCAAGTAATTTAAACTCATTTGCAGGTGCTTGGAAGCGTTCAGGAAATGACTGGACATATGTTGATGATAATAATAATAAAATATATAATGAATGGAAAAAAGGTGCAGATAATGAATGGAGATATATAGGAAGCAGTGGTATTATGTTGACTAATTCATGGGCTGATAATGAACAATATTATTTAGCTGATGATGGAAGAATAGTCAGCAGCTCCTGGAAAAAAATAAATGATTCATGGTATTATTTTGATGAAAAAGGTAAAAAAATAAGTGGAAAATGGCTCAAATTAAATTCAAAATATTATTATTTTGATGAGAATGGCAAAATGCTGAAGGGTTGGATATTAGATAATAATTATTATATTTCAAATGATGGTACTATGGTTACCGGTTGGAAAAGCTTGCATTCATATGACGATGGAGATTTTAATATTAAATCAAAGGGGCCATATGATATGGATGATCTTGATAAAAAATGGTTTTATTTTGGAACAAATGGTAAAAAATATGCCGCAGATTCCGACTCATCCAATGGCTACGCTGAGAAAAAAATTAATGGTAAAAAATATGTTTTTAATGAAAAAGGTGAGATGTGTACCGGTTGGATTAATCTTGAAAATTCTAATTCAGGTATAAAAGGATATAAATATTATAATGAAGACGGTTCTACAAGGGTAGGCTGGTATTCCGTAGAGGTACCTGAACAGCTTTCAAGTAATTATGATAATAGTGTAGAATGGTTTTACTTTGATAATAAAGGCAATCCGAGAGCCTCAAAATCCTCTGATTATACAATGAATGATTTTGTTAAAATAAATGGCAAGCAATATTTATTTAATGAATATGGTACCCCTTTGTCAGGTCTACAAAAAATTCACATAAGTGAAAATGATTATGATATTTATTATTTAGGTAATCTTTCAGAATGTTATGTTCAAAAGGGAAAAAGAACTATTGATGATGCTGATGGTAAGAATCTATATTATTTTTCAGAAAGTAATGGTAAAGGATATACAGGATTAAAGCAAGGAAATTTGTATTATAAAGGAAAAATACAAAAGGCTGATGATAGATATGATATTATTTCCATACCTAGAGATGCTGATAATTATAACAATTATTTAGTTAATAAATCAGGAAGGATAATGCGAAATGCCAAGCTGAAGATAGATTTAGGTGAGATAAGAACAAATTCACAGGGAATACTTATAAGTATTAATGGTCAAGCGGCTTCTGCTAAAAGTAGTTATACCATACCCGCCGGACCAAGCTTATAATAATTTAAAATTCTAAAGCTTTTTATAAATAAAAATGCTATAGGCTTTGAGCTTATAGCATTTTTATTTATAAAATATAAATTTCAGTAAAAAGAATAATATATTTTATTCTTGGATCAATGTAATTATTTTATTTATACAGGTATCAATATCCTTATTATTATCTACATGAAAATGCGAATATTTTAAATATTTATCAAATCTTAGATTAAATAAATTATGTAGATTTTCTTTTGAATTTTTATTAGCTAGAGGTCTATTAGTATCATTTTTTATAGTTTCAAATATATTATCAAAATTTCTATCAATAAAAAAAACAATACTATTATTTTTTACAATATCAAAATTTCTTTTGAATGTCATAGCACCTCCGCCTGTAGATATTATTAGAGGCTGATTTTTAGATAAGCTTTTTAAATACTTGTGTTCCAAGGCTCTAAAAAAGCTTTCACCACTCTTATTAAAAATTTCAGGTATAGTCAAGCCGCTTTTCTGTACTATATAGTCATCCAGATCAATAAAAGTAATTTTTAATTTTATAGAGAGAAGCTTGGCAATGACAGACTTCCCTGATCCCATAAAGCCCGACAAAATTATATTCTTATTAAGCATATTATATTTCCTTCGATATTAATGATTACTAATTTATCAAACTATTAATTTAAAGTCAATTTAGATATAATATTTAATTATAAATGTGAAAAGAGCAGTTACTTAAATCGCATTTATCTTATTACTTGTTCTATTTAATTATAAAGCCTTTAAGCTTGTAAAAATATTGTCGGACAGGCTCTTATTTTAATTATAGTATTGATTTTTAAGGATTAAATTATTATAATTCATAGATATACGGTTTTATAAAATACTAAGGTTATTTATTATGTATAAAGGATTTATTATTAAATAATTTAATTTTATACTACAGATATTTATAATATTAGTTAAAGTTTTTTAGGAGAAAAAAATGAAAAGTAAGATAAATATAAAAAAAATATTTAGTGTAATTTGTATATTATCATTGATTTTACAAATGGTATTATTTAATATACCAAGGTCATTTGCAAATATTACAAAAAATAATATTATATCATTAGATTCTGAAAAACAGGAAGACAGCCTTATATCAAGGGCAACATCATCAGACACTATTAATATTATGTCAAATAAGCAGAAATTAAAGGATATAATAAAAGAAGTAAGTGTAAAAGAAAATGATTTAGAGTTATTTGGTGCTCCGAAATCTGAATTTAATAAACCTAATTTTAAAATAAAATTAGAATATGACTTTGATACTTATGGAAATATAAATAAGGGTGATGAATTACTTGTATCCTTAGTGCCTGAGGATGTAGATAAAAATTTTTTGGATGTAGACTATACTGCTACCGTTCATAAGGATTTAAGAGATGGTCTTGTTAAGGTTGGAGATTTATATTGGCTTGATCATGAAGATGCCACAGGAGTTAAGATAACATTTGAAAATGTAGCTACATCATTTACAGTAGATATAAATATACCTTTGGAATATAATGCCGAAAATCTTTTAAAATATTTTGAAAAGCCTGAAAATAAAGATAAGCCTGATGTGGATTTTAAATATAGGCTAAAATATAATGATGAGATACAAGATAAAACGCTTGAGTTTACTATAAAAAATCCAAGATTTGATGATATAAAGAAAAAATTCAGTAAAACTATAGGAGTATACAATCAAGAAGGAGAGCTTGGGCAAGGGTATATACTTTATAATATTTGGATAGGCTCTAATTTATCAGCTCCTAATGAAATGATAATTTATGATACTCCTGATGTTAATTTGAGCTTTGATGGAACAATGTCAATTCATAGACCAGTTTCTTATGGTAAGGCTACTGATAGATTATTTTCAAATAAAAATGAATGGAAGGGTGAAGGCTTAGATGATGGCATGGAAATATATATATCAGATATATATTTTCTTACAGAGCCTGAAGTTGGAACAAAACCAAGACAGAGTGCATATAAAGAAGAAAAGATAAAATTAGATAGAAATAATCTTGCTACAGGAGAAAATTTTATTGAAAGTGCAAAAAATGTAGTACAACCTAAAAATATATTGTTAGAAAAGCCTATGGGTGATGTATTAAATGAAGCTGAAAAAGAGCTTATTGAAGCTAATGGAGGCTTATATAAGAAGGTAGGAAAAGGTTTTAAGGTTAGAATCAAAAATTTTAAGGATAGTAGAAGAAATAAGGGCGGGTATTTAAATTTAATTTATGAATTAAATATAAAAAATCCATCACCTTCAGCTGATGAAGGTATACCTATTTATTATAATACAGCATCATATTATGCACAGGAAATACCAAATACCAAATCACAGCCCGGGGATGCTTCACAAGGTTCTGGATTAGTTGGAGGAGGAATAAATACAGAAGAAGTTACCCTTGAAGATATTGTTCGAGGAAGATATACAACTAAGGCTGAAATACGTCCAAGCAGTATACAAGTTAATGTAGATAAATATAGTAGGGTTAATTTTAAGAAGCTGGAGCTTGGAGCTGATGCTAATCCTAATATGAATAAGCCTCTTGAAGGTGCAATTTTTAATATTTATAAGCTTGAGAATGATGGAAGTAGACAAATTGCTATTAATAAAGATAATATAAGCTTGCAAAATCTTAAGACTAATGCTGATGGATATTTATGTAAAAATGATGGAACTCCTGTTGATTTAAGATTAATACGTGGAAAATATATTTTTGAAGAAGTAAAAGCACCTGATAATTATGATATAATAAATAAAGATACTGAGTTTGTTGTAGGTTATTCAAATAATAATTTATATATAGCAAATGCTAAATCAAATGCTTTAAAATATAATGCAAAATATCGTTTTATAAGTATAACCGAAAATAAAAATTTACCGGATACAGTCTTGAGATTGTTGCCAAATACTGTAAGAAATATTATTAATGGCACAATAGTGGAAAAATCAGATCCTGCAAATTATGAGGTTTCGGTATCTGACGGTAAGTGGGTATTTGTATCTTGGGACAGACCTTCAAAAAGGATTGAAAATGCTGATGTTGAATTTATAGGTTCATGGAAATTTATAAATAAAAATGATATAGTTCCTAATTCAGATAATCCTAATACAACACCTTCTTATGGCACTTCATCAGGTGGTAATGGTGGCTTTAGCTCGAATGTTGTTATTGTATCTAATAAAAAGCAAAAAGAAGATAAAAAAGAAGAGACTTTTTTACCTGGAGAAAGTAATGTAGGAGAAAAGCAAAAAGCTGATAATCCTAATAAAGAAATAAATATTAATAAGAAGGTATTTATAAATCATATGGTTCCTAAAACCTATGATCATTCAAAAACAGGTAGATTTATTTTTATATTAGTAATTTCTATTTTATTATTATCAATACTTACATTTAATAAATATAAAAAAAGAAAATAAATAAATAAATAAAATACATCTTATAGATAAGCTTTAATTTCTTGCTATAAGATGTATTTTTTATATTATAGATTATAAAATTTTTTTAGATTTTCCATTTTAGTTGTCATATTTTTAAGAAGTGCATCGACTAAAGTTATACAAACCATACTTTCAACTACTACTACAGCACGTGGAACTATGATAGGGTCATGCCGACCCTTTATTTCTATATCTATAGGTTCATTATTTTTATTTATCGTACTTTGTTTTTTAGATATAGATGGTGTAGGTTTTATGGCAACATTTATTATAAGTGGACTGCCATCACTAATACCTCCTAATATACCTCCGGAATTGTTAGTTGATTTTATTATTTGATTATTTTTGATTGTAAAGGAATCATTATTTTGACTACCTTTCATTATACTTGCTGCAAATCCTATTCCAAATTCTATACCTTTTGTAGCACCTATACTTAATATTGCTTTTGCCAAATTTGCATCGAGTTTATCAAATACGGGTTCTCCAAGTCCTACAGGAAGCCCTGTAGCTATACAGGATATAATACCGCCTATAGAATCCTTTTCTTCTTTTAATTTATTTAAATAATTGGCGGCAATAACAGCGGCTTGGTTATCAGGCATATAAAAGGGGTTTTCAAAGCATTCATCAAGCTCAAAGCGATTGGTGCTTATATTACCTATGCTATGTGTAAAAGCTCTGACATCTATATTTAGACTTTTAAGGATTTTTGAAGCAACTCCACCTGCTATTACTCTTGCAATAGTTTCTCTACCACTTGATCTTCCACCACCACGATAATCTCTAAATCCATATTTTTTATCATAACAATAATCGGCATGTCCCGGGCGATAATAATCAGCTATATCTGAATAATCCTCAGAATGCTGATCTTTATTTTCGACCATAATCATTATGGGCGTTCCTGTTGTCTTTCCATTAAATGTACCTGAAAATATTTTACAGATATCATCTTCTTTACGTGGGCTTGAAAATTGACTTTGTCCGGGCTTTCTTCTATCAAGAAATATTTGTATATCCTCTTCACAAAGTTCTAATCCTGAAGGACAGGAATCTATTATAACACCTATAGCTTTACCATGTGATTCACCGAAAGTGCTTATTCTAAATAAATCACCAAAAATATTACCTGCCATTTTATATCTCCACTATTTTACAACAATTTGGTTGATTTATTTGAATATTATTTGCAGACATACTTATTAATTTATTTTTGAAATTTATATTAAAAAATGAGATGCTTCCATCTTCATGATTCATAGAAGCAATATGCTTACCGTCAGGTAAAATAACTATATCCTTTGGGTAATCACCACTTATAGGCAAAGTGAAGAGTGTACTGAGAAGTCCACTTTCTTCATCACGCTCAAATGCTGTGATTACATTATTTCCTGCATTTGCACATAATAAATATTTATTGTCTTCACTAAATGTTATAGCAGTGGCGGCTGTAAGCGGTCCTATCTCTAAATTTCCCATTGAGGAAATACTTTGTATTTTATTTAGTGTAGGAGTCTTATCTTTATCTGAGTATGAATATGAGAATACATCAATACAATTTTTCATTTCATACATGAGATACATGAATTTGCCGTCTTTTGAAAATTCCAAAAATCTTGGTGCTGAATTTAGTTCACAGCGAAGAGTATCTACTAAAATTAATTTAGCATTTTTACTGTCAAATTCATAAATTTTAACCTGATCTATACCTAGGTCTGCCGAGAAAACAAATTTATTTTCCGGTGTTGTTCTGGTACAGCTTATATGAGGTCTTGAATTTCTTTCAGCTATGGATCCCAGTCCCTTATTATATATATTTTCTGCTATAGCACCTACCGAGCCGTCTTTATTTATATGAAGCATTGTAAGTTTACCATCATGATAGCCGGAAGTAAAAATATATTTATTTTCGGCATCAAGTGAAAGATGACAAGCACGCATACCTCTGATAGTTGCTGAATTTAAACGACTTAGAGTACCATTTTCATGTATATGAAAGGAAACAATTCCTTCATCAGCAACTGAATATAAAATTTTTTTGTCATTACTTAGAATTAGATAAGAAGAATTATTAACCTCAATCTCATCACGTTTAATAAATTTACCTGTTTTTGAAGATATATCATATATAGTTATTCCCTTTGCCTTACCGGTATATGAATATGAACCGACATAAGCGACATATTTATTTGACATAGCATTTCTCCTTAAACTTTGCTTTAATTAATTATAACTGAAATAATTTATTAAATAAATAGTTTTTATAAATAAAAAGGATAGAAAAATTATTCTATCCTGTCTGAAAAATTAGCAGTAACATCATTATTTGCCAAATCTGAAATATGAACCTCAAGAGCCTTATTTTCATATTTGAAAATTGCGATGTTATTTGTTTTATCAATTTTTTTAGCCTTTAATTTTGTATTATTTGAATCAATGGCATATATACTGTCATAATCTATACCCGAACCTTCATCTGAAAATGTTACAATCACTTCATTTTCATCTACATTTCCTTCTATTGTAGGAGGGGTATCATCAATAGAACCTACATATTCATAAAATGATTTTGACATATTATTGAGATTTTTAATATCAACCTTAATAGTACCATTTTTACTTACCTGTGCTATATATATATCATTGCTTAATTTCTTTAATTCCAAATCCTGATTTTCAAAGGTGGCACTTATAGTTTTTATTGGAAATAATGATTTTTTTATTATGCTTATTTCTACAACCTTATAATTTATAGGCTCAGAAATTGATATTTTTATTTTAGGTAAAGCAGTCATGATATAAAATATAAGTGAATTAATAAATATAAATGGAATAATATAGAAGAAAAAAAGTGAAAGAAAATGAGTTTTTTTCTTCTTTTTAGTCATTTTGTTATATGAACTGTTTTTTTCCATGTAATATCCTCCGAAATAAATTTAGTATAAAAAATAATAAGCATTAAAATAATTTTGAATTAAGACATATTTGCAAAACGTTCAACTGCTGTAGTAAAGCTTTCTATTGTTTTATCAACATCTCCATGCTTTAATCCGTCAAGAACACAGTATTTTATATGTCCCTTTAGGATTATTTTACCACAAGAATGTATGGCTGACTTTGTAGCATTTAATTGAGATAAAATATCTTCACATGGAATATCCTGCTCTAACATTCTATCAACAGCTTGGAGCTGTCCGATTATTTTTTTTAATCTTATATGTAAGCTATCTAATTCTAAGCATTGTTTCATTATATACCCCCATAGTTTTCAGTATCTTAATTGTAACTAATTGGGCTTAAAAGTCAAGTTTTAAATATTGTAGTATCTATGAAATTAGTATAAAATATGTTAAAATTAGTAAAAACTTATAATGCTGTAGAGGAGTAATAATAATATGAAAATAAGACTCAGTGATTATATAGCTAAAACTGTTGTAAGACTTGGAATATGCAGGGCATTTAGTGTTACAGGTGGCGGTGCAATGTTTCTTAATGATTCTTTAGGGCATATGGATGGCTTAAGTGTTCTATATAATCACCATGAACAGGCAAGTGCTATTGCGGCGGAAAGCTATGCACGTATCAATAATAAAATGGCATTATTATGTGTAACTACGGGCCCCGGTGGAACAAATGCTATAACAGGAGTTGTAGGAGCATATCTTGATTCTATTCCTATGTTGATTTTGTCAGGTCAGGTAAGATATGATTTAACTAAAAGATTTACGGGTCTTAATATCAGAGCCTTGGGAGATCAAGAATTTGATATATGTAAATCCATAGAATGTATGACTAAATATTGTGAAATGATTACAGATCCTATGCGAATAAGATATTGTCTTGAGAAGGCTGTATATCTTGCTAAAAGTACAAGACCAGGTCCTACATGGCTTGATATACCTTTAAATATTCAATCAAGTTTTATAGAAGAGGATGAGCTTATAGGCTTTGATATAGATGATTTTGAAAATGGTGGAGATGGTTGGAATAAAAAGCATCAATATTTTGATGCTAAATTAGACAAAAAAGCCGATATTGATATATTCCCAAAGGAAATTTCTAAAGCTACTATAAGGCTTATTATAGAAAAAATAAAAAATTCTGAAAGACCTATTTTAAATGCCGGAAATGGAATAAGAATAGGAGCTGCACATGCTGAATTTATGCAGCTTGTAGAGAAGCTCGGTATACCTGTAGCAGTAGGTTGGAACAGTCAGGATTGCTTATATGACGAGCATCCGCTATATGCAGGTCGTCCGGGAAATTTTGGAGATAGAGCCGGTAATTTTGCTATTCAAAATTCAGACTTGGTATTGTCAATAGGATCAAGGCTTAGCTTAAGACAGGTTGGCTTTAATTATAAAACTTGGGCAAGAGAAGCTTTTACTATTGTAAATGATATAGATAATGAAGAACTTAAAAAGCCTACAATTCATGTTTCCTTACCTATACATGCTGATTGCAAGGTATTTATTAAAGAGCTTTTAGATGAAATTAAAGATATAAAGGGTGTTTTGTGGCAAGGCGGTTGCGGCTTGAAGAATATGAGCTGGCTTGAAACTATTTCATATTGGAAGAATAAATATCCTGTGTGTAAAAAGGAATTTATTGAAAATGATGATACAAAATTTGCAAATGTATATGCTTTTATAAAATATATAAGTGAAAATGCTAAAAGAAATCAAATAACTGTAGTAGGAAATGGCTCTGCCTGTGTAGTAGGCGGACATTCGTATATTATAAAAAAAGGACAAAGATTTATTTCAAATTCAGCCATAGCTTCCATGGGATATGATTTACCGGCTGCTATAGGTGCATATATAGCAAATAAAGATTCTAATAATAAATATGATGATGAAGTAATATTGGTAACCGGAGATGGAAGCATACAAATGAATTTACAAGAGCTGCAAACTATTATTCATCATAAAATGAATATTAAGATTTTTATAATAAATAATGATGGATATCATAGCATAAGACAAACTCAAACCAAATTTTTTAATGACAGAGTAATGGTCGGTATAGGACAAGATAGTGGGGATCTAAGCTTCCCTGATATGGAAAAGCTTGCATATGCTTATGGTTATCCATATTTAAAAGCAAAAACTAACAGTGAGTTGGAAGATACCATAAAAAAAGCCTTCAATATAAAAGGACCTGCAATCATTGAGGCTTTTGTAACAAAGGAACAAAATTTTGAACCTAAGTCATCGGGAAAGCAATTACCTGACGGTAGGATGGTTAGTCCTCCACTTGAAGATCTGGTTCCTTTTTTATCAGATGAAGAAATGGATTCAAATATGATAATAGAAAGAATAAAAGAATAAGGAATAGATAATGAGAATATTTATAACGGGAGCAAGTAGTTTTATAGCTTCAAATTTATTAAGAAAGCTTTTGGCTAATGGACACACTATATATGCTTTAGTTAGAAAAGACTCTAAAAATATTTATAAGTTGCCGGTTCATGATAATTTACATATTTATTTTGGAGATATGAATAATATTGATAGTATAGAATTAAATGATATAGCTATATGTCTACATTTTGCATGGGAGGGCATAGGTATGCTCGGCAGAATGAATGAAGATATTCAAAGAAAAAATGTAGATAATACCTTAAAGCTTATAAAAAAATGTAAGCATATGGGTGTAAAAAAATTCATATTTGCAGGTTCTCAGGCAGAATATGGACAAAGTATGGATAATCATATTGATAAAAAATGCGATGAGCTTGTCAGTGAAAAAGCAATTTCTTTTTATGGGAAAGCAAAATTGGAGCTTGCAAAAAGAGCAAGCTGTGAATGTGAAAAGTTAGATATTTCATATATACATCTTAGGATTTTTAGTGTATATGGATATTATGATCATGAAACTTCTTTGATTTCAACCTGTATAAAACATTTTAGAGAAAGTGATGAAATTTTAGATTTGAGCTTTTGTAATCAAAAATGGAATTATATTTATATAGATGAGTGTGTTGACATAATAAATTATATAGTAGAAGATGAAAAAATAGCTGATAAATTAAAAGCTTATAATCAAAGCTGTGATTTATATAAAAAGAATATATTAAATATAGCAGGTAATGATACAAGAATATTAAAGGAATTTGTTTTGGAGCTTGCAAATATATATAAAAAATCAGATAGAGTAAGATTTATTAAGGATAATAAGAGTATAGAGGGAATTCCATATTTAAATCCGGATATATCAAAGCTTGAATGGATATATCCTGAAAGAAAGCAATATAGTTTTAAAAAAGGAGTACAATTAATTGAAAAAATGTATAATATGTAAATCAAAGCTTGAAAAATTATTTTCTATACCTAATATGCCTGCATCGGCACAGGATATACCCTCTTATGATAGATTAAAGGACGATAAAGGTATAGATATATCACTTTGCCATTGTAAGGCTTGTGGATTGGTACAGCTTGATTGTGAGCCTGTATTTTATTATAAGGATGTGATAAGAGCCGGTGGATATTCAAGTACTATGGAAGAGCTTAGAAGGAAACAATATGATGATTTTATAACACTTTGTAAGCTTGAAAATGAAAAAATTATTGAGCTTGGTTGTGGTGGTGGAGAATTTTTAAGTATCTTAGCTACATATAATGTTAAAGCATATGGTATCGAGCATAATGAAAAATTGCTTAAAAAAGCTCTATCCTTAGGATTGGAGGTTGATAGAGATTTTCCTGAGGATGAAGAGCATATATTTAAAAATTCTCCATTTAAGGCATTTACTTCATTTAATTTTTTAGAGCATCAGCCTGAGCCTTTAGTATATCTTCGTTCTATATATAATAATTTAGAAGAAGAAGCCTACGGGCTTATTACTGTGCCAAGCTTTGAATATATATTGGAGCAGGAAAGCTTCTATGAAATAATACCTGATCATATAGCATATTATACCATGGACAGCTTACAAATTTTGCTCGCAAATTCAGGCTTTGATATAATAAAAAAAGAAAGAATAAATAGAGATACTTTAGCAGTTATAGTAAAGAAAAAAATGAAGCCTGATATATCAAAATTAGTCGAGCAAAAGGAAAATATAAAAAGGGAAGTTTTTGGATTGATAGAAAAATATAGTTCCCTGAATAAAAAAATAGCAATATGGGGAGCAAGTCATCAGAGTTTTACCTTGTGTGCTACATTAAATTTAAAAGATAAGATAGAATTTATTATAGATTCGGCACCATTTAAGCAGGGATTATATGCACCTGCAAGCCATATTAAAATAGTATCATTAAGTGAGGCAATGCAAAGCGATATCAGTGCCATACTTATAGTTGCACCAGGATATACTAAAGAAATTGCAAATATAATAAAAGATAATTTCGTTAAAGGGATAGATATTTACACACTTATGACACAGCATATAGAAGAATATATATAATGGAGGAATCTATGAAAGCATTCGTTCTTGAGGATAGAAATAAAGCGATTATAAAAGAACTTGAAAAACCGCAATTAATGAGTGAATATGATGCTATTTTAAGCCCGGTTGCAATGTCTGTGTGTACAAGTGATGTTAATACAGTTTATGGAACAGGTTCAAGGAAAGCAAAGGATTTGATACTTGGTCATGAATGTGTAGCAAAGGTTATAAAAGCCGGATCTGAGGTTTTTGATTTTAAGAAAGGAGATATAGTTGTTGTGCCTGCAATGACTCCTGATTGGAGAAATCCATATATACAGGATAATAATATATTACATGCCGGCACTAATTTTTCAGCAAATACTCTCGGAAGAACAAGGCCGGGTGTATTTGCAGAAGAATTTATAGTTTCCAATGCAGACTTAAATTTAGCCTTAGTGCCAAAAGATGTAAGCATAGCTGATGCACTTATGTGCGTTGATATGGTTACAACAGGTTTTACCGGTGTTGAAAGGGCAAATATAGTAACCGGAGATGTAGTTGTTGTTATAGGTATAGGTGCAGTAGGACTTATGGCAATACAGGCTGCAAGCTTACATGGAGCCGGTAGAATTATTGCAATAGGTTCAAGAGCTGTATCTAAGGACTTAGCATATAAATATGGTGCAAATGATATTTATGATTATAAGGAAATGGATGTCGTTGCTAAGGTTTTAAATGAAACTGAAATAGGAGCAGATGTGGTTATTATTTGCGGTGGAAATGATGAGGTCTTATCACAGGCTGTTGATATGGCAAGATATGGTGTAGGTAGAATAGTAAATTTGAAATTATTTTCAGGTGATGGCAATATATATTTTTCAAAATTTAATTCAGGAAGAGGAATGTCAGGAAAAAGTATTTATATGGAGCTTGGTAAGGGAGGTAGAATTAGAATGGAAAGACTCTTATCAATGGTAAAATATAAGAGAATAAGTCCGAGAGATTTAATTACACATAAATTTTATGGCTTTGATAGTATATATAAATGCCTGGATTTAATGAAGAATAAAGGTGATAGCGTAATAAAGACGATGCTGATACCGGAATGGATTGATAATGAAAAAAATTAGTGTTGTTGTACCTTGTTATAATGAAGAAGAAAATATAGAAATGATGTATGAGTCATTAAAAAATTTATTTAAAACTCAGCTTAAAAATTATGAATATGAATTTATTTTTATTGATAATGATAGCTCTGATCAGTCAAGAAATATACTTAGACGACTTTGCAAGTCTGATAAAAAACTTAAAGCTATATTTAATGCTAAAAACTTTGGACAATTTAATTCTCCATATTATGCCATGCTACAAAGTAGTGGAGAGGCAACTATATTGATGGCTGCAGATTTCCAAGATCCTTTGGAAATGATACCAAAATATATTGAAGCTTGGGAAGAAGGCTATAAAATAGCTATAGGAATAAAAAAGACAAGTAAAGAAAATATTATTATGTATAAGCTTAGAAGCTTGTATTATAAAATTATAAAAAAATTATCAGATGTAGAGCAGATAGAGCATTTTACAGGCTTTGGATTATATGATAAGGATTTTATAAATGTTATGAGAAGGCTTGACGATCCTACTCCATTTCTTAGAGGAATAGTGGCAGAGCTAGGATTTAGGAGAAAGGAAATACCTTATTCACAGCCAAGAAGAAGAGCCGGAGTTACAAGTAATAACTTTTATAGATTATATGATGCGGCTATGCTTAGTATAACATCTTATACAAAAATAGGATTGAGAATTGCAACATTTATAGGGGCAATTACAGGAATGCTCAGTTTTTTTGTATCTATATTTTATTTGATTTTAAAATTAATTTATTGGAACAGATTTGCAGCAGGTATGGTGCCTATCTTGATTGGAATGCTATTTTTAGGCTCTATACAAATATTTTTTATAGGAATGATAGGTGAATATATTTTGACAATAAATCAAAGAGTGATGAAAAGGCCCTTGGTTGTTGAAGAGGAAAGAATTAATTTTGAGGAGATAGCTAAAGAAAATGAAATATAAGATAGATACTATAAAAAAGAAAGAAGATATTATTATTTTTAATGGCTGGGTAATAGGGAAAAATATAAATTCAAATATTTCATATAGAGTATTAGATGAAAATTATAAGCAAATAGAAGCTAAGATTATACCAATCAGACGTGATGATGTATGTGAGCATTATTTTAAACAAATTATAGAAAAAAATTTCGGATATGATATTTCATTTAAATATGATAAAGAAAGAATATATTATATAGAGATAAGTGTTGATAATAAAAAATATAAAATTAAAATTAATGAAGAAATAATCAAAAAAAGACTTAGTACTTCAAGAAGAAGGTT
This sequence comes from uncultured Lachnoanaerobaculum sp., assembly GCA_946999385.1. Classification (GTDB taxonomy): domain Bacteria; phylum Bacillota; class Clostridia; order Lachnospirales; family Lachnospiraceae; genus CAKAHY01. Next base: position 14,850 of record CAMQCZ010000004.1, read on the forward strand.
AGAAAAAATATTTTCAATGTTTAATAAAAAAAATATCATTGAGGGACTGACTTATTTAAAAAATAATGGCATTATTTCATTATTAAAGAAAATAAGATATAAAATATATAATTTAGAGAGTAAATATGAGTATTCAGAATGGTATGAGCTTACTAAGCCTACTAAAGCTGAGCTTGATAAGCAAAGAAAATATGAATTTGATTATATGCCCTTATTTTCAATTATAATTCCTGCTTATGAAACTTTGCCAAGATATCTTAAAGAATTAATTGAATCTATATTAAATCAAACTTATACAAATTTTGAAATTTGTATTGCTGACGGAAGTAGGGCCGGTAATTCTAATGAAATAATTTATAAGGAATATCTTAAAAAAGATAAAAGACTGAAGTATAAAATAATAGGTGAAAATCTTGGAATAGCTAATAATACTAATAAGGCTTTAGAAATGGCAAGTGGAGATTATATTATTTTATGCGATCATGACGATAAGCTTACTCCTAATGCCTTATATGAGTGTGCAAGGATTATAAATGATAAAGCCTGTGATTGCTTATATTCAGATGAAGACAAAATGGATATGCAAACTGAAGAGCTGTTTGAACCGCATTTTAAACCTGATTTTAATATAGATTTACTTAGAAGTGTTAATTATATTTGCCATTTATTTGTCGTAAAGAAGGAGCTTATAGATAAATATGGCAATTTTAATGAAGAATTTGACGGTGCCCAAGACTATGATTTTATATTTAGAATGGTAGAAAATGCAAATGCTGTTGCACATATTCCAAAGGTTTTATATCATTGGAGATGTCATATGAAATCAACATCTATAAATCCTGAGAGTAAATTATATGCATATGAAGCGGGAATTAGAGCTATCAAAGCTCATTATAAGAGAACTCTTGCGGATATTAAGGTGAAAAGTGTAGAAAAAGGTGCATATTATGGGATTTATCATACAATCTTTGAGCCTAAAGATGAACTTGTTTCTATTATCATACCGAATAAGGATCATATACAAGATTTGGATAAGGCTATAAGGTCGATTTTGAATAAGAGTACATATAGAAATTTGGAATTTATTATTGTAGAGAATAATTCTACATTAGCTGAAACTTGGGAATATTATGAAAAGATACAAAAGGAATTTGATAATATTAAACTTGTTAAGTGGGATAAAGAATTTAATTATTCTGCTATAAATAATTATGGAGTAAAATTTGCAAAGGGAGAATATTTATTATTTCTTAATAATGATGTAGAGTTGATAGAGAAAGCTTCTATTGAAGAAATGCTTTCATATGTACAAAGGGATGATGTAGGTATATGTGGAGCAAGGCTTTTATATGAAGATAATAGCATACAACATGCAGGTGTTGTTATAGGATTTGGAGGAATAGCAGGGCATACATTTATAGGTCTTGAAAAGGAAAGAATTTCTTATTTTAATCGAGCATTGATATGTCAGGATTATTCAGCAGTTACAGCAGCTTGTATGATGTCAAAGAAAGAAATTTTTGAAAAGGTTGGAGGCTTTAGTACTGAATTAGCTGTTGCTTTCAATGATATAGATTATTGTATGAAGGTTAGAGAATTAGGAAAATTGGTTGTTTACAATCCTTATGCTTGTCTTTATCATTATGAATCAAAGTCAAGGGGATTGGAAGACACTCCGGAAAAAATAGAAAGATTTAATAGAGAAATAGGTATTTTCCTAAAAAAATGGGGTAAAATTGTACAAGATGGTGATCCTTATTATAATCAGAATTTAACTCTTAGAAAATCAGATTTCTCACTAAAGGATTTATCAAAAGAAAAAATAGGAGAGCCTTATAAAATTAAAGGCATAGAAAAGTATATGTAATATGGAAGTGACTATAATAATACCTAATTTTAACGGTTTGAAATTTATTAAGCCTTGTCTTTTAAGCTTGGAAAAGCAAAGCTTTAAGGATTTTAAATTATTAATAATTGATAATGGTTCAAGTGACGGTTCTAAGGAATGGTTTAGAGATAATAATATTGATTTTATTGATTTGGATACTAATTTAGGATTTGCAGGAGCTTGTAATCTTGCCTTAAAAAGAGTAGAAACAGAGTATGTTATATTATTAAATAATGATACGGAAGTTTTTGAAGATTATGTAGAAAATTTAATATATGCAATTAAAAATAATGCTAATCTTTTTTCAGTAAGTCCACTTATGATTAATGCACATAATAAAAATTTAGTAGATGATGCGGGGGACGGAATGTGTTTGTTTGGATTTGCATATCAAATAGGAGTTGGAGAAAAAATTCAAGCTTATAACAAATCAAGGGATATTTTTTCATCTTGTGCAGGAGCGGCTATTTATAGAATGGATATTTTAAAAAAAATCGGATTTTTTGATGAGGCTCATTTTGCATATTTGGAGGATATTGATTTAGGCTTTAGAGCAAGACTTTATGGATATGATAATATATTTGAGCCAAGTGCAAGGGTATATCATCTGGGTAGTGCAACAAGCGGTTCAAAATATAATTCATTTAAGGTTAAATTGGCGGCAAGAAATAATATTTATTTGCATTATAAGAATCAAAGTAATATAATGCTTTTACTAAATGCTATACCTTTAGCTTTAGGTATATTTATAAAATATTTGTTTTTTAAGAAAAAAGGATTTGAAAAAGATTATATAGATGGCTTAAAGGAAGGCTTTTCCAATTACAAAAAGTGTAAAAGAGTAAATTTTAGTAAAATTAAATTTGAAAATTTATTAGATATAGAGTTAAGGATGCTTTATGGAAGCTTCGACTATATGTTACATTTTATAAATAGGAGATTAAGGAAATAAAGAGGATATAATGATTAAGGATAATCAAAAGCAATTAAATGGTGTTCATGTTTTTTTGGATATAATAGTAATCAGCCTCAGTTATAGCCTGGCATGGTTTGTCATGTTTGGAAGTAATAATAATGCGGCTCTTAGCAAAGAAATGTATTTTCTTACTCTTGCACCTATTATTCCATTATATTTATTATTAAATGCTATTTTTGGATTATATGGACCTAAAAGAATTTCAGGCCGAAGAGAAGAAATAATAAATGCTATAAAAGCTAATTCTATAGGACTTTTAATTTTTACCTTAGTTTTATTTATGGGTTCAAAAAATTATTATATGTACCATTTTTCAAGAAAATTAGTTTTTATATTTTATTTATATAATATTATTTTTACTATTTTGGAAAGAAATATTATCAGATTTATACTTTGTTTTATGAGAAGTAAAGGATATAATCAAAAGCATATACTCTTAGTAGGATATTCCAGAGCCTGTGAGGCTTATATAGATAGAGTTTTATCAAATCCGGAATGGGGATATAAAATTAGAGGTATACTTGATGATAATATGGAAAGAGGCTATTCTTATAAGGGTATAAAAGTTATAGGAACAATAGATAATCTTTTGCTTATATTGGAGATGAATGTATTAGATGAAATAGCTATAACATTAAGCATAAAAGAATATGAAAATTTGGAAAGAATAGTAAATGCTTGTGAAAAGTCAGGTGTTCACACTAAATTTATTCCTGATTATAATCATGTTATACCTACAGTTCCTCATATAGAAGATTTGCAAGGCTTACCGATAATAAATATCAGATATGTACCGCTTACCAGCCTGCATCGTGCTATAATGAAGAGAACGATTGATATAATAGGTGCTTTATTTGGAATTATAATATTTTCTCCTGCAATGCTTATAGTTGCATTATTGATAAAATTAACAAGCAAGGGTCCGATAATTTTTTCACAAGAAAGAGTGGGCTTGCATAATAAGCCATTTAAAATGTATAAATTCAGGTCTATGGAAGTACAAAATATCAAAAAAGAAGCAAAGTGTTGGACTATAAAGGGTGATCCGAGAGTAACGGGAATAGGAAAATTTATAAGAAAAACAAGCTTGGATGAAATACCGCAATTTTTTAATATATTAATTGGTGATATGAGTCTTGTAGGTCCAAGACCTGAAAGACCATTTTATGTAGAAAAATTTAGAGATGAAATACCACATTATATGATAAAGCATCAGGTTAGACCGGGGCTTACAGGCTGGGCACAGATTAATGGATATAGAGGGGATACCAGTATACAAAAAAGAATAGAGCATGATTTATATTATATAGAAAATTGGAGCCTGAGCTTTGATTTTAAAATAATATTTTTAACTATATTTAAAGGATTTATAAATAAAAATGCATATTAAATTGGAGAGTTATGAAAGAAAATAAAGAAAAACAAATAAGTAGCCAAAGCTTATATCAATTTAGAAAAGAAAAAAAGGCAAGAAGGAAAAAAAGATTAATAACTTTTGCCATATTAGAAATATTGACTTTAATAATGATATTTAGTTATACATTTTTCTTAAAAAAGTATTCAAAAATTCAAAGATATACATATGAAGCTTCAAATGTAAAAAATAATGATATTTCAGTAGAAAATGTAAAGAAAATGAAGGGATATTGGAATATAGCTATTTTTGGTGTTGATTCCAGAAATTCTTCAGTAGGTAAGGGTAATAATTCTGATGTTATTATGATAGCAAGTATAAATAGAGCTACCGGAGATATAAAGCTGGTATCTGTGTATAGAGATACATATTTAGATACCGGTAATGGTAAATTTGCTAAAATAAATAATGCTTATGCTGTCGGAGGGCCCGAGCAAGCTGTAAAGGCTTTAAATAAAAATCTTGATTTAAATATAGTGGATTATGTAACATTTAACTGGAAGGCTGTTGCAACAACTATCAATCTTTTGGGTGGAGTTGATATTGATATAACAAAGGCAGAATTAAGAGAGATAAATGGCTATATAACTGAAACTGTTAAGGGAACAGGAATAGGTTCAAAACAATTAAATAAAACGGGAATGCATCATTTAGATGGAATACAAGCAGTTGCTTATGCAAGGCTTAGACATATGGATTCTGATTTTGAAAGAACTGCAAGACAAAGAAGGATTTTACAACAAATTTTTGAAAAATCAAAGAGAGCTGATTCAAGATTGCTTTTCGGTGTTCTTGATGAGGTCTTACCTATGCTTGCTACTAATCTTACTTTACAGGACGGCTTGGATGCCATATCAAATGTTAAAAAATATAAATTAGTTGAAACTAAAGGCTTTCCGGATAAAAAAGCTGATGCAAATATGGGTTCAAAGGGATCTAATGTTATACCTAAAACTTTGGAGAGCAATGTATCACAGTTACATACTTTCTTATTTGGAAATGAAGATTATGTCGTTAGTAATACTGTAAAGAAGATTGATGAAAGAATAATGGCAGATTCTAACAATGTATATCGAAAAAAGATAAAAGAAGCAAATATAGATGATAAAAAGCAGCATAAAGAAAGTAGTAGTAAAGCGGATTTGACACAAGAAGAGATAGAAGAAGAAATATTGGATGAGCAAGTTGAAGGCAAGACTAAAAAAAGTAATATAAAGCAAAGCGAAGCTAAGAAACAAAAGGAAAGTCATATGAATGAAAGCGAAAGCTTGAATAATTTACAAGAGGATACGAAGATGAGTACAGAGAGCAAGAAAGAGGAAACAACCGAAGCTACTCAGAGAGGACCTCATTTGGATAAGTCTACAAAGGCAAGCATAGAAGGACCTACATCAAAAGAAACTATAGTGGAGGAAGGGCCTGTTGCTGATGAACATTCTGACGGTCAAAGCTCTCATTCTGATAATAAAGATATAGAATCGGCACCTAATAAACCTAATGTGTCGAATGAGCCATAAAAATAAAATATAAAATATAAAATAATAAAACCCTAAGATATGAATTGACCATCAAAGTTAGACCTAAAATGATATGTACCCCTTTTACCGGACAAATCCGGTGAAGGGGGTACATATCAAAAACTAACAAAATAAGGTCAGTTAAATTCATCTTAGGGTTTTATTATTTAATTAAGAGGAAGTTCTATATTATTTCCTGCCCAATCACTCATAAATATTGTTATATTATCAGCATTGTCCTGACTGATATTATAAGTATTATCTGAAGATTTTTTAATTTCTTTTTTATTTTTAAATACCTTTACAAGCTTTAAGCCTGAGGTATCATCACTTATATTTAATCTTAATATTTGATTTTCTATAGTATAGTTGTCAATATGTGGAACTACTCTATCTATATAAAAATCATATTTCATTTGTTGAGGGCTACTATTCAAATATCTGCTTACTGATATTATAGCTTCATATTTACCATCTTTAACATTATTTTCAGGAGTATAGCTATAGTAAATAATAGACTTAGGATTTCTTTCATCTTTACCATAATATGATTTTAAAAATTCAGGCTTTTTACTTTCATTATAATTCTTTATAAGATTTTTATTTATATCATAGATACTTATATCTAATTTTTCAAAGCTTCTAAGCACTGTAAATACGAAATCAAGCTGATCCATATTTTTATCATTATTAGGAGAAAAGGCTAAGTGATTTGAATCAAATTTTCTATTTCCTATAACACTATTAGGTGTTTCTCCAAGAACAACATGTTTTTCTTCATCATTTTTATATATGCTGCTTCCAAGGTGTGTAAAATCATTGCTATAAGAAGACTTTTTATAATATGTAGGTAAGCCTTCCGTTGTATCATAAATAGGCTTTTCCAAGATTTGTAAATTATCATAATCACCCTTGAATGAGGTGAATGCAATACCGACATGTTCATCATCATTATAAGTATATTGTAAAAATCCATCTATATAGTAGCCATTTTTCATTTTATCTAAAAAATTCATATCAGATATGTCTATATCATAAGAAATATTTTTCTTTTCTTTTGGATTTAATACTATTTCTTCTGTATTTCCTTCTTTTACAATTTTGGAGCTTAAAGTAAAATGCTCATCCTCGGTATTATCACATAAAAGGCTGTATGTACCGTTAAGAGTAATTTTTTTATTACTTATATTTTCTAATGTTAAATTAATGCTAAGAGTATCATTGACATTACCTATATTTATATTTACATTATCTTCATTTGCATAAGCAATAACTTTTGCTGTTATAGCTTCTTTAATATCTACAAGACCATTACCCTGCCTTCTTGGAGATACATAAATATCATCTTTTTTAATAGGTGATGCAGTGGAAATAAGTATACGCTTTACTAAATTTCCTATCGTAAAAGCATCAGCTTTATCAGGATAAGTTTCTAATAGTCTTTGTTTGATTAAAGCACTCACTCCGGAAATAAAAGGTGTTGCCATACTGGTTCCTGACATTCTTTTATAGCTGTCATTATTATCAAGAGATAATATATTACCGCCGGGTGCTAATATATCAGGTTTTAAAACACCCTCATTTGTAAGACCAAGTGGAGAAAAAACACTTGTCTTCCCATAATCCTTATTAGGCATATCTATGGAATCTTTTAAAAAGACAAGCTCATTATTACCATTAATTAAGGCTTTTGCATCTTGATATTTCATATGTACCATAGGAATTGAAAATTCAGAACCGTCAATAGTCATAAGCTCATCCTTATCATTTTGAGAATTATAAACTATGATAGCACTTGCACCATGTAATCTTGCAATATTTTGTAAATTTCTAAAGCTTAGTTTGCCACGCATAGCTATTGCAATTTTTCCATCAAGCTGTTGATTGTTATAATCTTCTTCACTTCCATAAGAAACATCGACAAATTCATGCCAAGCTCCATAGATAAGAGGGTTTGAAATACTTAAATTGTCAGTATAAGCAAGCTTGTATGGGTAATAATTACTATTTGAAAAAATAACAGATTCACTTATATTTTCTCCCTCTGTAGAGCCTACACTAATAACCTCTTTTAAGTTTGAGGGCATAGCTATAACTCCATAATCCGGATTGGATGCTTTTGGTAAGGTATCACCAAAACCAAAATAAGCATTATTTCCTGCTGCAACATTTACTACAATGCCTTGATTTTTTGCTTTTTGTATAATTTCCTTAACATTATCTTCAACAAAATTTTCTGTTCCGGCACCGGTACCCAAGCTTAAATTGATAACATCGGCACCAAGCTCTATAGCATCGGAAATAGCTTTAACATAATAGCTTGAATTATCTAAATTTTCATTTAAGCCTTCATCAGGAAAAACCTTCATAAGAAGTAATTGTGCATTTGGAGCGACACCTTTAAATTTTCCATTGCCTGCGGCAATACCTGCAACATGCATGCCATGCTCATCTTTGCTGAAAATATCATTATCTTCATTGTAATAGTCATGAATATAAGGGATTTTAGGACTTATATATTTACCCTTAAGGCCTTTTTCATTTATAGTTTTTTCTACCATTTCCCTGCTTAATTTAACATCATCATTATCACTAAGTAAAAAATCACTGTGATTGATATCGGCACCTGTATCAATTATTGCTATAACAGTATGTTCACCTTTAAATTCACGCCTATATGCTTCCTCAAGATTCGGAGATTTTAATTTACTATATGCATATATGAAGCTTCCTGAAGTAAATATTAAAATAGCAAAAATTGCCGTTAAAATTTTATATTTAGTTTTCATTTTATTTACTCCTTTATTATATTATTGTCGCCATCAAAAGAATAATTTAATTCTATATCGGCAAAGAATATTTTAAAGTCTTCAAAGCTTTGTGGCTTATTTAGATATAAAATGATATTTTTAGCGACATCATTAAACTCTATGAAGTATTCATCAGTAGAAATATCTATATCTGAACCTTTTGAATAAGTGATTCGACCTGCAGTCATTTCTATATCATTATTTTCAAAGCTTTCCTTTAATTTTTCATAAATATTATCACTTATTTTAGAGCTTTCATATTTATATATATCGGAGCTGTTATCCTTTGTTATAAAGGTAATATCATTTGCTGATGAAGTATTATCAGCTTCAAAATTCAAGGTGATATTTGTATTTTTATGATATTTGGCAGTGGCAAGGAATGTTACACTTTCCTCTGCTTGTGAAAAATCATAATTTATTGTAACAGTATTATCATTGATACGTACACCTGAAATAGGCTTTTTATTATAAAAAGCATTCATATCCTTATAAAGCTTAAAATCTTCTATAGGATAATTTTCACTTAAAAGCTCAAAGCTTATATTATCCGATTTTTTGAACTTTAAATCAGGATTTTTAAGCTTTATTTCATCAGGTATAAAAAGTTTTATTTCTTTTTCAAGAATGGTATTTTTATCAATTGTAAATTTTAAATTAAGCTTATTATCACTTGATATTAGATTTTTATAAATATTGTCATTTAAAATCACATTTTTTGACCATGAGCTTACAACAGGCTTTACCTTTGTACCATTAATTTCAAGCTCAACATTTGGTGTAAAGGGTTCCAAAGAAAATACTATGCGTTCTCCGGCTTTTATGCCATATTTTGTTTCTTTATTTTTAAGTGTCATAGTAAATTCATTAGTTTTAGGTTCTTCAGGTTTTCCAAGAGCTTCAAGTATAAAGTCTGTCCTATTTTCATTAGCTTTTATAAAGGCCTTGGTATTATCATTATAATTTATAATAAGCTTAACCTTTCCTGATTTTTTCTTGAAAGCATCCTTGCCTATAAGTTTTATACTTTCAGGTAAGTTTACTTTTTCTAAATTATTATTATAAAAGGCATTTTGCTCTATAGCTTCAATATTATTTTTTAATATAAGCTTAGAAATATTATTATTATAGAAGGCTCCATTTTTAACTATTCTTACAGTTTCAGGTAGAGTTAATTCTGTTATTTTATTATTATAGAATGAAGATTCACCTATAATTTCCAAACTGTCAGGTAGTTTAAGAGCTTTTATATTTTTACTCATAAAGCTTGTAGCAGCTATTTCTGTGACAATTTTATCATTAATTGTAGAAGGTATTAAAAGCTCTATTTCCTTACCTGCTTTTTTAAGAGTCTTGAATTTTTCTATTCCCTGTCTTGAAAGCTTAAGCTTTTGGTTTTGGAATTCAAAATCACTTTCTACAATATCATCTATATTTGTATTAGGTTTAGCTTCCGGATTTATTTCTTGAAATATATTTGACTCAAAATTATGTGGATTTTTCCCATCTTTAGTAATTAATGCCACTTTAATGTAATTACTTCCTGCACCATCACTATTTTGTTTGAAAGCTCCAGGGGCTAATTTTGTTAGAGTGTTAGGTAAAATAAGCTTTTGCAAATTATTTTTGCTAAAAGCTGCATCCTTTATCTCTATAAGTCCTTCATTTAATATCAGTTTATTTATTTTACAATTTTCAAAAGCATTTTCACCTATTTCTTTTACAGAACTTGGGATTTCAAGAGCTTTACTTTTTATTGTTGTATTTGCAAAGGCACTGTCAGAAATAACTTCAAGCTTATTTCCTAAATCAAGGCTAGGTATACCTGAGCCTATAAAGCCTGAAAATGCTCGCTCACCTATTTTTTTCAAATTTTTGGATAATTTTAAATCTTTAATATTAGTAAATGAAAATGCATTATCAGAAACCTCAATTATACTGTCAGGAAGTGTTAGACTTTCTAAGAGTGTAGAATCAAAGGCTTTTTTTCTGATTATTTCATAACCATTTGGAATATTTATATTTCTAATTCTAAGATTTGAAAATGCGGCACTTCCAATAATTTTAATATCAGCTCCGGACACACTTTTTTTCGGTAAATCTATTTTTTTATCAGATGCAAAAATAAGAAGCGTATTTAATTTTAATTGTCCTATATCACTAAGTCCAAGTAAAACATTGCCGTCATAATAAAAATCATGAGGATACCAAACATTTTTTTCTTCAACAAAAAGCTTTCTAACAGCTGTATTTTCATTTCCTGAATTATCTTTAACATGATAGATGATATTATAAGCTCCTGCTTTTTTTGTATTTATTTCATCCTCATTTAATATTTCTACCTTATCTGTGATATTATTCATATTGCTATCAATTGCAAAAATATCTTTTTTTAAGTTTACAAAGGATTCATCAGTACTAATTAAAAGTGCTTGTTTATATCCGTTTATAATAGGTTTCTTAGAATTTTTCTGTATTTGTTCTGTAGGGACAGCTTTATTATTATAATGAAAATCAATATTATTAATCACATCACAATTAATTTCAACATTACCAAGATGAAGATAATCATTTTTTAAAGCAACAACATTAATCTTATCATTTCTTTTTAAATATTTTGAAAAATCATCATCAGTTCTTTTGAATTTATTTTTTTTATTTTTAGAAACTATAACTTCTTCAAATTCCAAATTTTCATTTTCATCATAATATTTAACTTTTATACTTGCTCTATTAACTAATGAGCCGTAGGCTTTTATATCTTCTAAATCATTTCTTTTATAAGCTATATTTGTATTTTTTTCTATTTCATCTTTGATATCAGGATTTGTAGTTAATATATTTACATATTGATTATTATAAAAAATACCATCTATTTTACAATTAGGATTTGCTAAGCATATTTCTGATAAATTATTTTTATCAAAGGCTCCTCTTTGTATTTCTATAAGACTTGTAGGTAACTCTATATTTTCTAAATTATTGTCATAGAAGGCATCTTTTTTAATGTATTTTAGTGTACTTGGCAATTTTACTTTTGTAAGCTCAAGTCCCTTAAAGGCATTTTCTCCTATTGAAGTAACTCCTTCAGGTATTATAAGTTCTTTGCTTTTACTTAATTCATTTTTACCATATTCTGACAAGGATATTATTTCATTGTCTACAATTAGGTAAAGTGCTTCTAAGGATTTATTATCATTAGTTTGTTCATCTAAATTATTATTTTCACTTTTTCGATTAGACGAATGTGTAGAATGAGTAATAGTATTCCCTTGTATAAATTTGGTTTTACCGGTTTTGTGAGTTGTTTCATTGCTAATATTATTGATATTTTTGTTATTTGTATTAGTATTAGTATTATTAATCGGATTTTGTTGAATGTTATTTTTTAAATTATTATAATATTCTATATCCTTATCAGCTATTATATCTTTACTTCTTTTATTTTTTTCTTTTGATATTTTAGCTTTATAGTTATTTTTTGAAACGCTTTGTTTAGATAGCTTATTATCTTTGATTTTATCTTTAGTTGCATCCTTGGATTGTTCTTTAATACTATCTTCAGCTTCTAAAGCATCAGCTCTTTTCATATTTTTATATTCTTTTTGCTTTTTTTCGGATTTATCATATTTATTATCTTGAGTATTTTGTATTTCTTCGGTAGTTGTATTTTCATTTATTCTAGCCTTAAAAGGATTACAAGCACTCAAGGATAAGCCTAAAGCAAAAGTTAAAATTAAAATTCTTTTCTTTATAAGAATCCCCCCTTTTTATATAGTTAGCAAAGCCTAACTCACAAATGAAATATACTATATAATATTTATAAAAACAATAGCTTTTATATTATTAAAAGCTTTATTTTGTATAATATAAAAATAAAACCGGAAATTTATTATTGTCTGATTTTATGATGTTCACAAAAAGTTAATAATAATTATTACTAATATCACTTGATTTATTAGTAATAATGTGGTATTAATATATACATAGGTTATATGAGTATTATTTTAGCCTATAAATTTAAAATTAAAGATACTAATGAATTTATTTAGAGGAGGTATTTATATGTCATTAATTAATAAAGAAATATCAGATTTTACAGCACAAGTTTTTCATAAAGGTGAATTTAAAACAGTAAGTAAGGCTGATTTGATGGGAAAATGGACGGTATTTTTCTTCTATCCTGCAGATTTTACATTTGTATGTCCTACAGAATTGGAAGATTTACAAAATAAATATGAAGATTTTAAGAAAGCAGGGGTAGAAATATATTCAGTTTCTACAGATACACATTTTACACATAAGGCTTGGCATGATCATTCTGAAAGAATCAGTAAGCTTGAATATCCTATGTTAGCAGATCCTACACATACAATTTCAAAGGATTTTGAGGTATATATAGAAGCAGACGGTCTTGCTGAAAGAGGAAGCTTTATAATCAATCCTGAAGGAAAGATTGTTTCTTATGAAGTAAGTGCCGGTAATGTAGGTAGAAATGCTGATGAATTATTCAGAAAGGTTCAAGCTTGTCAATTTGTTCATGAGCATGGTAATGAGGTTTGCCCTGCTAAATGGCAACCTGGTGCAAAAACATTAAAGCCAAGCTTAGATTTAGTAGGAGCATTATAAGAGATTTTATAAGATAAGGGGTATAACATGGAACATTTATATGATGTCGTAGTAATTGGCGGTGGACCTTCAGGGCTCACCGCCGCCCTGTATTTAGCGAGAGCTTGTTACAAGGTACTGGTTTTAGAAAAAGAAAATTTTGGTGGTCAAATCAGAATAACCAATGAGGTTGTAAACTATCCGGGTATTGAGAGCACTGATGGACATACCTTAACTGAAACTATGCGTAAACAGGCAGCAAGCTTTGGCAGTGAATTTGCTATAGCTGAGGCGACAGGTCTGGATTTAGAAGGTGATATAAAGACTATACATACAAATAAGGGAGATTATAAGGCCTTTGGTATTTTGATTTCAACCGGTGCAAGTCCAAGATGTATAGGATTTAAAGGTGAAGAAGAATATAAAGGAAGAGGAGTTGCATATTGTGCAACCTGTGATGGGGAATTTTTTACGGATAAAGAGGTCTTTGTTATTGGTGGAGGATATGCGGCTGCAGAAGAAAGTCTTTTTCTTACAAGATATGCTAAGAAAATCACCGTATTAGTACGTGGTGATGATTTTAAATGTGATAGAGCCACAGCTGAACATGTAAAAGCTCATGAAAAGATAACTGTGCTTACAAATACAGAAATGGTAGAGGTATCAGGAGATTCATTTTTAAATAGAGTTGTATATAAAAATAGAAATACCGGAGAAATTACGGAATATAAATCAGATGATAATTTGGGAGTATTTGTCTTTGCAGGCTTCTTACCTCAGGTAGCTTTGATAAAGGATAAGCTGGAGCTTACAGAAAAGGGATATATTTGGACTGATAGAAATCAAAAAACAAGCATGGAAGGTGTTTATGCAAGTGGAGATGTTTGTGATAAACCACTTCGTCAGGTTGTAACAGCTGTTGGAGATGGTGCTTTAGCAGCCACAGAGCTTGAAAAATATGCAGCCACTATGCAAAAAAAGACAGGTATTGTTCCGGAAGCTCCAAAGCGTAAAAGCAATATGAAAAAAGAAGTTAGAAGCGATAATGAGGGAACTGATATAGATTCATCATCAAATATTTTTACAAGTGATATGCTTGAGCAATTAAATGCAGTATTTGAAAGAATGTCATCAAGGTTAATCTTGGAGCTTTGCCTTGATGATAGAGAAGTATCAAAAGAGCTGGAAGGATATATGCAGGAGCTTGCAAAGCTTAGTGATAAGTTAGAAGTTAGCTATAGCGATAATAAGAATATCCTAAGACCTTGTGTTAGGATTTTGCATGAAGATGCTTCATATAGCGGATATGCCTTCCACGGAGTTCCGGGCGGTCATGAATTTACCTCTTTTATTTTGGCATTATATAATATTGCAGGTCCGGGTCAAGCACTTGACGAGGCCGGCAAAGAAAAGATTAAGGCTTTAAGTAAAAAAAGAGAAGTGAAGATATTAGTTTCTCTGGCTTGTACTATGTGTCCTGATTTAGTTGTCGCAGCTTCAAGAATAGCAGCCTTAAATAAAAATATTAAGGTTGATACTTATGATATTAATCATTTTGGAGAATTAAAGGACAAGTACAAGGTTATGAGTGTTCCATGTATTGTAATAGATGAAAATGATGTTCATTTTGGTAAGAAAAATATAGATGCTTTATGTGATTTATTACAATAGTAAAGTGTGTTTTAAAATTTAAATTTTTATTCATGCCAAAATTTTCAAAATATGTTAAAGAATCTTTGATTTTTATAGTATTTTTTATTTTTAACAAACCGAAATATTTTCGGTTTGTTTTTTAGTATGATATTTTTTATTGAATTGCGAAAATAAATTTATAGATGTTTAATATAATACAAAAAATGCACAAAAAAGATATATATATTTTTGCAAAACAATACATATTGACTTATATTTAAAAATATGATAATCTTCATTTAGTTAAAAGTACTTTTAAACTAAAAAAAGGTTGGTGCTTTATGAGAAATAGATTGAAAAAAATGATTGCATGTATTATGAGTTTTGTTTTTGTATTCTCTAATACAGCGTTGCTTCTACACATCTAAATCAAAAAATAAAAAGTATATAAGTTCCGGTAAATGTAGTTACGATAGTTTTAAAGATATTTTAGAAAATTCTAATAATAAATTGTTTAGATCTAGTAAAGATATTGTGGGAAAACAATTTAAACATGTAGAATTAGGAAGTGTAAGTGAAACATTATATAAAAGTGATTTAGAGGGTCTTAAGGACATTTCCACTCTAATAGGAATATTGTCAGGTATTCTTTCGAATGTGCCTGTGAGTGTTGCTTCAAATATTGCTGCACTGATATTTGATAGGATAATTAGAAATACTCCTGAAGAGTTAGTTGTTGATACTACGAGCTATGAGGTATTGCTTACTCATGATAATGCGTATTATACACATTGTTATCATTCTACTATTAAATTTTATAATGATGGTAAGCTTATAAAAACAATGAAAGATTATTCACAATCTATAGGAGGCTAATGAAAAAAAGTGAGATTTTATTCCCTATAACATCTTTTTGCACAATGAGTCAATTTATTTTTAGGGAGAATAAATTGAGAGTATTTTTGGTATTATTGCTTATTACTTTTTTATCAATTCTAAAACCTAAAATAAAAAATAAAGAAGAAAGTATAAAATTCACTCTAAAAGATATATTTTATATTTTATGTATGCTTATAATTTTTGGTATAAACATTTATGAGTGGATAATATATTTAAGATAATTAATAAGCCTAGGTAGATTTTGTTCTACCTAGGCTTTGATTAGTTTTTAAGATTATTTATACTCTTAAAGCCCAGTCTTTACAATCTATTATCTTAGTTGCAAAATCTTCATAAAAATCAGGCTCATGGCAGATTAAAATAATACTTCCCTTATATGTTTTTAAAGCTCTTTTAAGCTCTTTTTTAGCATCTATATCAAGATGATTGGTAGGCTCATCTAAGACTAAAAGATTACTGGCTCTATTTATTAATTTACAAAGTCTAACTTTGGCTTGTTCTCCACCACTTAAAACTTTTACAAGACTTTCTATATGCTTTGTCATAAGTCCACATTTTGCCAGGGCAGAGCGTATTTCATATTGGGTATAAGCCGGAAATTCAGTCCATAATTCTTCAATACAGGTATTTTTTGTATCAGTTTTCAATTCCTGCTCAAAATAGCCTATTTCAAGATAATCTCCCAAATGTACACTACCTGACAAAGCAGGGTTTAAACCGAGTATACTTTTTAAAAGGGTGGTTTTTCCAATACCATTAGAACCGAAAAATACAATTTTTTCTCCTCTTTCCATGCTTATATTGATAGGTTTAGAGAGAGCTTCATCATAGCCTATAACTAAGTTCCTGGTTTCAAATATAATTTTACCTGATGTTTTAGCCTCTTTAAAATTAAATTCAGGTTTAGGTTTTTCACCGGCAAGTTCAATTATATCCATATTGTCCAATTTTTTTTGCCTTGACATTGCCATATTTCTTGTGGATACTCTTGCCTTATTTCTGGCAACAAAATCAGTCAGCCTTGCAATTTCTTGTTGTTGTCTTTTATAAGCCGCTTCTAATTGATTTTTCTTTACTTCATAAACTTCTAAAAATTTATTATAATCTCCAACATATCTATCAAGATTTTGATTTTCCATGTGATAGATAATATTGACAACGGAATTCAAAAAATTCATATCATGTGAAATTAAAACAAAGGCATTTTCATATTCCAGCAAATATCTTTTCAACCATTCTATATGAGAAACGTCCAAGTAGTTTGTAGGCTCATCAAGTAATAAAATATCAGGCTTTGAAAGTAGTAGTTTAGCCAGCAAAATTTTAGTTCTTTGCCCACCTGATAATTCGTCTACGTCCTTGTCAAGACCTAGTTCAAGTATACCCAGAGCTTTTGCAACCTCCTCCACCTTGGCATCTATCATATAAAAATCATGTGCAGTTAATAAATCTTGTATAGTTCCGGCTTCTTCAAGGTAAGTATTTATTTCATCGTCAGAGGCAGTTGCCATTTTTTCATAAAACTCATTCATTTGTTTTTCTAAATCAAATAAAAATTCAAAGGCACTTTTAAGTACAGCTCTTATGCTTTGTCCTTTTTGCAAAATTGTATGTTGGTCAAGATAGCCTACTCTAACATTTTTTGCCCATTCAATTTTTCCCTCATCAGGTATTAATTTATTAGTTACAATATTCATAAAAGTAGATTTACCTTCACCGTTTGCACCTATAAGACCTATATGTTCTCCTTTTAACATTCTAAATGAAATAGAATTAAAAATGGCTCTGTCCCCAAAGCCATGTGTAAGATTTGATACACTTAATATACTCATATTACTCCTATTATTATTGAGATATTTTATAAATAATATCTTTAATATTATTTTCCAATTTATTTCTAGCTATCATAATTTGTCTATCACATTGAAGACATTTTATTCTGAAATCTTGCCCTATACGTATAACTTCCCAAGTAGAAGAACCGCAGGGATGCTTTTTTTTAAGAATCAGCTTATCACCTATATTTATTTTCATAAATAAATCCTTTCATTTGTAGAGCTTATATTAAAATACACGCTCATCAAACAATTTCATTTAAATATATGGAATCTAGAGTTGTTATTAAATTTGAAATATCAATATTTCCGATATGTTTATCAATTAAAAAAGATTTAGTAAAAGAATTTATATCATATTTAAAAATATTTTTATCTTCAGGAAGAGTAAAATCATAATCATATTTTTTTAATGTTGAACAATATTTGCCAAGCTTCCAAATATAAATTCCCATATTTTCTTTTATTATATTATCCTTTATTTTTAAAATTATGCTAAGCTTGTTATTTATAGCATTATCTTTTAATTTGAAATTTGTTAGAAATTCAAAGAGATTTATTATTCTCAGCATATAAGCCGGTTTGTTTGTAATTTCTTTTTTTGAAAATTCATTTAATATTAAGGTCTCTCTTTTTTCAAGCTTATCCAAGCCCCAAAAAGTTTCAAAGCCTATGATTTTATTTTTATTTTTATAAATTCGTAAAAAGCCATTTTCACTTTGAATTTCTTTTAAATATCTTAGAAAATAATTTTCATCTTTTAATATATATACATTATAATTTTTGCCTAAATATGTATTTGAAAATTTGATTAATTCCTTTAAATCTTTTTGTTGAAAATTATATATATTAAAAGCGGTATTATTTAATCTGATATTTTCATAATTATTAATAAATACAAAATCAAAGGGAGAATAATAAGCCTCATCCTCCGGTAATAAGAAGGTGAAGGGCTTATTTTCTTTATACATATCATTTAAAAATTTAGAAATCACTTTCGACATCAAGCCTTTTCGACGATGATTAATATCAGTCGCAACTGCAACTATATAATATATTTCGTAGATATTTTTGAAAAAATTTATTTTATATGGATTCAAATGAGCCATTGATAAAATTTCATTATTTTCTTCATAAACTAAGATTTTATTATCTTTGATTTTTTCTTTGTAATAATAATCTATAAATTTATCACTATCTGAATAAAAAGCTTGTTTATATAGTTTTTTTGTTTTATATTTTTCATTATTAGATAAGTATTTTAGCATAAGGAACCTTTATTTTTGCTCAATATAATATTTTCTCGCATATTCAGACGGATCATAGCTTTTTTTTGCTTTTCTAAGTCCTTCTATACCTAAATCATCTTCTCTGTTGACTAAAAGAGCTTTTGGAAATTCATTTATCTGGAATTCTCTATTTATAAATTGATATAAGCCTATAATTTCAGGGTTTGCTTTTTCTATATGTACAACTGACATATTATGTCTTTTATTAAAGCTTCCTATAGTAAATGCTTCTAAATTATTATCAATATATACTCCTGACATATGTATATTTAAATTTTTGCAATTAAGTAAAATTTCATGAATACCTAAAACCTCGGGATCTAAATGCTTTTCAACATTCATTCCTTTCATAGCTCTCCATTTATCAAGAAATTTAAAAATATCATCTCTGTCATTGCAGCTAAGTTTTCTATATATATATCTTCCTTCATAGGATTTCATAAAGTTGTTGCATAAATTCTTTTTTTTATGTAGCTTTTTACCTGAGAGAGTTCTCATTCTTTCGGCCATATATATATAATCCTTTAGCTCCTCTTCTTCTTTTATGATAAATTTATCTTTGTTAAGCTTTAAAATATCTACTCCGGCTTCATCGGCAAGATGTATTTTGAATTTTTTATTAAGAATTTTATTAAAATATTCTACACTAAGCTCGAAACAATATTCCAAATTTTCAGTACTGCATATAGGCATGGCTGAAAATGGATTGCCTTCATCAAAGCCCATTAACCAAATAATTCCTACATCCTTATTATCCTTTTTAGCAATGGCAAGCTTTACATTATAATAATCTTTCCAAATGAAGCTCTCAAGGCTTACACTGTCGCAGGTCTTATTATCTCTTAATTCGTAAAAGCTATTATAATAAGGCATGTCCTTTGCCAACAGCTCTTTAAATTCCAAATCTTCAACATTCATATATTTCCCTTTCTATTTATAATATTATAACATTAAAAATTAAAAAGGTGATAATAAAATAATTGTATATATTAAAGCAATTTTATATCTTAAAACAACGTCCACTCGCACCGCAGGGTAAAAATAAATTCTTATCTTTTATTTTAAGGCCTATCTCATCAGCTTCGACACAGCTCATATTTGAATTTTTTATTAAAACCTCAAGCATATATTTTAATACTCCTGCTTGTAGTCCTGTTGTATATGAATTTATTAGAAAGAATATAGCATCATCACTAAGTAAGCTTTTGCATAATTTTATTAAATCATATATACAATCTTCAATTTTCCAAATTTCACCCTTGGGGCCACGACCATATGAGGGAGGATCCATAATTATCGCCTGATATTTATTTCCTCTTCTAATTTCTCTTTCTACAAATTTTACGCAATCATCTACTAAGAATCTTATAGGTGCATTTGACAGATTTGATAGAATGGCATTTTCTTTTGCCCAAGCTACCATACCTTTACTTGCATCAACATGTGTAACACTTGCTCCGGCTTTTGCACATGCTATAGTAGCACCACCTGTATAGGCAAATAAATTTAATACCTTTATTTCCCGATGGTTACCCTCAAGATTTTTTGAAATAAGACGGCTTGCCCAGTCCCAATTAGTAGCCTGTTCAGGGAAAATACCTGTATGCTTGAAACTAAAGGGCTTTAAATTGAATTTTAAAGTAGTATTATTAGTTATTGTTTTAACTTCCTTTGGTAAGTCATAGCTTATAGTCCATACCTTGGGAAGATTAAAAAATTCCCATTCACCGCCACCTTTTGAGCTGCGATGATAGTGTGCATTAATTTTATGCTTACTTAATATATTTTTATTTGTATTCCATATAACCTGTGGGTCAGGACGAACAAGTATATAATCACCGAAGCGTTCCAGCTTTTCACCATTAGAAGTATCAAGGACTTCATATTCTTTCCAATTGTTTTGATACCACATAAATCACCTCACATAATATTTAATATAATTTATCATAAGCTATAAATTAAGGCAAGACGATATGAAAATATTAAGCATTCAGTATTACAATTTTTTAATATTTAATACAAAAAATTGTAAACTAAAATATGGGCATAAAAATGATATCAATTTTTAATATTGACATTTACTATTATAATTTATATCACTTTATCTTTCATATTTAATATAAATTGTTAATTTGACATGGAGTATATAAAATAGTAAAATAAATTAAAAAATAATTTTTATAATTATGATTTTAAAGGAGAAAAATGGGCTTTTTTAATAAGATAGAAAGAAAATATTCCAAATATGCCATAAGAGGTTTGATGAAATATTTGGTAGTATTGTATGCTATAGGATTACTTGTTTCAAATTTATATTTTGAAAGACTTAGCTTGGATGTATCCAAGCTTATGTCAGGAGAGGTTTGGAGAATATTTACTTGGCTTATGTATCCGCCCTCAAATGGGATATTCTTCTCGATTATAATGATTTTTTTGTATTATAGCTTGGGAAATACCTTAGAAATGGTTTGGGGAAGCTTTCGCTTTAATCTTTATATGTTTATGGGAATATTATTTCATATAATAGCAAGCTTTATTATGTATTATATATTTAATCAAAATATATATATAACTCCTGATGAGTTAAATATTTCTATATTTTTAGCATTTGCTCTTACTTTTCCTGAAATGGAATTTAGAATATATTTTGTATTACCTATAAAAGCAAAAATATTAGCTATATTTTATGCTATTATTGAGCTTGTTAATTTTATCAATGGTGATATATCTACAAAGCTGACTATATTTTTATGTTTATTTAATTTTATAATCTTTTATTTAATCACAGGTGATTTTAAGAATAAATTCAAAACTAAATTTAAAAAAATGAATAATAAAAGTAATATAAAAATGAAACCCGGGTCTATGATACATATATGTAATATTTGTAAAAGAAATTCAAAGGATTATCCGGAACTTGAATTTAGACATTGCTCAAAATGTCGTGGAGATTATGAATATTGTAATGAACATATTTTTACACATATACATATATCAGATTAATAATAGAAATAAGAGGTAGATAAATGAAAAAGACTAAGATTATTTGTACAATGGGACCAAATACAGGAAATAAAGAGCTTATGTTAAAGCTTGCAAATTCAGGAATGGATATAGCAAGATTTAATTTTTCACATGGAGATTATGAAGAACATGGTGAAAGACTAAAATTATTAAAGGAGATAAGAGAGGAAACAGGAAAAAATATAGGAGCTTTATTGGATACTAAGGGGCCTGAAATTAGGACAGGTAAATTAAAGGACGGACAGAAAATCACTCTTAAAACAGGTAATAAATATATATTGGATATAAATGAAAGAATAGGAGATGAGCAGATAGGCTTTGTCAACTATGCAGGTCTTATTGATGATATAAGACTTGGGAATCATATACTTATAGATGACGGACTTATAGAGCTTGAGGTTATAAATATATGCAAGGAAAAAGGCTTTATAGAATGTAATATACTTAATGGTGGAGAGCTGGGAGAAAAAAAAGGTGTCAATGTTCCGGGAATTTCTATAAATTTACCTGCACTTACAGATAAAGATATAGAAGATATTAAATTTGGAATAAAATGTGATTTTGACTTTATTGCCGCCTCTTTTGTAAGAAATGCACAGGCTATATATCAAATTAAGGATATATTGAAGGAAGCCGGTGCAAATATGATGGTAATAGCAAAGATTGAAAATCAAGAAGGTATAGATAATATAGATTCTATAATAGAAGCGGCAGACGGTATTATGGTTGCAAGAGGAGATATGGGTGTTGAGATACCTACACAGGAGGTTCCTTTTATTCAAAAAACTATTATAAAAAAATGTAATATAGCTTGTAAGACAGTTATTATAGCTACACAGATGTTGGATTCTATGATTAGAAATCCCAGACCTACAAGAGCCGAGGTTACAGATGTTGCAAATGCAGTATATGACGGTACTGATGTTGTCATGCTTTCAGGAGAAACTGCTATGGGTAAATATCCGCTTGAAGCTTTGCAAACTATGGTTAAGATAGTTAAGGAGACTGAAAAGCATTTAGATCATAAATCATATAGAAATAGGAGAACTAATGCTATAGCAAGGTCAAATATTTCCAATCAAGTTAGTTATTGTGCAGTTTCAACGGCTGATGAATTGCATGCCAAGGCTATTATAGCTCCAAGTATAAGCGGATTTACGACAAAGATGCTTTCAAAATGGAGACCCGGTGTTTTAGTATATGGACTTTCTCCAAGTCGTTCCACACTTAGACAGATGCAGATATATTGGGGAGTAGTTCCTATAGAATCTAAAAGAGCTAATACCACTGATGAACTGGTAACTAACTCTATTGCAAAATTAAAAGCTCAAAATCATATAAAGTCCGGAGATACGGTTATAATTACTGCCGGAATCATATCAAACAAGGCTGAAAGAAAACCGGCAGCACATACTAATACAATGCAAGTAGAAATAATAGAATAACAGGTGAATAATGATAAAAAAGACATTTTTGGATTTAAAAAAGGCAAAAGAAATAGAAAAAGAATATCCTACACCATGGTATATTTATGATGAAAAAGGTATAAGAGAAAATGCCAAAAAATTAAAAGCCGCCTTTTCGTGGAATAAGGGATTTAAGGAATATTTTGCTGTTAAGGCAACTCCAAATCCTTTCATATTAAATATTTTAAAGGATTTTTCTTTTGGGCTTGATTGCTCATCTACAACGGAGCTTATATTGGCAAAAGCCTGCGGATTTGATGGTAAAGATATTATGTTTTCTTCAAATGATACCAAGGAAGAGGAATTTAAATTTGCCAATGATTTAGGGGCTATTATAAATCTTGATGATATTACACATATAGACAGTGTGCTTAATATTTGCAAAAAATTACCTAAGACTATGAGTTGCAGATATAATCCCGGAGGCTTATTTACTATGAGCAATGGAATTATGGATAATCCGGGAGAAGCCAAGTATGGTATGACTAAGGAACAAATATTTTTGGCATTTAAAAGAATGAAATCTCTAGGTGTTGAAAATTTCGGTTTACACTCTTTTTTGGCAAGTAATACCTTGACAAATGAGTATTATCCTAAATTAGCGACAATATTATTTGAGCTTGCAGTTGAAATTTATAAAAAATTAGATATAAAAGTCAAATTTATTAATTTATCAGGAGGTATAGGTGTAGCTTACAAGCCTGAAGATGAAGAAAATGATATATATAAGATAGGCATGGGTGTAAAAAAGGCATTCAGAGATATATTGGATGTAAATGGCTTGAGTGATATTTCTATTTTTACAGAGCTTGGAAGATTTATGCTGGCACCATATGGAGCTTTGGTAACTAAAGCCATTAATAAAAAAAATACATATAAATCTTATATAGGTGTAGATGCCTGTGCAGTAAATTTAATGCGACCTGCTATGTATGGAGCTTATCATCATATTACTATTTTAGGCAAGGAAAATATGGAAAAAACTGAAAAATATGATATAGTCGGTTCTTTATGTGAAAATAATGATAAATTTGCTATAGATAGAGAATTACCTCGTATAGAAAAAGGGGATTTTTTATATATTCATGATACCGGTGCTCATGGATTTTCTATGGGATATAATTATAATGGAAAATTAAAATCAGCTGAATTGCTTTTACAGGAGGATAATAGTATTAAGCTTATACGTAGAGCTGAAAATCCTAATGATTATTTTGCAACCTTTGATTTTTCCGATTTTAGTAAGGATTTAATTTGATATATTTATCACAAATATCAAAATCTTGCAAAGCTTTTTGCTATATATTATACTAGAATAAAATTTTGTTAAAGGAATGCACCGGAGGTTAAAATGTTAGAGGCAACAAGTTGTGGTGGTGTAGTTATATTTAGAGGGAAAATTTTATTATTATACAAGAATTATAAAAACAGATATGAAGGCTTTGTTTTACCTAAGGGAACAGTAGAGCAGGGAGAAACACATGAAATTACTGCATTAAGAGAGGTTAAAGAAGAAACCGGAGTATCTGCAAGGATAATGAGTTACGTAGGTAAAAGCCAATATACATTTAGCACACATACGGATGTAGTAAAAAAAAGTGTTTATTGGTATCTGATGATGTCTGATAATTATTACTCAAAGCCACAAAAAGAAGAATTTTTTGAAGATTCAGGTTATTATAAATATCATGAAGCATATCATTTATTAAAATTTTCCAATGAAAAGCTTATATTAGAGAAGGCTTTTTCAAAATATATGGAATTAAAGGATGAAAACAAATGGTATTGTAAAAATTATGGAGGCAACAATGAATATTGTAGCAACAGTAGATAAAAGCTGGGGCATAGGCAAGGGAGGAAGCTCCCTTGTTTTAATTCCTAAAGAAAAAAGTTTGATAATGGAAGAAACTAAAAATAAGGTTGTTATTTTTGGTAGAAAAACATTTGAAAAATTTAATTTTGGTAATGCTTTATATGGTAGAACAAATATAGTATTTTCCAAAAATAAGGCTTGTAATTTTAAAAATGTCATCAAAGTTTCAAGCTTGGAAGAGTGTCTGGCTTATTTACAAGCTGAAAATATAAAAGATGAAGATATATTTATTATCGGCGGAAAAAGCATGTATGAATTATTTTTCAAATATGCAAGCTTTATACATATTACTATGATAGATTTTGAATATGAGGCAGATGAGTTTTTTGTTGATTTAGATAAACATAAGGATTGGCAATTATTATTAGAAACAGAGGAAGAAACATATTTTGATTTATCATATAAATTCAAACTATACCAAAATACTAGGAAATAATACATAATAAATTAAATGTTAAAATTAGTAAAATTGTTGAAAAATACTAAAAATATGTTAAAATAGATTATATATTGAGAATTAGAGTATTATTCAAGATATATACCGGTGTATAAGCTCACTAAGCCGGTTTATTTGTAAATATAGTATTTAGATTTTGATATAAAATATATAGGCACATAAAGTTGCTTATCTAATATATAAAAGTAAAGGGGAAAAAATGTTTAAGATAGTCAAGAAAGAAAAATTGGCACAAAATATTTATTTATTTGATGTAAAAGCCCCAAGAGTAGCAAAAAAATGCTATCCCGGGGAATTTATTATCGTTAAGGTTTCAGAAAAAGGAGAGCGTATTCCACTTACTATTTGTGATTATAATAGGGAAGAAGAAACTGTTACTATAGTTGTACAAACCATAGGAGCAGGTACTATGGAGATGGTTAATTTTAATGAGGGTGATTATTTCCATGATTTTGTCGGACCTTTAGGAAATCCTAGTGAGCTTATAAATGAAACAAAACAAGAGTTGCAAAATAAAAAAATATTATTTGTAGCGGGTGGTCTTGGAGCCGCTCCTGTATATCCACAAGTAAAATGGTTAAGTGAAAATGGAGTTAAGGCAGATGTAATTATAGGTGCCAAGAATAAAGACTTAATTATCTTGGAAGATGAAATGAGAAAAGTAGCAGGTGAGCTTTATATTACAACAGATGACGGCTCTTATGAACATAAGGGACTTGTTACAGATGCGATTAAAGATTTAGTTTTAAATAAAGGTAAAAAATATGATTTATGTATTGTTATCGGACCTATGATAATGATGAAATTTGCTTGCTTAGTAACTAAGGAGTTGAATATACATACTATAGTTAGTATGAATCCTATAATGGTTGACGGTACAGGTATGTGTGGTGCTTGCAGATTAACAGTTGGAAATGAAGTTAAATTTGCTTGTGTAGACGGACCTGAATTTGACGGACATTTGGTAGATTTTGATCAAGCTATGAAGCGTCAACAAACTTACAAAACAGCAGAAGGTAGAAGATTGTTAAAAGCACAAGAGGGCGATACTCACCATGGTGGCTGTGGAATATGTGGAGGTAATAACTAATGGATGTATTAAAAAAAGTACCTATAAGTGAGCAAGAGCCAAGTGTACGTGCCAAAAATTTTGATGAAGTTTGCTTAGGCTATGATATGCAGGAGGCTATGGAAGAATCAAAGCGTTGTCTAAATTGTAAAAATGCAAGATGTGTAAAGGGTTGTCCTGTTTCAATAAATATACCTGCATTTATTCAGCAAATTCTTGCTAATGATATTGAAAAGGCTTCTGAAATTATAGCAGAAGCTTCTGCATTGCCTGCTGTTTGTGGTCGTGTCTGTCCACAGGAAACACAATGCGAAGGCTTATGTATAAGAGGTATAAAGGGAGAAGCTGTATCTATAGGAAAGCTGGAAAGATTTGTTGCTGATTATGCAAGAGAGCATGGAATAGTACCTAAGGTAAAGGCTGAAAAAAAACATAAGGCTGTTGCAGTTATAGGTGCCGGTCCTGCAGGGCTTACCTGTGCAGGAGATTTGGCAAAATTAGGTTATGACGTAACAATTTTCGAAGCCTTACATGAACCGGGCGGAGTTTTGATGTATGGTATACCTGAATTTAGATTACCAAAGGATAGAGTTGTTATACCTGAAATAGAAAATGTAAAAAAGCTTGGAGTGAAAATAGAAACTAATGTTATTATAGGAAAATCGGTAACTATAGACGAGCTTTTAGATGAAGAGGGCTTCAGTGCAGTATTTATAGGAAGTGGAGCCGGACTGCCTCAATTTATGGGTATACCCGGTGAACAGGCAAATGGAGTATTTTCTGCAAATGAATTTTTAACAAGATCAAATTTGATGAAAGCATTTAGAGATGATTATGATACACCTATCACAAAGGGCGGTATAGTTTGCGTAGTAGGCGGAGGTAATGTTGCTATGGATGCCGCAAGAACAGCACTTAGACTTGGCTCTGAGGTTCATATTATCTATAGAAGATCTGAAAAAGAATTACCGGCAAGAGCAGAGGAAGTTCATCATGCTAAGGAAGAAGGAATAGTTTTTGATGTACTTACAAATCCTGTTGAGATAATTTCAGATGATCAAGGATGGGTAAAGGGAATCAGAGTAGTAAAAATGGAGCTTGGAGAGGCGGATGCATCCGGCAGAAGAAGACCTGTTCCTATAAAGGGCAGTGAATATATTATTGATTGCAATACGGTTATTATGTCTTTGGGAACTTCACCAAATCCATTGATATCAAATACTACCAAGGGGCTTGATATTAATTCAAGAAGATGTATAGTAGCTGATGAAGCTACAGGTAAGACTTCAAGAGAAGGAGTTTTTGCAGGTGGAGATGCAGTTACAGGAGCTGCAACTGTTATATTAGCTATGGAAGCCGGGAAAAATGCGGCAAAGGGCATTGATGAATATTTAAGTTCAAAATAATAAAATTTTAAAATGCTATCTTTTCTCTTATAATAGAAAGGATGGCATTTTTTATGAAATTATTGATTTCCTAAGCCTTTTTGATTGATTATTATAAATTTGAAAAAATAATTATATAGTGTAGCTTAACAAATATTAAAAATGCAATTAATTTGCAAATTATATTGACAAACTAGATTTTTGTCTTTAAAATTGCAAATTAGTTGCATTTTTAAATGGAGGTAAAAGGTATTGAAAAAAAGAAATATAATTTTGATATTTATTTTAGTAATTTTATCATTTGCTTTAGCTTATGCTATTAAAAGTAAAAATATAAATGGCAAGAAGAATAATGAGGCTATGGCAAATTTCAGCAAAAAAGCTGAAATTGAGGATGAGAAAAGTCCTCATAATCAAGAAAGCAGACTTGATGATGAAAGTAATAATAAAGATATAGATAATAAAGATATAGATAATAAAGATTCAGATAATATTAATGAAAAAGTCAAATTGAAAATAGCAAAAAATAAAAATGATATACAAAAACCGACAAATAGGAAAAATATTCAGAAAAACGAAAGTGAAAATTTGCCGAATATAGCACAGCTCAAGGATGAAGCTAAAGAAAATAGCGATGCTCTTTTGAATTTTAAAGATAAAAAGGATAAAGAAAAGTCAAATATAAAAGCTGCAAGTGAATTTAGAAAAAAAATTTATGATAATAATACTTCCTCAAATATTGAAAGTAATAAGAAAACAAATACTGAAAAACCTTCAAATGAAGCTTCAAAGGATATGGATAATATTTACAATGAAAATTTTTTGATTTTAAATGATAAGCTTCATTCTGATGGAAAGCTTTATTTTGAGTCGGGAAAAGCTGTTAATTTAGATGACAGGGTATTGATAGGTATAAAGGATACAGGAGAAAATAATAATGAGCCTATTAGGGTAAAATATATAAATGATAAAAATAATAGCTTGAACAAAATAAATTCCGGTATAAAGGGTGACTATAAGCTTGGTGTAAGGACGGAGGATGAGCTTATTATTAATGATATAAATTATGGAAGGGTTGATTTTTTAATTAATATAAAAATAGATTAGGTAGGTATGAGAATGAAATTTAAAAATAAATATATAGCTTTTATATTAAGCTTTATTATCCTTGCGTCAAATATAAATATTTATACTAAAGCTGATATTATAAAAGAAATAGAAACAGATAATGTACAAAAATATGATTTGGAAAAATCAGAGCTTGAGTCGGAGGATGAAGCTACATTTAATAAGGATAATGATTTATTTGAAAAAGAAAAAAATAAAAAAATAAGAGTTATTGTAGAATTGGACGGAAAAGCTGTTATAGATGAGGCAGTGAAAAGAAATATTGAATATAAAGATTTACCTGAAAATATCATTAAAGAAAAAATGGATGAAATAGAAAAAGAACAGGAAGAATTTATTTCATATGCTGATAATAGTGATATAGAAATAGATGATACACAAAAAAGAAGCTATGATACTATTTTTAATGGTATAGCCTTAAATGTTAAGGAAGATGATATAGAAAGGCTTGAAAAAATAAAGGGAGTTAAGAATGTATATATATCTGAAGAATTTGAACGTCCCTTATTAGATTCCTCAAAGGATATTATAGGTACAAATTATGCTTGGGATACTTTAGGATATAAGGGGGAAGGTACAACAGTTGCAGTAATTGATTCAGGACTTGATTATAAGCATAAAGCGTTAGTACTGGAGGATGAAGGCAAATTAAAGTTGAATAAGCAGGAAGTGGACAATATTATTTCAAAAGAAAATCTGAAAGGAAAATATTACAGCTCAAAAATCCCTTATGGTTATAATTATTATGATTTTAATGATAATCTATATGATAGCTATGGGGTTATGCATGGTATGCATGTAAGTGGTATTATAGCTGCAAATGATAAAAATATTAAAGGAGTAGCACCTAATGCACAGATACTGGCAATGAAGGTGTTTTCTGATGATAGGGCTTATCCGACAACATTTACGGATATTTGGTTAAAGGCTTTAGATGATGCTATTAAATTAAAAGCTGATGTAGTTAATATGAGTCTTGGTTCGCCTGCCGGCTTTGCATATAAAGATAGAGAGTATCCGGAAGAAAATATTATAAATAAGGCAAATGCGGCAGGTATAGTGGTAAGTGTAGCTGCCGGTAATGATGCAAATATAGTAAATGAAAATATATATAGAGTTGATGCCTTAAAAGAAAATTATGATACGGCAGAAATCGCAAATCCTGCAATTAATGAAAATACTATAGCTGTGGCTTCTATGGAAAATAAAAAACAAAAAGCTAATCTTTTAAAGTGGAAAAATGGTTTTAATGTAGAAAAAAAGGAAAGCATAATTTTAGCCGGTCCTCCTCATTCAAGGTCTAAGATTATAGCAGAATTTATTGATTTAAAAGATGCAAATGACTTAAATATATCAAAGGAAAAAATAGAAAATAAAATAGCTTTAGTAGAATATCCTTCAAGTGGAAATGTACAGGAGTATATGGATAAATTAAAAAAAATATCAGAACTAAAACCTGTAGCAATAGGCTTATATAATGATAAAAATCTCAATGACAGTTTAAGAGGAGGGCTTTCTTTATTGGGAGGAGCCGCTAAATTTGTTATATTTAGAATGAAAAGAAGTACTTATGATGAAATAAACAGAGATAAGCTGAGTGTATTTAGAGGACTTAAATTAGAAATACCAAATGAAGTTGAAGAAATTGATAATCCATTTTCAGGAGAAATATCAAGCTTTTCTTCATGGGGACCAAGCCCTGATTTAAGAATTAAACCGGAAATAACAGCACCGGGTGGAAATATATATTCAACAAGTGAAGACAATGAATATAAAAATATGTCAGGAACCAGTATGGCAGCCCCTCAGGTTGCAGGTGCAGGTGCTATATTAAAGCAATATATAAGAGATAAAAATATTAAGGTAGAAAACGAGGCTGATTTTATCAAGCTTTTACTTATGAATACAGCTACTCCTATTGTAGATAAAAATACCGGCCTGCCATATTTTGTAAGACAGCAAGGCAGTGGAGCTATGAATTTGGAAAAGGCTTTAAAAACTCCGGTTGTGGTTAGTGCGATAGGAACAAATGATGATAAAAAGGATGGTAAGCTTGAATTAAAAGAATTAGATAATAAAAAATTTAAAGCAAAGCTTGAATTTGAAAATTTTTCAAATGAAGATAAAACATATATAATAAAGCTTAGGGCTATAGGTGAAAAAATAGAAAATTCATATAGAATTGGGAAGGCAAGAGCTTTAAATTCAAATATGGATAATATGCAAAAAGAAATAAATATAAGAGCTAATGAGAAAAAAAGTATAGATTTTAACATTGATTATTCTGATACGGACTTGGAAAAGGATAACTTTATTGAAGGATATTTTGAGATAGAAGACAAAGATAATATCAAAAAGCTTGATTTAAGCATTCCTTTTTTAGGATTTTATGGAGATTGGGATAAGCAAAGTGCTATAGATAGCTTTAATTTAAAAGAAAATAATAATGAAAAAAGAAATATTCAATTTTATATAAATAAAGACGAAAAAACGACTTCGTCATTGTTTGTTACTACACATATGCTTCCTCTTCCTATAGTTGATAATACAATTTATTTTTCTCCAAGCAGTACATATCATAATAATATTGTAGCCAGACTTGCACCTCTTAGAAATATGGAAAATGTAGAATTTTCAATTTTAGATAAGGAAAGTGGAAAAAAATTAAGGACTTTAGGGAAAACATTATATGTAAGAAAATTAAATGCTTTAGGTAGAAATAACAGTTTTAGAATGATGCCTGATTCTCTTTGGGACGGTAAGATTAATGGAATGGAGATAGAAGAAAATAAAAAATACATTTATGAAATAAAGGCAAAGCTTAATACAAATAAGTCAAGTGAGCAAATTTATAGATATGATATAGCTACTGATAATACAGAGCCTATTATTTATGAGGGTACTAAATTACAAAAAAGCTCTAAAAAAGATGATAGGCTTGTAAATGTCAGTATGAAGCTTAAGGATGCAGGAATAGGCTTGCAGGATATTTATATAGAATCTGTGAAATATGAAAAAACAAAAAATGAAAATATCAATTTTCCGGGCTTGGATACACCACCAAGTTCAGGCAAAAAAAATGAAATTAAAAAAGAAGGCTCTAAATTTATAGGAAAAGCAAAATATGGAAAATTTACCAAAATAAGCTTTGTTGATGAAGAAGTAAAGGATGGTAAAGTATTACCTAAAGTTTTAAATGGTAAATTATTTATACCAAAGGATGCAATTCCAAATAATGAATATGAAAACGGATCAGTTTTTGTATGTATTAACGGGCATAGAAATAAAGATATAGAAGTAATTTGCCCATATTTTGCAGATACCTCACATATACAGGTAATAGCAAAGGATCAGCTTAGCAATAAAGCTTCCATAGAATTGGAAACAGGTTTTGATGAAAATTATAATACTATAAATTTTTTGAATTTTTATAATTCTATAAAGGAAAATAATATAGATATATATGTAAATGATATTAAGCTTGATAAAAATACTTATACTTCAAAGGAGAATAAGCTTAAGGTAAAAATAAAATTAAATAATAATAAATATATCAGTACACTTTACATAAAGAAAAACAAAAGAGATATAGCTTATATAATAGATATGGATAATTATAAGCTCGATAATGTTGAAAAATATAAGTATAAATATAATGAAGATGAAAATAGCATTGAATTTGAGCTTGATCCATTTGATCATAGCTGTGAAATTATAACAGCATTTAAGGATGGAAAAACACCTGAGATAAAAGAGAAAAAAGATATAAATATTGATTTGTCAAAGATATCCTTAGACAATTTTAAAGAAATAAAATTAGATAATGAAAGTATAGAAGTTGATTCACAAAATCCAAGCTTTATTACGAAGAGCGGAAGAATAAAATTACAACTTATATATGCCGATAATGCTAAAAAAGATATAGATAATATAAGCATAAGGCAGGCAGGAAAAATAATAAAGCTAAAAAAAGAACAATATTTTGATTTAGAGGAAGAAAGATGTTCAGGATATAGCTCAAGTAGATACGCTATAAATATTTATTATAATATAGATGATGATGCAGATATAGAAATAAAATATAAAAATGAAGGCTTGGCTCAGAGTAAGCTTGCAAGCTCTTCAGATGGTGAAGATATAAATGAGTCTGATATAAATGATGAAGAGTATAAATATCCGAATATATTTATAACAAGTCCGAGTTTGTTGGATGTAGTCAGTGATCAATTAGTAAAGGACGGTAATTTATTAGTTAAGGGTTTTGTATCAAATATAAAAAATGATGATGAAATTTTATATATGAATATAAATTTAGTTGATAAATATGGTAATTTAATTAATGATCAAATAAAGATAGATCAGTCTGAGCTTATAAAAAAACCGCTTAGTAAAAAAGAAAAGGGTAAAAATGTAATTTATGGATATATTTATGAATTTGAGAAGGAATTACCTGTAGAAGGATTTAATCTTAATATACGTGCCGAGGTATTTACAAAAAAAGGATTAAAGGCAAGTATAGTAAGAAGATTATTTTATGACAATAAAAGACCTGAAATAAAATATAAGGTTCAAAAGCATAGTCTAGGTGCAGACAGTGCAAGTATTAATATTAAGGTGAGTGATAACTCTATAAAACTAAAATTATATAAGGGGGATTCGCTTATAGATGTTGTTGATAATACAAGTATTTCTTTTGAGTCAGATACAGGTGTTGAATTGGAAAAAGAAATAGATTTTGAATTATCAAAGGGGCAAAATCATATCATAATAAAGGCTGAGGATCTTGCCGGTCAGATTTCACAGAAGGATATTTATATTTATAGGACACAGAATTAATCCGGAATTTTCACAAAATAAAAATATTTATTACACAGTTTAAACACAAAGCATTGATATATTTAACGCATAGAGCTTAAAGATATCAATGCTTTAAATTTTTAAGATAGGAGAAATGATATGTCTAGTGAATTTGATGATATTAATGAAAATATAGATGAAATGGAGAAACTTAACAATAATAATATAAAAGAAACTACAAATGAAACTATGGATATAGAAGATAATATTATTGAAAATGATAAAGCTCAAATCAATGATAATATAAATAAAATGGATAGTACAGCTTGCCCTTATACAAATATAGATGATAAAAATAAACAAGGAAAATATAAGAAAAAAAATCACAGCTTTGTAAAAAAGTTTTCAGCTTTAGTAGTTTATGCTGTTCTTTTTGGTGCTATAGCAGGATCTACAATGATTGCTGTAGAAAGAAATTTTCCTATCAAGGCTAAATCAGGTGATGTAGTTATAGGAAAACAGGATAATGATAAAAAAACTGATATAGAAAGTATTGAGGATAAGTCACAGTCAAAAAATGTTCAAAATAAAATAGGAGATGTTTCATCAATAGTTACAAAAGCAATGCCGTCAGTAGTTGCAATAAATGCAAAAAGTGAAGTGAGTGCATATACGTGGTTTGGAAGGACACAAACATATGAGTCTGATTCGAGTGGTTCAGGTATAATAATAGGTAAAAACAATGATGAATTATTAATGGTTACAAATAATCATGTTGTAGAGAATACAAATAAGCTTAGTGTTGTATTTATTGACGGAAATGAAGTGGAAGCTACTGTTAAAGGTTCAGATAGTGAAGCTGATATAGCGGTTATAGCAGTAAAGCTTTCAGATTTGAAGGATGAAACTAAAAAACAAATTGAAGTTGCAAGCATAGGCGACAGCTCAAAGTTAAAGGTTGGAGAGGGAGTTGTAGCTATTGGTAATGCACTCGGTTATGGTCAGTCAGTAACTGTAGGATATATATCAGCCTTAAATAGAGATGTAGAAGTAGGAGATGGAATAAAGAGAAAACTCTTACAAACAGATGCGGCTATAAATCCCGGAAATTCAGGAGGTGCCTTGATTAATTCAAATGGTGAGATTATAGGAATAAATTCTGCAAAATATTCTTCAACATCTGTAGAAGGTATGGGATATGCAATTCCTATTAATGATGTACAAGATTTAATAAAGAACCTTGCCAAAAGACAAACAAGAACAAAGGTTGCAGAAAAGGATCAAGGATATTTGGGTATACAAGGTCAGAATATTGATATAGAGATGTCAAAGGCTTATGATATGCCGAGAGGAGTCTATGTATATAAGGTTATAGAAGGTGGAGCAAGTGTTAAGAGCGAATTGAAAGAAAAGGATATTATAACAAAATTGGATTCTGAGCGTGTAACAAGTATGCAGGAATTAAAAGAAGCTTTGTCTTACTATAAGGTTGGTGATAAGGTAAAATTAACCATACAAAGATTACAGGGTAGTGAGTATAAGGAACAGGAGATAGAAATAACATTAGGAAAATTAGATAAGCAGGAACAAAACTAGAATTTTACTTTATAAGCTTGTAAAAGAAAGTATCAGTATAAGTAAGTAAATGCTTTGCTTTTATACTGAAACCTTCTTTTACAAATTTTAATTTTAATAAATAATTATAAATGCTTGAAATATATAAAAAAAGGTGATAAAATACCATATAATATATAAGGAGGATAAAAAGTGGACCAAATGGTCCACTTTTTATATGTTATTTCAGAAATAAAAGAGGTAAAAATGACTAAAAGTGAAATTTATGTTGAAAAAACGAACAAATATTTAGAAGAGCTTACTAAAGAGATGGACTTTGAAATAGTAGATGTAGAATTTGTAAAAGAGGCTTCACAATATTATCTTAGAATATATTGTGATATAGATAAAGAAGGTGGTATTTCTATAGATGATTGCGTTGAAATTTCAAAAAAAGTAAGTGCTTGGCTTGATAAGGAGGATTTTATACCGGAAGAATACATTTTAGAGGTGAGTTCTCCGGGACTTGGCAGAGCTTTAAGAAAGGATAAAGACTTTCAAAGAGAGTTGGGTAAAGAGGTTGAGCTTAAATTATTTAAAGCTATAAATAATCAAAAAGAATTTAGAGGTATATTGAAATCCTTTGATAAAGAAGGTATTTTCATAGAAATAGACAATGAAGATAAAAAATTTGCAAGAAGTGAAGTTGCAAAAATAAATTTGGCATTAGATTTTTAATAAGTGGAGGAATAAGGAAAAAAATGAGTAAGGATATATTAGAATCGTTAGAAATATTAAAAAGAGAAAAAAATATTGATACTGAAGTTTTATTGGAAGCTATAGAAAATTCTATTATGTCAGCTTGTAAAAGCAATTTTGGAACAGCTGATAATATAAAAATAATAAAAAATCTTGAAAAAGGAGAATATAAGATTTTTCAGGAAAAGGAAATTGTAGAAAAAGTAGATAAAAAGAATTTAGAGGAAAAATCCTTATATATAAGCCTTGAAGAAGCAAGACAAATAAAGCCTAATTATAATTTGGGAGATAAAATTCTCATACCGGTAAAATTAGAAAATTTGAGCAGAATTTCAGCAGCTAATGGTAAAAATGTCATTCTTCAAAAAATTAGAGAAGAGGGTAAAAAGTCTATATTTGAAAAATTCAGACAAAAGGAGAAGGATATTGTAACTGCTGTTGTTCAACGTAGAATAGGTAATAGTGTAGCTGTCAATATTGACGATTATGATGCTATATTAGCCGAAAATGAACAGGTGCCGGGAGAAATTTTGGAGCCTACACAGCATATAAAGGTATATTTGCTTGAGGTTAAAGAAACAACAAAAGGTCCTAAGCTTACTATATCAAGAACACATCCTGATTTAGTAAAAAGACTTTTTGAAAAAGAGGTTGTTGAAATCAAGGATGGTATAGTAGAGATTAAAGCTATAAGTAGGGAAGCGGGTTCAAGAACTAAGATAGCAGTAAGCAGCATTAGTGAAAAGGTTGATCCTGTAGGAGCCTGCGTAGGCTTGAATGGCAATAGAGTAAATATGATAGTACAGGAGCTTAGAGGCGAAAAAATAGATATAATTAATTGGAGTGATAATTCAGCAGTTTTGATAGAAAATTCATTGAGCCCTGCAAAGGTTATTTGTGTAGTTGCAGATGATGAATTGAAGGAAGCAATAGTTATTGTTCCTGATTATCAATTATCCTTAGCTATAGGTAAGGAAGGTCAAAATGCAAGATTGGCTGCAAAGCTTACAGGATATAAAATTGACATAAAAAGTGAAAGTCAGGCCAGACAGCAGGGACTGTTTGAAGAGCTGGGAATAGATTATCAATCAGAGGGAAGTGTTAATTTGGAAGAAACATTTTATGAGGATTATAAAAATATTCTGGCTGATATGAAAAAGGGGAAAGATGATGAACAAGAAGTTACCTCTTAGATTGTGTATAGCC
This sequence comes from uncultured Lachnoanaerobaculum sp., assembly GCA_946999385.1. Taxonomy (GTDB): domain Bacteria; phylum Bacillota; class Clostridia; order Lachnospirales; family Lachnospiraceae; genus CAKAHY01. The sequence continues at coordinate 52,437 of CAMQCZ010000004.1, forward strand.
TGCTTAAAGCTCAAGGATAAAAAAGAGCTTATAAGAATTGTTAAGAATGATGAAGGTATAAGTCTTGACAGAACAGGTAAAAAAAATGGTAGGGGTGCATATATTTGTAATGATATAGAATGCTTAAAAAAAGCTATAAAATCAAAGGCCTTGAATAAAGCATTTAAACAAAGTGTAGATAAAGATACTTATGATAAATTATTAGAGGAATGGTAAAAAATATGAATGACAGATTTTTGTCTATGCTTGGATTAGCAACCAGAGCCTTCAAGCTGCTTAGTGGAGAATTTTCTACTGAAAAGGCTATAAAATCAAGAAAAGCAAAGCTCGTATTGGTTGCAGGAGATGCATCGGAAAATACAAAAAAATTATTTTTAGATAAATGTAAATTTTACAAGATAAAAATATATATTTGTTCAAATAAAGAAAAGTTGGGAAAAGCTATAGGAAAGAGTGAAAGATCATCTATAGCTATAATGGATAATAATTTTGCTACTAATATTGAAAAATTAATAAATGAAGGTAGCCGGCAGGAGGAAGAATTTGAGAATAAATGAGCTTGCAAAAGAGATTGGTAAAACTAATAAAGAAATTATAGAATTTTTACAAAAAAATGGTGTGGAAGTAACCAGTCATGCAAATAAAATAAGCGATGAAGTTGCACAAAAGGTAAGGGATGCCTTTTTTATAAATGTAGATAGTGATGGGGATAAAAAGGAAGAGCCACAAAAAAAGAAGCTGACGGCAGTTTTTAGACCGCAAAATGCACAACAAAAATCAAAATCCAAGCATGAAGATAATAAAGGCGAAAAACAGGTGCATATAGAAAAAAAAGAAAAAAATATTGAAAAAGTAATAAATAAAGAAACAGTTATTGAAAAAGCAACAGGCAACGAAAAAATAAATAAAGAAACAATTAGTGAAGAAAAGATGAGTAATATTAAAGAACAAAATATCGAAAAAGAAATAAAAATAGAAAAAAAAGAAGAGGAAACAAAAGATGTCCTAAAGAGCGAACAGGTATCTGACGGTTTACCTAAAATTATAAGAAATATATACAAGGATGAAGCAAATAAAAAGCTTTCAGAGGCTAAAAAAGCTACATCTGAAAGGAAAAATGCAACATCAGGATTTAAGAAAAATACTATGGATAACAGGGTAAATAAAGGCTTTAAAAATAATGACAACAAATTTACCGATAAGAATAATAGTGCTAATCCTAATAATAAAAAGAGCTTTGCCAATACAAATTCTGAAAATAATAATGGCTTTAGAAATAATAAAGATAAAAATTTCCGGACAAATAAGGGCGATAATAAAAATAATCAAGCTAATAAACCTTTTAATAAGGACAATAGAGGATTTAATAAGGATAGGAAATCTAATTTTGCTTTTGTAGACAAGGATAAGGATGATATGCCTAGAAATAATCAAAGGCAGTCTACAAAAAAGGATAATAAAAGTTCAGTATCTAATTTAGATGGTGCCTTGGTAAAGAAAACAAGTTCAACAAGACCGAATAAAAATAATTTTAAATATCAAAAAAATGATAAAAAGCATAGAACGGAAGATGGTCCTGTAAAAGGAAAGGTGAGTAAGCATCCATTTATAATGCCTGTTAAAAAGGTTGAAGAGGTTGTAGTGGATGATATCAAGGAAATTATTATCCCTGAAAGAATGACTATAAAGGATTTTGCAGCTAAATTAAAATTACAGCCTTCGGTAATAGTTAAAAAATTATTTTTAAAGGGTGAAATAGTTACTATTAATACAGAGCTTAGCTTTAGTGAGCTGGAAGAAATAGCATTGGAATACGATATTATATGTACATTGGAAGAAAAGGTGGATGTTATAGCTGAGCTTCTAAAAGAAGATGACGAGGATGAAAAGGATATGGTTAAGCGACCTCCTGTAGTCTGTGTTATGGGGCATGTAGATCATGGTAAAACATCCTTGCTTGATGCTATAAGAAAAGCTGATGTGAGCAGTCATGAGGCAGGTGGCATAACCCAGCATATAGGAGCATATATGGTTAAGATTAATGGCGAATATATAACATTTCTTGATACACCGGGTCATGAGGCTTTTACAGCAATGAGAATGCGTGGAGCACAAAGCACAGATATAGCAATTTTAGTTGTTGCAGCTGATGATGGAGTTATGCCTCAGACTATAGAAGCTATAAATCATGCTAAGGCGGCAGGAGTAGAAATAATAGTTGCAATTAATAAGATTGATAAACCAAGTGCAAATATAGATAGAGTTAAGCAGGAGCTTTCAGAATATGAGCTTATTGCAGAGGATTGGGGTGGAAATACAATTTTTTGTCCGGTTTCTGCAAAAACCAAGGAAGGTATTGAAAATTTGTTGGAAATGATTCTGCTTGCGGCTGAAGTTAAAGAATTAAAGGCAAATAAAAAACGTAAGGCAAGAGGACTTGTTATAGAAGCCGAGCTTGATAAGGGAAGAGGACCTGTTGCAACGGTTTTAGTGCAAAAAGGAACATTAAAGGTAGGCGATTTTGTTGCTGCCGGTGCTTGTCATGGAAAAGTAAGAGCTATGATAAATGATAAAGGACAAAGAGTTAAAGAAGCAACACCTTCAACTCCTGTGGAAATTTTAGGACTTGATAATGTACCAAATGCCGGAGAGGTTTTTGTTGCAACAAATAGTGATAAAGAGGCAAAGGATTTTGCAGCTACTTTTATTAGTGAAAATAAAAATAAATTGATAGAAGATACAAAGGCTAAATTAAGCTTGGATGACTTATTTAGTCAAATAAAAGCAGGTAATATAAAAGAATTACCTATAATTATCAAGGCTGATGTTCAAGGCTCAGTTGAAGCTGTAAAGCAATCATTGTTAAAGCTTAGTAATGAAGAAGTGGCTATAAAAGTAATACATGGTGGAGTTGGTGCTATAAATGAGTCTGATGTGGCATTAGCGGCGGCAAGTAATGCTATTATAATAGGCTTTAATATAAGACCTGATGCTACTGCAAAAGTGAGTGCAGAAAGAGAAAAAGTTGATTTGAGACTGTATAAGGTAATTTATCAGGCAATAGAAGATGTACAAGCGGCTATGAATGGAATGCTGGAGCCTATCTATGAGGAGCAGGTAATAGGTCATGCTGAAATAAGACAGATATTCAAAGCTTCAGGTCTTGGAAATATTGCAGGCTCATATGTCTTGGATGGTAAATTTGTAAGAAATTGTAAGGTAAGAATTAAAAGAGAAGGAAATCTTGTATTTGAAGGGGATTTAGCATCATTAAAGAGATTTAAAGACGATGTTAAGGAAGTAAAAGAAGGATATGAATGCGGACTCGTATTTGAAAAATTTAATGATATAAAAGAGCTTGATATAGTTGAAGCTTATATTATGGTCGAGGTTCCTAGATAATTAAGATATTTATTTTTATAGGAGATTTTTATGAGAAAAGGAAGTATTAAAAATACGAGGATAAATTCAGAGGTTCATAAAGAAATATCTGAAATAATAAGAGAATTAAAAGATCCTAGAGTTGGAATTATGACAAGTGTAACAGAAGTAGAGGTTACACCCGATTTAAAATATGCAAAGATATATATATCAGCACTTGGAGAGGAAAAGGATAATTTAAGAGTATTGGAAGGTTTGAGTGCGGCAAACGGCTTTATAAGAAGGGAGCTTGCAATACGCTTAAATCTTAGAAATACACCTGAGCTTAAATTTATTTTAGATTCTTCCATGTCTTATGGTATGAAAATGGATAAAATAATAAATGAGCTTATGAATAATGAAAAAGATAGTTAGAGGTAGAGAATGAGTAATCCTTTAATAGATAGAATATTATTATCAAATAATATAGCAATAACAGGGCATATAAGTCCTGATGGAGATTGTGTAGGCTCCGTATTGGCAATTTATAATTATATAAAAAAAAATTATAACGATAAAAAGGTTAAAGTTTTTTTACAAAAGCCAAGTGAAAAATTTTCTTATTTGAGTGGATATGAAAATCTTGATGACAGTCTGCTTAAAACTGATGATATTGACTTTGATATAAATTATGATTTATGTATTTGTCTTGATGCCGCTGATGATAAAAGGCTTGGTAAAAATATAAAATTAGTTGAGCTTGCAAAGGATAGTATAGCTATTGATCATCATATAAGTCATAAAAAATATACTAAGGAGCTTATTTTAGATGCAAATGCAAGCTCCAGCTGTGAAGTATTATCGAGATATTTAGATATAAATAAAATAGACAAGGATATAGCCACTTGCCTATATACAGGTCTGGTACATGATACAGGAGTATTTAAATATCCATGTACCGGCTTGGGTACCATGGAATTAGCCGGTAAATTAATGGAAAAGGGAGTAGAATTTGCAAAAATTATAGATGAAAGCTTTTTCGCCAGAAAATTCAATGTAAATAAGGTGCTTGCAAGAGCATTGTTGGATGCTAATTTATATTTGGATAATAAATTGATTATTTCATATACCGAGAGCAAGACATTAAAAGAATATGGTGCTGAAATAGAAAACCTTGACGGTATTATAGACGAGTTAAGAAATACAACAGGTGTAGAAGTGGCTATATATTTGTATGAGAAAAGTGAAGATATTTATAAGGCAAGCTTAAGATCAAAGAAATATGTTGATGTAAGTAAAATATGTATTGAACTTGGTGGCGGTGGGCATATAAGAGCTGCCGGTTGTACTCTTGAGGGAAAATTAAGTGATATAATTAATTTGCTCATAAATAAGGTAAAAGAACAATTATGTTTAATGGAATAATTAATATTTATAAAGAAAAAGGATATACATCGCATGATGTCGTAGCAAAAATAAGAGGAATATTAAAGCAAAAAAAAGTTGGACATACCGGAACCCTGGATCCTTTGGCAACAGGTGTTTTACCAATATGCTTAGGTAGTGCTACAAAATTATGTGAAATGCTAAGTGATAGATCAAAAGAATATATTGCGGATTTTATTTTGGGTAAAGAAACAGACACGCAGGATATAAGTGGAAAGGTAATAAATTCCTACAATATAGATAAAGAATTTTATTTTAATAATAAGGATGAAATTATAGCTTGTATAAAATCATTTGAGGGTACTTATATGCAAACTCCGCCAATGTATTCAGCTAAAAAAATCAATGGAAAAAAATTAGTTGATTTAGCCAGAATGGGAATAGAAATAGAAAGAAAAGCAGTTAAAATAGATATATATAAAATAGATATTTTGAATTTTTCTTTTCCTAATATAAAAATAGCAGTGGCTTGCTCAAAGGGTACTTATATAAGAACCTTATGCCATGATATCGGAAAAAAATTAAATATTGCAGCTTGTATGACCGGCTTGGAAAGAATCAGGGTATCAAATTTTTTATTAAAGGATAGTATAAAATTAGATTTACTTGAGGATATTAAAGATAAATTTGAAATTTTAGACAAGTATATAATTAAGGTCGATAATTTTTTTGAAGAATATCCTTGCTTATTTGTCAAAGAAAATTTTTATAAGCAAGCTATCAATGGTAATAAGCTTTTAACAAGTCAGATTAAAGAAAAATATTTAGGAGCTGATAAATTTTTAAAAATATATACTCATGATAAAAAATTTCTTGGTATTTATGAGTATGTTCCAAAAGAAGCTATACTAAAGCCATATAAGCTATTTATTGGAGACGTGTAATGATTGAATTTATAAAGACTAAGGATTTTAAAATCACTGAACCTACAGTTGTAACTATAGGTAAGTTTGATGGCGAGCATAGAGGCCATAAAAAAATTTTTGATAAGATGTCATTTATAGCCAAAGAAAAAAAATTAAAAAAAGCAATATTCAGCTTTGATATATCACCATCAAAAATTATTGACGGTTTAAAGCAATCACGATTAACTACTAATCAGGAAAGATTAAGCAGAATAAGACAAGAATCAATAGATTATTTTATAGAATATCCATTTACTGAAGAGTTGGCACATATGCAGGCTGAAAGCTTTGTAAGAGAAATTTTGATAAAGAAAATGAATATGAAAGCTATAGTAGCAGGTACAGATGTAGCCTTCGGCTATAAAAAAAGTGGAAATAAAGCCTTGCTTGATAAATTATCCAAGGAGCTTAGCTTTGATGTATATATCATAGAAAAAGAAAAGACGGATGATAAAGAGGTTATAAGCTCTACCTTGATAAGAAAGCTTTTAATGGAAGGAAATATAAAAAAAGCAAATGAGTTGCTTGCAGCTTATTATAGTATAAGTGGAATAGTAAGTGTTGGAAATAAAATAGGAAAAAAGCTTTTGGGTTTTCCTACATTGAATATATTTCCACCTGATTGTAAAATTTTACCTAAGCTTGGAGTTTATGCAACTAAAGTAAAGCTGTTAAAAACTAATGAAATATTTGATTCTATAACTAATGTAGGGAAAAATCCTACTATAAGGCTTGATACTAAAAAACATATTATAAGAGTTGAAACTCATATATTTAATTTTGATAGAGATATTTATGGTGAAGCTGTTGAAGTTTTTTTTGTAGACTTTATAAGAGCTGAAAAAGCCTTTGAAGGTATTGAAGCATTAAAAATACAAATAGAAAAAGATAAAAAAAAGGCAGTTAATATATTAAAAAAAGCAAAAAATAATCTGATTTAATAAGGATTATTTTTTGCTTTTTTATTATAAATCTGAATATTCTATCAAGCCGTTAGATATAGTTAGTAATATCTTTCCCTTCATCATTTGTCCCAGAAAAGGCGAGTTACTTGATTTGCTATAGCTGGTTTTATATTTCCATTTTTGACAAGGATCAAAAACAATTAAATTAGCTATTTTATCTTCTTTTATTATACCGGCATCTATATTATAAATTTTTGCAGGATTATAAGACATCAGAGCCATTAAATCCATTAAAGTAATATATCCCGGGTCGACTAAATTCATAATTCCTAGAGATAATGAGGTTTCCAAGCCTATCATACCGCTTAAGCTATCCTTAAAGGAGGAATTTTTTTCTTTTTTTGAACATGGAGTATGTTCGCTTGTAAGAATATTTATTGTAGAAGCTTTGATTCCTTCTATTATAGCATTAATATCATTTTTATCTCTGAGAGGAGGAATTATTTTGGCTAGACTATTATATTTTAACACATCCTCCTGACTTAGTGAAAAATGAATAGGGTTTACACTTGCAAAAATTTTAACTCCTTCTGTTTGATATTTTCTTATTATGTCCACACTTTCTTTTGTACTTATATGTTGTATACAAATGCCACAGCCTTGTTCCTTTGCAAGCTTACAATCTCTTTCTATTCTTAAAAATTCGGCTTTTTTATAGCTGCCTGTCAAGCCAAGCCGCTTTGATATTTCTCCTGCATTTATACCTTCATCAACTATAAATTTTTTATTTTCTTCATGTAAGGATAAAATCATATTTAACTTTTTAGCCTTTTTCATAGCCTCCTTACAAAGCTCATAATTATCTATCGAATTATATTCATCACTAAAGCTTATAGCACCACAATCTTTTAGCAATTTCATATCAACAAGCTCTTTACCTTCTAAATTTTTAGATATAGCAGCCATAGTTTTTATATTTATTCCGACTTTTGAGCCTTCCTTTAATATATAAAGAATACCTGCTTCATTGTCTACTATATTGCCACCACAAGCCATTCCTACAAGATGTGTATAGCCTCCACGAAGGCCTGCCTTAGCTATTGAATATAAATCCTCTCTATAAGAAAATTTAGGAAAAGGAAAATTAACATGTATATCAATTAATCCGGGAGCAACAACTTTATTTGTACAGTCTATTATTTGTAATTTTTCGCCCTTTGCTCTTGCAATATATGGAGCATCAAAGGAGAGATCATCATCTATTTTTATTATTTTTCTTTCAGCTATAAGTATATCCTTAATAGCATCTATTTTAGTTGAAGGCTCAATAAGTCGAGCCTGCTTTAACATTATCATCTATATATACCTCAAATATTATTCGTTTTTATTATTTTATTATAAGATATAGTATCAATTCAGGCAATAAAAGAATTTTGCAATAGCTCTTTTATAATTTTTACAAAATAGTTCTTTACATCATCACTTTACTATGATACTATACTAAAGTGAACAAACTTATTTATTCAAAGAAAATAATATGATATACTATTAAATATACTTAGGAGGAAAAAATGAGAAAATTATTTAAAGTAATTATGATATCGAGTTTAGGGCTTAGCCTACTTGCCTGTGGTGCAAAAAAGGAAATAAAAGAAACAAAGCAAACAAATCAAATAGAAAAGCAAACATTAGCAGATGAAGACTTAAAAAAAGATGATGATGTAGATAAGAGTGAAGTTGAGAAGGAAGGAAAAAAAGATAAAGCTGCTACACTTACCCAAGAATTTGATAAAGATGGTAAGCTTACAGTCGGATTTGATAAGGATTTTCCTCCTATGGGTTTTGTGGGAGCTGACGGTAAATTTACAGGCTTTGATTTGGAGTTAGCACAAGAGGCTGCAAAGCGTATGGGATTAGAGATTGCGTACCAGCCTATAGCATGGGATGCCAAGGATATGGAACTGAATTCAGGAACAATAGACCTTATATGGAACGGTTTTACTATGACAGGTAGAGAAGACTCTTATTTATGGTCAGAACCATATATGGAAAATGCACAGGTTTTTGTAGTTAGAAAAGATTCTAAAATAAAAGAATTTGAAGATTTAAAGAAAAAGGTGGTAGAGGTTCAGGTTGATTCTTCAGCTGAGGCTGCATTAAAAACTATGCCTGAGCTTACAGCAATATTTAAAGAATTAAAAACTGCTCCGGATTATAATACAGGCTTTATGGATCTTGAAAGTGGAGCTATTGATGCACTTGCTATGGACGAGGTTGTTGCGGCTTATCAATTAAGTACAAGAAAAAACAATGATTTTATAATTTTAGATAAAAAGCTTGCAGCTGAACAATATGCAATAGCTTTTGCAAAGACGAATAAGCCTTTAAGAGATAAATTGCAGGGAGTTATGGATGCAATGCAGGATGATGGAACAATTAGTAAAATTTCAAATAAATGGTTTGGTAGAGATGTAAGTATACCAAATAAATAAAAGTGTCGGGAGAGATATATGTCATTATTAAATATGTTTGGAGAATTATTAATAAGTATGGGCATCAGCCTTAGTATATTTATTATAACCTTACTTTTTTCACTTCCATTAGGCTTGCTTGTTGCTTTAGCCAGAATGGGTAAAAATAAAATACTTTCGCAAATTATAAAAATATATATTTCAATAATGCGTGGTACTCCCTTAATGCTACAATTAATGGTTGTTTATTTTGGTCCATATTATATTTTTGGTATAAGAATAAGTAATTCTTATAGATTATGGGCGGCTTTATTGGGCTTTATTATTAATTATGCAGCATATTTTGCTGAAATTTATCGTTCAGGTATTCAAACTATATCCAAGGGACAATATGAAGCCGCAAAAATACTGGGATATTCTAAAAGACAATGTTTTTTTGTTATAATATTACCTCAAGTTATAAAAGCGATATTACCTTCTATAACAAATGAGGTAATAACCTTAGTAAAGGATACTTCTCTAGCATTTACAATAAGTGTAGCCGAAATGTTTTCAACGGCAAAGGCCTTAGCAAGCTCAAGTGCGAGTATGTTGCCATTTGTTATGGCGGCAATATTATATTATATTTTTAATTTGGTAGTATCATATATAATGGAAATTATAGAGAAAAAATTAAATTATTATAGATAGGAGTTTTATGAATATCTTAGAAATGAAAAATATAAAAAAAAGCTTTGGAGATATTGAGGTTTTAAAAAATATTTCTATTAATGTAGGAAAAGGAGAAATATTATCTATTATAGGACCTTCCGGCTCCGGAAAATCGACCTTGCTAAGGTGTGCAAGTTTATTAGAAAAAATAGATGATGGAGATATAAAATATTTAAATGATATAGCGGTAAAAAGTGTAGATAGTAAGGCACAGTATGTGGGTAAAGATAAATTAAAGGAGATATCAAAATACTTTGGATTGGTTTTTCAAAATTTTAATCTTTTTCCACATATGAATGTTTTGAATAATATTATAGATGCACCTGTTAGAATACAAAAAAAAGATAAGCAGGAAGTAATAAATGAAGCAAAAAAAATGCTGGATAAGCTGGGATTACTTGATAGAATAAATGCATATCCATATCAATTATCAGGCGGTCAGGCTCAAAGGGTTGCTATAGCAAGAGCTTTGATATTAAATCCTCAAATACTCTATTTTGATGAGCCTACATCTGCACTTGACCCTCAGCTTAAAAATGAGGTTGCAAGGCTTATAAAATCTTTATCAAGCTTTAATATAGCTATGCTTATAGTTACACATGAGATGGAATTTGCAAAAGAGATAAGTGATGAGATTATATTTATGGATAAAGGTATAATTGTAGATAGAGGTACACCTGAATACCTTTTCAACTCTGATAATGAAAGAACAAAGGAATTTTTTGGAAAATATAAAAATATTTTTTAGTATTAAGGCTATTATACTTTTATTAGCCTTAAAATTAAATAGCTTAGTATTTTAAAGAAGAAGCAATATTATTAATATTGCCTCTTTTTTATTAATATAAAAATGCTCTTATTCTAATATTAATAAAAAATATATATGTTTTATTTTATTACATATTTTCAAGCTTAATTTTTGCTCATTGTATATAAGCTACTATAGTAAAAAATAGGCTTAGATGATATAATAGTGGGTAAAAATAAGGAGTGCTTTTTATTTCAAGGATATCCAAAGGAGTTTATATTGCCTGAAAATGTTGCACAAAGTCATCTATATAAGCAAGCAGGTAATTCTGTAGTTGTTCCGGTTATAAAAAGGTTGGCAAGTGAGATTATGAATGCACTTGCATGTAAAGAAAAAATAAAAATGTAAAAAAATATGGTTTTTTAAAGAAAATTATGTTACATTATAATAAATATAAAAAGTAAGAAGAAAAACAATAAAAAAGCATTGTATTCTCTCCGAAATGAAAAAATACGGGGGGGGGTATAGAGAATTTAATACCTCGTCAATGAAATATCTGAAAATATTTATGAAAAGGATTTCAAAAAATAACTTCAAAAAATAGTAGACTTTATTAATTTTTGAATTGTAAAAAACGAAAAAGATATGAAGCTTAGAAACATAAAATTTTTTATAAAAGAACTGAGGAATTAAATTGGACGATAAGATAAAAAATATATTCAAGAGATTATTGACAGTTATAATTTTGATATTAATGATACAAATAATTCCTATATATGCAATAAAATTTCCTGATTGGCTTTTTCCACAAGCAACTAAATTAGGCTTAAATCTTGGAACTATAAAGCAAGACAATAATTTAACTGCCGATGAAGATGCAATAATAGTTGATGAAAATGGAAAGAAATATATAGTTTGGACGTACACTAGCAAGATTACCAAGGATAAATCTGCGGGAGTACAAAGGGAAGAACCGAAAGATCCGAAATTAGAAAGATATTTTGTAACTACTAAGGATTCAGGTCTTGGAGAGCCTGAGATAATTTCAGTAACAAAGGATGGACAGATTTTAGAAACGCCTTACACCTTCGGCTCAGGAAATCCTGATAAATTTTTAAGCAAAAAAGAATTGGTTGATTTAAGAGAAAATGATAAATATGGAACTTATATTTATAAGATAAAAACTCCGATTTTAGGATATAGAGATCATTATGCCTTGGATGTAAATTCCGTTCTTACAGGAGTATTTGGCAAAAATGTTACTGTGAATATAGGCGGCATTAAAAGAAAATTAAAAAAAGAAGAAACCATAAGTGTTTCAGTACCACAAAGACTATCCATATCGAGAAATGCTTATGCACAATTAAAGCAGGAAGATAGAAATGATAAGGTAAATATTGCAACCTCATTTGATAAATTTAAAAATACAGCCGGAGAATATTTGAATGAAGATAGGATTGTTTGGAGATCGTCTTATTTAAATCAATATTCATATAAGGAGGCTGTTGAATTTGATCTTACACCTGATGATTCACAGCTTCCTATGGGAGATTTAAAGGTTTATTATTTTAAACCCGGTGAAAATGGATATGAAATTGTAGAAAGCATGACTAAAATCTTCAAGGGTGAAACTAAAGCGGTTATAGATGATGTGCCACAAGGATTTATTGCTCAAGCAGTGCTTGAAGCTTCTGTAAAAGATGATGGAGAAAGCAAGTATAAAAACCATTCTTTAAAGAATACCGAGGGAGTACAGCTTGAATCCTTATTTGCAAAGCTTACTATAGAAAAGAAATGGGGAACCGGTGTTACAGAGGATCAAAAGTCTGATACAAACTATACAATTTCAGGCGGGATGTATGATAATCTTAGGGTAACAATTCCAAAGGGACAAAGCTTTAATATAATTAATAATGTAGCAAAATTTAATATAAATGCTTATCTACCTTTAGAGCAATGGGATAGAATTTATTATAATGTTGAGGAAGAGCAGCATGGACATTTTAGATTAATATTTAAAGGGGAAAATAAATATACATTAAAATACACTTTTAAAAATGATGTAGAAAGTACAACAAATCCCGGCTCAGGTGAGAGTGGTGGGGAATGTTCTGCATATGGAGTTGAGTCATTACAGACAGTAGAAATAAATCAATATTGGTATGAATATAAAGATGATTATTCAAAGTCTAAAAAGTCAAAATGGTATGGCTTTGGAGGAGATTTAAGTGGAGTATTGAGAGTCCCTAAAACTGCTGATGCAGGTCAGTCCATCACACTAAAGCTTCCTGATGAAATAAAATTTGAACATGCAGTAAATGACATACCTATAATAGGCTTTTCAAGATCTTCATCAAGTGGTGGCAGTGTAGAAATAGGTAAAATTTATTATGAGTCAGGTAATACTTTAAGATTTGTATTTAATAAATTTGCAAAGGCTGATGCTGACTATACAGTAAACTTTACACTCGGTCAGAGTGTGGGCGAAGGACAAGGTCTTAAAGAAATAAATGGTACTAGTGTAAATGACTATGAGTTTGGAAAAAGATGGCCTGTAGGTATAGAGCCTAATTTATCCAGATTTTATCCGGACAATCCTCAGACCATGGAAACTGTTACTAAAACGCTTCCATATATTTCCAAATATCATAATTTTAAGGATACGGAAGAATGTGCTGAAAAGGTTTTGGGTGTTGAAACTACAGTACATTATGAGGATGAGAAAATAGCGGGTTTTTGTAAGCATCTCAGTAAATATGTAGCAGAAGAAGGCTCCGATTATATTATATGGGAGGCGGTATATAATGCCAGAAATGATAATTTAAGAGGAGGGGAAATAGATTTTTATGATTTCTTAGGTGTTACCAATGAGCTATATGATGGAAATAATCAAGAAGCACTTCCTAAGGATATAGAAATGTATGTAGCTGATCATGGAACTGTTTCAGGCTCTTATGTTAAGGGAACTGAAAGACAAATTTATCCGAGAGGAGGATATGCACAGGTCAAAGGAGAAAAGCATAATGGAAAAATTGATAAGTCAAATCTTAAAAAGATTTATCAATTATCATTTAGAGTTAGAGATTTGGGCAGTCAAACCTTGGTTGTACGAATAAAGACAAAAAAGCTTGCTCCTTTGCCTGATGGAGATCCTAATAATCCGAATACCAAAAAATATTATTATAATTCTATTCAATCCCAACAGTCGGCACGTGATAAAGACAATGTCGTAACCCTCAGGTATGCACCTAAATTAGGAAGAGCCTCAGGAATAGCACAGGGAATATACAATTTTTCTTTTCAAAAAACTGAGCTCGTTAAGGGTAATGACGGTCAGGAAAAGGAAGTGCCTTTGCGTAATAGCAGTTGCGAATTTATGGCTATAAGAACTGATGGAACTCAAAATGTAAAGGCTGTTGCCGATAAAAATGGTAAGGTGGTTTTTGAAAATCTTAAGGATGGTGAATTTATAGTTCAGGAGATAAAGCCGCCAAATGGATATGAAACCTATCATGAAGAATTTAGATTTAAAATAACAATAGATCATGTAGCAGGAGAAACTGCTGAAATACAAAAGAAGGTAGAATATAAAAAAGGACATGGAAATTGGCAAATATGGGATCCTAATAATTTACCGACAATTCCAAATAATATAAGTCCAAATTTAAAAATAAAGAAGCTGGATGCTATTACCGGCAAGCAAATTGAAGGCGCCCATTTTCAGTTGATTAAAAATAAGGTTGGTGATGAATCTGAATATGATCAGACTATAGATGAGGAAGGTATTTCAGAATTTGTATTTTCTTATTTGACTCCCGGAGTATATACACTTAAAGAAACAAAAGCACCTGAAGGCTATGAAAAGGCAGATGATATTTATATAAATGTTGAAAATATTAATGGAAAAACATATATATATCATAGATCCTGGCTTGGTGATCTTAATCCTAGGGAGCTTGATAAGGAAGACGGGTGCTATATTTTTAGGCTTCCGAATAGAAAAAGAAGTGAAATAAGAATAAAAAAATTTGATATCTACGGAAATATAATAAATGATAATGAGCAAAAAGCAAAATTTGATCTTTATGCTGAGGATACCGGAAAATCAGAGAATGAAGTTGCCGGCTTTGATTTTTCAGTTATAAAAGAAAATTCAGATCCTAGATATGCAAAAAAAGAATATGTTTTTGAAGATGGCTCAAAGATGAATGCCAGACTTGCTGATAAGGTTTTTGTAACAAAGGCTGCAGAAGGACTTGCATTGGATTGGGCTGAAACACCGACAAAATATCTTACAAATGGAGAAATAGAATATAAAGATTTACCTGATGGCAATTATTTTATAATGGAAGCTGAAGCACCGAGCGGATATGAAAAATTAAAATTTCCTATTCCTTTTATAATAGAAAATGGAAGGCTAAAGGGAAGCTTTTCAGGATATTTACCTATTGTAAATATTAAAAAAGGCGAATTTTATATAGAAAAAGTTGATAAAAGTGATAATAAGCTTGAAGGTGTGGAATTTACTCTATTTGAAAAAAATGATAAGGGAGAAAAGGCACAACAGATAGAGCAAAAAACTACTGATGCTAATGGTCTTATAAAATTTGACAATTTGGAATCAGGTCAATATATATTAGAAGAAACAAAAACTATAAATGATTATGAAATAGAAGGACCTTTTGATATTTCAGTTGATAAATATGGAAGAGTTTCGGTTTTGGATTCTGACGGTCAAAATTTAGTAGTTTTAAGAAAATTAAATGAGAGTGATAATGAAAAAAAGCCTGTGATAAAAATTGTCAACTCCAAAAAATATAATTTGATTATAAGAAAAAGAGATAAGCTTCAGGTCGAAAAATTTATGTCGTCAAGTGGTGATATTTTAAGTGAGGAAGATAAAAAAGCACTTAAAGAATGGGAAGATAATAATAATAAGGAAAAGAAGCTTATAGAAGACTTAAAAAACTTTGGAGTAATTGATGAAAAGAAAGCAAAGGAGAATTATGAAAAGTGGCTTATTGAGAATCCTAAGCCTGATATAAGCTTAAATCCACAGGACTTTGATGCAGATAAAAAGCCTACTGATACTGCAAGTGAAAAATTCAGAGTATTAAAGGCTAAGTTTGAGCTTTTGGATGAAAATCAGGAGTCCTTTACTCCGGCAAAAATAGGGGAAACAAATACCGGAAAAAAAGAAGGAATATTAAGATTTGATAATTTAAGGACCGGAATTTATTATCTGAAAGAGCTTGAAGCACCTGAGGGCGGTTATCTTGGTATTAGAGGAGCTTATAAATTTGAAATTACAGATAATGGAGAAATAATAAGCCTTGAAAATAAATCCGCAGTTGTGGATAAGCTTTTAAATAATGATAAGGATTTAAATCTTATTATAAAAAATAAGAAGGTAAAATATGGAATAAGAATTAAGAAAATTGATTATAATAATGGGGCTACCTTAGGTGGAAATATTATAAAGACTCCTGCAAGATTTAGAATACTTGATGAGCATAAAAAAGAGGTGGCAGGTGAGGTTGCAAATCTTAGCGACGGAGATTATAGATTTATAAATGGTGGAAAATATTATAAGCCCGGAATATATTATATCAAGGAAGAAAAGGCACCTGTTTTATCTGACGGCAGCAGCTTTTCAATGCTTTCTCCTAATCCATTCGGTATAAGGTTAAAGGGTGATGGAAGTATAGAAGTGCTTGATGATAGCTTGGAGGATATGATAAGCTTTGAAGGACTTGAAGAGGCTAAAACAAGAAATGTATCTTACAGGTCGGTGTCGGTTCAGGATGATGAAGAAGATTCCTCGGATGAAGAAGAAAATCTTGAAGATGAATATTTTGACAGTTCTTCTGAAATTGAAAAAGAAAATTTGAATGAAGATTTAGATGATAATTCAAAAGAAAATTCAGATAAAAATGAAGATTCAAAAATAGAAAATCAAGATTTTCTTGGAATTATTAATAAAAAATTAGAAGAATCTGATAAGCTTATTCAAAATAGCGAAAAGCTTTCAGAATTAAATAATAATCAAAATATAGGAAGTAATGAAGAAGGCGAAAGTAAAAACAAAGAAAATAAAGCTTTGCCTGATTTGAGCGAGGCTAAAGGTAGTGATGAAATACAAAAAGAAAATAAAATCACTATGACACCAAGAGCTTTGGATAATGAAGATTCAGAAGCAAAAATGAGCTTGGAAAATTCTGATAAAGAAGCAAAAATTGATAAAAAGGATGAAAGCTTAGTAAAAATATCAGAAGAAAATGAGACTGTTAAAAATAAAGGTATTTTTAAAAATATTTTGGACTTTTACAAAATAATAAAAAATAATGAAAATAATAAGCTTGAAGATTTGGAACGCTCTGTAAGAAGCCTTGCTGCAGATACAGACACAGCTGAGGATGAAGCCTTGTTTGACGGTATTTCAACGATTAAAATTTCAAATGCAAATACGAAAAAGCTTAGATTATCTAAAAGAGTAAAACAAACAAATCAAGCTATTAATGAAGGTGAGGTTACTTTTAAATTAAAAA
Source organism: uncultured Lachnoanaerobaculum sp. (assembly GCA_946999385.1). GTDB lineage: Bacteria > Bacillota > Clostridia > Lachnospirales > Lachnospiraceae > CAKAHY01. The sequence goes on from CAMQCZ010000004.1 coordinate 69,531, forward strand.
AAGATACTTCAAAAAAATATATAATTAAGAAATTTAAAGTAAACGAAGAAATAGTTTTTAACAATCTTTTACCGGGCAATTATACATTAGAAGAGATTGATGCTCCTTTAGGCTATGTAAAAGAGAAAATTAAGTATAAGCTTGTTGTTGACAGTCAGGGTGCAAAGCTTTATGAGGATAATACTAAAGAGGATTTAAGCTATCAAAAAGGTATGAAAATTATTAAATCTGAGCATTTTAATAATCCAAAGCGTAGTAATCCGGAGTCATATGCACTTGATAACGATGAAAATACCTATGCAATATGGGAAAGATTTCAAGGACGTACGAACAGACTTCCGGTAGGGGCATATCTTGGAGTTGATCTTGGAGCCTTAAAGAATATTTCATATATTTTAATAAATCAGGGTCATCCGGGAAATATAAATGATAGATTTAAAAATTTTGTGCTTGAATATTCATCAGATGGTATAAATTATACTATTTTTAAGGAATATGAAGAAAGTGAGGGCAGTGGCATTGCACATCTTAACATGAATATTGATGCTCGTTATATCAGACTTAGAAATTTGAAAGAAATTTCTGATACATGGATAGGTATTCAAGATTTTATTATTTATGCAAAGCCATACAATGAGATTCAAAATGAATCCGGTTTATACTTAATAGGTAATAGACAAAATCCAAATATTAATTTGGTAAAGGTTGATAAGAGTGGAAATGAAATTAATGGAAATGGTGCAAAATTTGAACTGAGAAAAGTTGATGATACTCTAAATTCCAACGAAAATTTAAATGCTGATTCAGGAGAATTAGCTTCTAAGATTGAAATTGGAAATAAGGGAAGTGTATTTATAGATAAAAATAACACACCATTAAGTGATAACAAGCTTCCTCTTTCCGAATATGGAAAATATATTTTAGTAGAGAAACAGGCACCTAATGGATATAGGTTGTTGGATAAGCCTATATTATTAGAGCTTTCAGAGGATATAAATGATGAATCAAAGACAAAATTGTCTATTGTTGATGATTATTCTAAAAAATTTGCAAATATTGAGAATGTTGCAAATAATACTATTAGATTAAAAATTAAAAACTTTAAGGAGGGTAGTGGAGAATTTGCAATATCAAAAAGAATAAAGGGTATTGAAAATATCAAGAATCTTATAGATAAAGAGCTTAGTTTCAGGCTTTCAAAGGATAATGATAATAGCTTTGTACCGATAGAAAAAAAAGCAAAGGCAAATACAAATATTATCTTTGACGGATTGAAGGATGGAGTTTATACATTAGAGGAGCTTAACCCTCCTGAAGGCTATGTTAAGGAAAAGAAAAATTATAAAGTTGTAGTGTCAAATTCAGGTAAGGTTGAGGTATTTGATCTTGATAATATAAGCAAAAATTCTGATAAAAAAATTCAATTAAGTGTAAGTAATCTATTAGAATCAGAGCAACTGAAAAAGGCAAATATGAGTGGAGCCAGAACAAGAGATAAGATTTTTGATTCTAATAATGATACAGTAGCTCAATATGTTTTAAATGGAAGTGTTATAAATGAGGGTACTTATATTGGAGTTGATTTATGCGGATATTATGATATATCTCAGATAAAATTTGTACAAGATCCTACAGGAAAGGGTGGAAATGACAAATTTGACAAGTTGGTTTTGGAGAGCTCAATAGATGGTATAAATTATAAGGAACTGAAAAGATATAATGATTCTCCTAAGATAATAGAATTAACAAAGCTTAGTGAGAAAGCAAGGTTTATAAGAATCAGGAATCTTGAAAAAGCCGGCGGTAGATGGTTTATGCTAAATACTATAGATATATCAGGTAAGAGTCTTGCTATAAAGACAATAGAAGATTCTATTAACCAGGATATAAATGTAGAAGAAAATCTTGTAAAGATTGGAAATATTCAAAATCCGAAATTGGATCTTATAAAAACTGATGAGAATGGAAATATCATAACAAATAATAATGCTGACGGATTTACAGCTAAATTTAAATTATATAAGATTGATGATAATAAAAGTACTCTAAGTAATGAAGAAAAAAAAGCTTTAGAAAAAGGTGTTTTACCAAACGGCTTTAAAGAGATTCAAGAGTTTACATTAAAAGGTGGAAAATTACTAAATGTCATACAAAAAGCAAGTGAGCTTGGACGATATTTATTATTTGAAACAAATGCACCACAAGATTATATTAAAGCAAAGCCTATTTTTATGGATTTGATAGAAACAAGGCAAAATCATAGTGCAAGTCAAAAAAAGGCAACAAGCTGCTGGAAGCTTTTAGAGGATACAACAAAATATCCAATAGAAGATGCTTATCCGAAATTTAGCGGTGAAAAGGAATTTAAAGACCTTAAAATTGATTATAAATCATTAGCACAAAATAAACTTATCTTAAAAATAAAGAATAAGAAGATGCCAAAGGGTGCTTTTAGTCTTTATAAGAAAGTAGAAACAAATGCTACTCCTGTTATTTTTAAAGAAAGTGATAATTTGAAGATTGCATTTAAGCTAACAAAGGATGATGATAAAGGCTTTTTAATGGAGAGTGGAGTAAAAGGGGCTCATGAAAAGATAGAATTTAATAATTTGAGCCATGGAGTTTATTCCCTTGAAGAAACTTTGGCACCTGAAGGATATATTAAGAAGCTAAAGCCTTATAAGGTATATGTTGATGAGTGTGGAAATACGGCTATTGTGGAAAATATCGAGGGCTTAGAGCAAAATAATAAAATCCCTTTGACTGCAAATAATCTGATTTTATCAGAGAGATTTAAAAATAGGCCTTTACAATATGGCAGTTATAATAATATTTTTGACGGAAATGAAAATTCCGGAGTTCAAATTAATATGGATGGCAATAAAATCAATGCAGATGATTATATAGGAGTGGATTTGAAAGGCTTATATAAAATTTCTAATATTAGATTTTGTCAAGCACCAAAGCCAAGTGAAACTATAGCTGGAAATGATGCCTTTGACGATATGCTTATTGAGTATTCTATTGACGGAAAAACTTTTTATGCATACCCACAAGAATTTATAAATGAAAATAAGCCGGAACGACCTAATACAAATGCAAATACTGAAATTACCGATCAAAATATTGTAGCAAGATTTATAAGATTTAGAAGTACACAGGATAGTACTACAAGGAGATGGTTTATCGCACGTGAGATTACAATAAAGGGTGCAAAAATTGGTGATGAGTATACTGTTGCAAATGAGAAGCGATATACTAATTTATTAAAATATGTAGAGTTTGGCAAAAAAGATAAAGATATTGCGGATATTCCAAATATGCAAAATCCACATCTTGATTTGCAGAAGGTTGATAAAAATGGAAATCTTATAAGCTCAAATAATAGAGATAAAGCTTATAATGCAAAATTTAAAATATATAAGATTGATGATAATAAGACAGAGCTTACGGCTACAGAGGTAGAAAAGCTTTTAAAAACCGAGGCAATTCAAGAATTTGTTTTAAAAAATGGTAAGCTTGCTGAAAATTCATATGTTAAAAATCAATTTGAACAAAGAAATATCGGCGGTAAAAATTTAAATGTTATAAATCAAAAAATGTCTATCTTAGGAAGATATGCTTTGATAGAGGAGGAAGCACCTGACGGTTACGAGGTATCTAAGCCTATACTTTTAGATTTGGTAAAAACTAAAATAAAAATAAGTATGGCTTTACCGGATTATTATATAATTTCAAGTACATGGAAGCTTTTAGATGATAAGACAAAACCTGATAGCAAGGGCTTTTATAAGCTTGATAATCAAGATAATGAAAATATAAGTATTGATTATTCGGCTATGGATATAATAGATCCTATTAAGAGAAAGGGAACTATAACTATTAAGGTTAAAAATGATAAGCAAAAAGCAAGGCTTGCAATATCCAAAAGAATTAAGGGTATAGAGGATGTGAAAAATTTTGCAAATGATAAAAAAGTAAAATTTAAGCTTAGCAATGATGCAAGCAATACATATACATATTCACAAGAAAAAGAAGCCCCTTTATCTGAAAATATTATTTTTGATAATCTTTTGGAAGGCTTGTATACACTAAAAGAAGTTAAGGCACCTGAGGGTTATGTAAAGGATGATGACTATAAAATTTATATTGATAAAAATCTTAATATAAATTTATATAGGGATATTGATGGTGAAAATGAAAAAAGCCTAGGTACTTCAGAAATCACTATAGATAAGACTATAACAGGCAGCTTTGAAAATCAAAATGCTATAATTGATGGTAATGAGGATACACAGGGAATAATCAAGCCTAATAATTCAACTGTTTTATCAGGTCAATATTTAGAGCTTAGACTAAATGATGTATACAAATTATCAAGCTTAAAGCTTATACAAGATAAGAATGGAAGAGGTGGTAATGATGCATTTGATAAGTTTTCTATAGAATATTCAATAGATGGTATAAATTTTGAAGAATATAAGATTTATGAAAATGCAAATAAACCGAATAAGCCGAATACAATTTTAAATATTAATGAAGAAAAGCTTGATATTTTTGCAAAAGCTATAAGATTTAAGTCTTTGGAAACTTCCGGCTCACGTTGGCTAAGGATAAATGAAATAAGCTTAAGAGGTAGAAGAGTTAAGGATTTGCAAAGCTTAAATTATGAAAATCAAAAACTTGATAAAATTAATTTGGAAGAAAATTTGCTAAAGATTGGAAATATTCAAAATCCTAAAATTTTGCTTGAAAAGATAGATAAGAAAACTGAGGCTCTTATAAGCGATAATATAAAAGCTAAGGATTATAATGCTAAATTTACTCTTTATAAGCTTTTAAAACAGAATATAAAGCTTGATAAGCAAAGTGATTTTACAAATACTGATAATTTTGAAGAGGTACAAAAATTTACATTAAAATCCGGGAAATTAGAAGAAAATGAAGGGCAGATACAAAAGGCTGATTCTCTTGGCAGATATGTACTTGTGGAAACTGAAACACCGGATGGATATGTTGAATGTGATCCTATAGAATTAGAATTAGTAGAAACTATACAGAGCTATAATTCAAATAAGAAGCATATAACTTCATGGAAGCTAAAGGATGATAAATTTGACAAAGAAGAAGGCTTTGAAAAATTTATAGGGCAAAAGAATAATGAAGCTGTAATATTTGACTATAGCGAGCTTGCAAATGATAAGATAAAGCTTCGTATAAAAAATGAAAAGGGAGCAAAGAAATTAAAGATAAAAATAGTAAAGGTTGATAATGATAATAAGCCTATAAAGGGTAATGAAAGTACTTCAGCAAGATTTTTTATATCTAAGGATGGTATAAATATATTTAATGGGCAGATTGCAAATTTGAAGTCTGGTTACTATGAATTTGATAATAAGAGGCAGGATTTTGAACCGGGCTTGTATTATTTGGTAGAAGAACGAGCACCAAAATCACATGTCAAATTATCAAAGCCTATTCCATTTTATATTGAAAAAAATGGAAATTTAATAATTCCTGCGAAATCGGTAACCGGTTCTGATGATAAATATGAACAGGATACTAAATTTGTCTATAAAAACCTTATAAAAGTAGAGCAGGCAGGACAAACTAATATGGTAATAATTACAATTACAAATACAAAATCTATTTTCTCAAATACCGGAGGTATGGGAAGCACTATATTTTATGTATTAGGTCTTTTTATTATGACCTTATCCGGATATTTTTTGAAAAAAAGATATGAAGGGGGGATAGTATAAGAGTATTGTAAGAAATGTAAGCTATTAGATGAAATATTAATCAGAAATAGTAAAAATAAAATAAATTATAAAAAGAAAGAAGGTAGGTTATGAAGAAAATCAAAAAATTAACTTCTCTATTTATGGCATTAATTATGATATTAATGTTAATGCCGCTTAGTACAATGGCAGATGTACAAACTAAACATATGACAAAAGTTATGATTCATAAGATACTTATGGATAAGGAAGAATTAAATAAAGTAGAAGCTGGAAAACCTAAGTGGCCTAAAGATCATGATGGAAAGAAAATAAATAGTATAACTGATTATTTTGGTCAAAAGGCAAAGGCTATAGATGGAGTTGCTTTTAGAGTATATGAAGTTTATACCGGTGCAGAACCAATACCGCAAGAATATACTAAAGGTTCTGATTTGAAAGTATCTGATAAATTATCAACAAATGATTTAGAGGATGGAAAATCTTATAAGTTAATTAAATTTGCAGAAAATGGAACTGTTAGCACTAATGGTGATAAAGAATTTATTTTATCTAAACTTAATGATGGTGAGAACGGTATAGCAGAAGTAACCTTATCAGATGGTACTTATAGAGTTGTTGAAGATAAGCAAAATTCTACTTATAAGGGTGTAAATGGAGAAACTCTTACAGATATGAAGGCAGTACCATTTGATTTGATTTTACCGGCAGGTCTTCCTGACGGTTCAGGAAATTATGATATTGATCAGCCACTTCATGTATATCCAAAGAATATTGAAGAAAAAGTAAAGTTTGATAAAAACTTTATACCAAATAATACTTTAGAAGCAATTGCCAATAATAACAACAATATAAAAGATGCTGGTGCACAGGCTGAAAATTATCAAAAAACTAAAGCAAATGTTAAGGGAGAAATAGGAAAAGAAATTCCTTATGAAGTAAAAGCTTTCTTACCAAAAGGAGGTGTATTTAACAGCCTTTATTTGGAAGATAGTATGGACAGAGGATTAGAGTATATAGTGAATAGCTTACAAATTGATGCCTCTCATTTAACTTTAGTAAATAATGATTATACTATCACTAATGTTGGTAATGGATTTAAGCTTAACTTTACAGACGAAGGCTTGAAAAAGATAAATAAACAAGCTGAAGCTGAGAATGTAACAATTACCTTTACTTACAAGGCTAAGGTTACTGCTGAGGCTATAGATGATAAGCCTATGGATAACAATATCACTATAAATTATAATCATAAGCCACCAAAGCCAAGCAGTAGTGAAAAAATAAAACCAAAAAATAAAAATATTATTGTAGAGAAAAAGTGGGCTGCCGGAGGGGATGCTCCTGACGGATTAAGGGTTAAATATTTATTATTGGATGAAAATGATAGAACAATAGCTGATGTTACATTTACAGGCAAAAACCAAGTTGATGATACAAATTTAGGTAATGGAATTACTTTCGAAGTTACTCAAGATAAGGATTATTCAGGTGAATTTAAGGGACTTGATGATAATGAAAAGTATAAAATAAAAGAGATTGTTGACGGATATGAGGCTACGTTTACTACTGATGATACTACTGGAAAAGTAAGCATAACAAATACCAAAAATCCTACATCTATCACTCCTACACCTCCACAGGTTACAACAGGTGGTAAGAAATTCGTAAAAACTGATAAGAATGGTACTGATAGACTGGCAGGTGCTGAATTTATTATTCAAAATAAAGATAATAATAAATATTTACAGATAAATGAAAATAATAATAATGGTGAGTATACAACAGCAGAGAATGCATACAAAGACGCAATTACTAAGCTTAATGAAGCTTTAGCTAAGGGTGAGATTTCAGCTAATAATAAAGTTAATATTAATAATCAAGACATTACTAGCAAAGATCAAGCAATGCAAGAGATAAATAAGCTTAAAAAATCCAGAGATGAAGCTTTTGTAAAAGCAAAATTAGCATATACATGGGGTGAAAAGAAGGATGCAACTAAATTTTATTCAAATGGTGATGGTCAATTTGCTGTTACAGGACTTGCATATGGTAATTATCAGGCAGTAGAAACAAAGGCACCTGTAGGATATGCACTACCTTCAAATGGTGGAAGCTTTACATTTACAGTAGATAAGAATTCCAAAACAACTGATTGCGATATTGCATATGAAGAAAAAGATAAGGATGTAATTAATGCTAAGAAGATTATAAATAATAAGGTTTCCATACCTCAAACCGGTGGTATAGGTACACTTATCTTTACTCTTGTAGGTATAACATTAATGTTGGGCGCTGTTATTGCAATGAAAAGACGTAAAATGGAAGAATAAATTTAAGATTAATAAAACTATTATAGGGAGGCAGTATGAATAGAAAAAAGATTTTAATAATTTTATTTATGGTAGCAATATTCTTACTACCTCTCTATGCTTATGCAGCCACATCTTTAATTATTAATATTAAAACAAAGGATAATTTGCTTCAAACTGATTTAGAAAATAGAACGCTTGTAATTTGGAAGCTTAATCCTGATTTTATAGATACTTCTATGGATAGGACAAAGCTTATTTCCATATTGGAAGGCTTTACTAATGAGGATATGGATAGACAATTACAGGACAGTAATTATAAATTGATATTAAATCCGAAAAAAGAAGATGATTATAAGCTTAAATTGGACAATCTCTCTTTTGGCTTATATTATCTAAGGGAAATAAATGCTGACAAAAGATCACATTATTTGTTGCCTATAATCTTTTCTCCTAAGGAAACTAATATTGTAAATTTAAAATGGGATACAAGACCGAAAGAGCCTAGGGTACCTCCAAATACTCCACCAGCTCCGAATTTACCGCCAAATACTGTGGAGCTTATTAAAACGAACGAAGAAGGGGATGTGCTTTCAGGAGCAAAATTCAGGCTTTATTTTTCTAGTGGAGAGCTGGTAAAAACAAAGAATTTTAAATTTGATAATAATGGAGAAAATGAAATTTTTGAAACTGATAAGGATGGTAAAATTTTAATCGGAAATTTAAAGCCGGGACTTTACTTTTTTAAAGAAATATCAGCTCCTTATGGGTATGAAATTTTAGAAGATGAAGTTTATTTTACTATATTTGATGCAAAAGCCACTTCTTTAAATATTAAAAATAAGAAAAAAAAGGGTAAAATTCATTTTTTTAAGTCGGATGAAAGAGGCAAGCCACTTTTAGGAGCTGAATTTATAATTACGAAGCTTGTTGACGGTAAGTATGTAAGAATACAGAAGGATAACAAGGATATAGTTTTAACTTCTGATGAAGATGGTAAATTTGAAATTGACGCTTTGGATTATGGTACATATTATATATGGGAAATTAAAGCTCCACAAAGCTATAACCTTTTAAATGGTGCCATAAAATTTGAAATTAATGATGAATCGTTTGAAAAAATTATTTATATTAAAAATAATAAAAGACCGCCAATACCAAAAACCGGAGATATTACTCTTATTATTTTGTTGATTTCCGGCAGTATAATGCTTGCACTTGGACTATATTTAATTAAGGATAACAAAAATTAATATTAAGGAAGAGATATGGCAAAAAATAAAAAAAGAAAATCTAATATTATATTTATACTTATTTTTATCATGGGATTTGTAATTTTTACTTATCCCATGATTTCTAATTATTACTATAGAATTGAAGCAAATAATCAGGTTAAGGACTTTGATGAAGCAAAAGCAAGTCTTTCTGCAAAAGAAATTGAAGAAAGAATGAGGCTTGCAATTATTTATAATGATGAATTGGCAAATGTCATAAAAAAAGATCCTTATTCTGATGATGAAAAGAGTCAGGCAATGACTAATTATGCAAAGATGCTGGAGCTTAGAGAAAAGATTGGTACCATAAGGATACCTTCAATCAATGTAAAGCTTCCTATCTATGCAGGTACAAGTGAAGAGGTTTTACAAAAGGCTGCCGGTCATCTTGAGGGAACAAGCTTACCTATTGGAGGCAGATTTTCACATACAGTTATTACAGCTCATTCAGGCTTACCAAGTGCAAGACTTTTTACTGATTTAGTGAAAGTTAAAATTGGGGACAGATTTTATATTCAAAATATAAAAGAAACTTTGGCATACAAAGTCGATCAAATAAAGGTTATAGAACCGAGCGATTTTTCAGATCTTTTGATTGTAGATAATGAGGACTATGCTACATTACTCACCTGTACTCCTATTATGATTAATACACATAGATTATTGGTAAGAGGAACAAGGATAGCCTATGATGATCAGCTTGATAAAAAAATAATTGAAGAAGTTGGAACTAATCTTGGACCGGATCTTAGAGTAATTATTTTACTTACTTTTATATTGCTTATTATATTTAATTTAATTTATAGATATATAAAAAAAAGGATAAGGGCAAAAAATGCTAAAAAAACTTAAGGAAAATTGGAAGCTGTTACTTGTATTTATCTTAGGTTTATTAATAACTATATATCCTATTATTTCTAATTATTACTATACAATTAAAAATAATAATAAAATTGAAGCCTTTGATGAAGCTACAAATGAAATTTCAAAAGAAGAAATTGATAAAAGAATTGACCTTGCACGTGCATATAATGAAACCTTGGATCCCTCAAGGCTTGCTGATCCTTATACAAAAAGGCAAGAGAGGGGATTGGAAAATTATGCAAGAATGATAGAGGTAAAAGAGCAAATTGGATATATTGAAATACCTAAGATAAGTCAAAAAATCCCGGTTTATGCCGGTACATCTGAAGAGGTTTTGCAAAAGGCTGCCGGTCATCTTGAGGGAACAAGCTTACCTATTGGAGGAAAGGATACACATAGTGTAATAACAGCTCATAGAGGTCTGCCTTATGTTAAATTATTTAGAGAATTAAATAAGCTGGAAAAGGGAGATATTTTCTATTTTAAAAATATAAAGGAAACATTGGCTTATGAGGTTGATCAAATTTTAAATATTGAGCCTTGGGATTTTGATCCTGTTTTGGTCGTTAAAGGTAAGGATTATATGACATTACTCACCTGTACACCATATATGATTAATTCACATAGACTTTTAGTTAGAGGCAAAAGAGTGCCTTATGAAGAAAAGCTTGAAGATAAGAAAGCTGCTCCTCATATTGAAAAAAATAATGAGCATAATATTTGGACAAGAATTATAATTATAGCTATAATTATTTTATTTATAATAATTATTATTTTGTATAGGAAGATAAAAAGAAGGTATGAACAAAAGAAATAGAATAATTATCGGATATATATTTGTATTAATCGGTATTTTTATGCCTCTTATAGCATTTACATCAATATCCTTTAGGGAATTAGTTGCAAATAGAAATTATGAAAATTTTAAAAGTAAAAAGCCGCTTATGAGCTTGGAAATAAAGAATTATAACGAAAATATAGTTAATCAGGGAAATAATATTATTGATCCTTTTGAAAACGAAGATTATGTAGGTGATTATAATGGCTTGGATAAATCGAAGGTCTTTGCTTATCTTTTAATTCCGAAGCTTGGTTTAAAAAAGCCTGTTTATTTGGATGCAAGTAAGGAGCATTTAAAAGCCGGACTTGCTCAAATAGAAGGAACAAGTCTTCCTATTGGCGGGAAATCGACCAGATGCGTTATAGCGGGGCATAGGGGATTTTGGGGTGATTTGATGTTTTACAATATTGATCAGCTTGAGAGTGGAGATAAAATTTTTATTGATGGAATAAATGGAAAATTGGAATATGAGGTGATAGATAAGGAAATTATTTCACCTAGTGAATGGGAAAAAATTTTACCGAGAGAGGGTGAAGATATGCTTACTCTTCTTAGCTGTCATCCGAAAAGACCGCCAAGACCGAAAAGACTTTTAGTTAATGCTGTTAGAGTAAAAGCTGAGAAAGCTTGTAAAAATGAAATAAATATAAGAAAAGCTAAGAAGGACATTGATAAAAATGGAATAGAATTTATAAAATCCAATATATTTTTAAAATATACTATATATATTATTTGTTTTATTGGATGGTTGGCTTTTATAACAGCCTTATTGAATATGCTTAGCTTTATAAGAAAAAAATACTAATATCTAATACCGGAGTTGTCTTTAGGCTTTCCGGTATTTTTGTTAAGTAAGCTTAAGGATTTTATATTTGCAATTAATATAAAAAGTTTGTATAATGAAATTTAAACTATTTCTTAGAGGTTGATTATGGAAAAAAAAGGTACTAATGTTTTAATGTATATGGAGTCAAGAATCGCAAAGCAGGAGGATTTTACATCTCCTGAAAAATTATATGATGAGCTTATAAAGACTATAAGAAAATATCACCCTTCAGATGATATAAGTATGATAGAAAAAGCTTATAAATTAAGCTGTGATGCACATAAAAATCAAAAAAGAAAATCAGGTGAACCTTATATTATTCATCCTATTTGTGTTGCAATTATATTGGCAAATTTAGAGCTTGACAAAGAAACGATTGTAGCCGGACTTTTACATGATGTTATAGAAGATACCATATATACCTATGAAGAAATACAAGAGATATTTGGAACGGATGTAGCTGATTTAGTAAATGGAGTAACAAAGCTTACACAAATTTCTCTAACTAAGGATAGGGTGGAGATGCAGGCGGAAAATTTAAGAAGAATGTTTCTCGCAATGGCAAAGGATATAAGAGTTATATTAATAAAGCTTGCAGACAGACTTCATAATATGCGTACATTACAATATATGAAGCCTGAAAAACAAAAAGAAAAAGCAAAAGAAACAATGGAAATATATGCACCTATAGCCCAAAGACTTGGTATATCAAAAGTCAAGGTTGAGCTTGACGATCTTTCCTTAAAATATTTGCAACCTGATGTCTATGAAGATCTTGTTAAAAAGATAGAGCTTAGAAAAGAAGAAAGAGAAAATTTTGTAACAGAGATTATGCAAGATATTGGTGAACATATAGAGAATGCAGGTATCAAGGGAGAGATTAGCGGAAGAGTTAAGCATTTCTTTTCTATATATAAAAAAATGAAAAACCAAAATAAGACCATTGATCAAATATATGATATGTTTGCAGTTAGAGTTATAGTTGATAGTGTAAAGGATTGCTATGCTACACTTGGTGTTATTCATGCAATGTACAAGCCTATACCGGGCAGATTTAAGGACTATATTGCCGTGCCTAAGCCAAATATGTATCAATCCTTACATACTACAGTTATTTCACATAATGGAAAGCCATTTGAAATACAAATTAGAACCTTTGAAATGCATAAGACAGCTGAATATGGTATCGCAGCACATTGGAAATATAAGGAGTCAGGCTCAGGAAAAGTCGCAGAGGGTGCAGAAGCTGAAAAGCTTAATTGGTTAAGGGAAATTCTTGATTGGCAAAGAGATATGTCGGATAATAGAGAATTTTTAAATGTAGTAATAAATGATTTGGATTTGTTTTCAGAAACTGTATATTGCTTTACACCTAGTGGAGATGTTAAGGCTTTGCCTAAGGGCTCAACGCCGATAGATTTTGCATATTCTATACATTCAGCAGTTGGAAATAAGATGGTTGGTGCAAGAATAAATGGAAAATTGGCTAATATAGATGATAAGTTGAATAATGGAGATAGAGTTGAAATTATAACCTCACAAAATTCCAGAGGTCCTAGTAGAGACTGGCTATTTTTAGTAAAATCAGCAGGTGCAAAAAATAAAATCAATCAATGGTTTAAAAATGAATTAAGAGATGATAATGTAGAACGTGGTAAGGAGCTTATAGATAAATATTGTAAATCTAAGGGTATTAATTTTTCTGAAATAAATAAGCAGGAATTTCAGGAAAAAGTAATGAAAAGATATGCCTACAAGGATTGGGAGAGTGTTTTAGCAAGTCTTGGTCATGGAGCTTTAAAAGAAGGGCAAATTGTTAATAAGATGTTATCTGAAAAAGAAAAATTTGCCATTAAAAATATAAGTGATTCGGATATACTTGAAAATATTGCTAATAATTTGAAAATTGAGCCTTTAAAAAAAGAAAAAAATGGAATTATAGTCAAAGGCTTGCATGATTTGGCAGTTAGATTTTCCAGATGCTGCTTACCTGTTCCGGGAGATGAAATAGTAGGCTTTGTTACTAGAGGAAGAGGGATAAGTCTACATAGAACGGATTGTATAAATGTTTTAAATATGCCGGAAGAGGATAGAATAAGATTGGTACCGGCACAGTGGGAAATGAAAGAGGCAGAGTCCGGTTCTTCAAGATATCAGGCTGAAATAAAAATATTTGCAAATAATAGAATTGGGATTTTTGTAGATATAAGCAGAATATTCACTGAAAAGGGCATAGATATTATATCAATGAATTCAAAGGTAAACAAACAAGGGCTTGCAACTATCAGTTTAAGTTTTGAAGTAAAAGGTACAGAGGAATTAAATATATTATTAGCTAAATTAAGACAGGTAGAAAGTGTTATAGATATAGAAAGAACTACAGGTTAGGAGGGAATATGAATAAGCTTTTGATAGAAAGTATGGAGCTTGGTTGGGTGGCAACTAATGTATATATAGTTTATAATAAGGATACAAAGGAATGTATTGTAATAGATCCGGCCGCAAAGCCTGAAAAAATAGAGAGCTTTATTGAAGAAAATCAATTAAAGCCAATAGCTATTTTGCTTACACATGCACATGCAGATCATATTTTAGCTTTAGATGAAATAAGAAATAAATATAATATAAAAGCTTATATGTGTGAAAAAGAAGAGGATATAATTGGTGATTCCGATAATAATGCCGCTAAATATTTATTTAGAAAAGATATTAAAACAAGGGCTGATATTTTAGTTAAGGATGGACAAATTTTAGAGCTTTTAGATGTGAAAATCAAAGTTATTGAAACACCGGGGCATACACACGGTTCTGTATGCTATTATATTGAAGAAGAAAGAGTTATATTTACAGGGGATACTTTATTTAGGCATAGTTATGGAAGATATGATTTATATAGTGGAAGCTTTGTTGAATTGCAAAAATCAATAAAAGATAAGCTATTTTTACTTGATGACGATATAATTGTTTATCCCGGTCATATGGGAGTTTCTACTATGGGATATGAAAAAAAATTTAATCCGATTTTAGATCAAGATTAGACAGAGGCTTTTGATGATAATATTATTATTGGAAAATATACCTTATGAACAGGATATTAGAGAATTATTTATGGCTTTTTATCCCGGAGAAGAATATAAATATAATATCAGTGAAAAAAATGAAAATACAAGATTAATTTTAAAGGGTAGTGCTTTTGAAGACCAATTTATTTTTGATATTTATTTTATTTATCAAGCTAAGGAAGCAAACTTTAAGTTAAATATAGATGAAGATAGAAAAATAAATAAAAATAATATAAAAAGAGAAATATATAAGATTTTAGAAGAAATTAACAAAAAAGCTCTTCCTTGGGGAACTTTAACAGGTATAAGGCCGACTAAGCTTATAATGGAACTTTTAGAAAAAAATAAAAATACTGATTATATAAAAAATATAATGAAGCAGACTTATTTTATAAGTGATGACAAGCTTGATTTATGTCTGGATATAGCTTTAAGAGAAAAAAGTATACTTGAAAAAATATCTTATGAAACAGCTTTTAGTTTATATATAGGTATTCCATTTTGTCCAAGTACCTGTGCTTATTGTTCTTTTACTTCATATCCTATAGATAAATGGAAGAATAAAACATATTTATATATAAATAGCTTATGTAGGGAATTAGAGCAAATATCTAAGCTTGTTAAAAATAAGACTTTGCAAGCTATATATATAGGAGGAGGGACTCCAAGCTCTATAGAAGCTTTTGAACTTGATAAAATAATAAGCTGTATAGAAAATAATTTTAATCTAAAAGCTTTGTTGGAATTTAGTGTTGAATTTGGCAGACCTGACAGTATTGATTCGGAAAAATTGGAGATATTAAAAAAACATAAGGTTAGTAGAATATCTATAAATCCTCAAACAATGCATGACAGAACATTGAAAATAATAGGTAGAAGACAAAGCAGAGAGGAGTTTTTAAAAGCATTTTATCTTGCAAGAGAGCTTGGATTTGATAATATTAATACTGATATTATTTTGGGCTTACCGGGAGAAAATTTAAGTGATTTGTCCTATACTTTGGAAGAATTAAAAAAATTATCACCTGAATCTATAACAGTTCATACATTGGCAATAAAAAGGGCTGCAAAATTAAATATAAATAAAGAAGCTTATTATGGCTTGCAAATAGATAATAATTCAAAAATGATAGATTTGAGTAAAAATGCCTGTATAGATATGGGGCTTTTTCCTTATTATATGTATAGGCAAAAAAATATGATAGGTAATTTTGAAAATGTTGCCTATGCCAAGCCTAAAAAGGAATGTATATATAATATTTTAATTATGGAAGAAAAGCAAAATATTATAGCCTGCGGGGCAGGTACATCTACAAAGCTTATTTATCCAAAGGAAAATAGGCTAAGTCGTATAGAAAATGTAAAGGATCCGAAGCTTTATATTGAAAGAATAGATGATATAATAGCAAAAAAAGCTGATATTTTAGAAGCTTATTATAATGAATTTAATTGTATAAAGGAGTAGATATGGCATTAATAAAAAAGACAATGACAGGTATGAAGGATATATTACCTGATGAGATGGCATTGAGAGATTATATTATTGATATTATAAAAAATACATATAGGTCATTCGGCTTTGTATCAATAGAAACACCGGCTGTTGAGCATATAGAAAATCTTTTGTCAAAGCAAGGTGGAGATAATGAAAAATTGATTTTTAAAATACTTAAAAGAGGAGAAAAATTAAATATAAAGGATGCGACCAAGGATTCGGATGTGGTTGACGGAGGATTAAGATATGACCTTACTTTACCACTTGCAAGATATTATTCAAATAATGAAGCAAGCTTAAATACTCCATTTAAGGCCTTACAAATAGGTAATGTATGGAGGGCTGACAGACCGCAAAAGGGTAGATTTAGACAATTTACTCAATGTGATATAGATATTTTAGGTGATGAGAGCAATTTGGCAGAGATAGAGCTTATAACAGCCAGTGCTAAGGCTTTATCAAGAATATGTCCGGATAATAAATTTAGAATAAGAATTAATGATAGACAAATATTAAAGGCTATGGCCTTATATGCAGGTTTTTGCGAAGATAGCTTGGATAAGGTATTTATTATTTTAGATAAATTAGATAAAATATCAATGGATGGTGTAAGAAAAGAGCTTTTAGAAATGGGGCTTTTATCTGAAAATGTAGATAAATATATAGATTTATTTGATAAGCTTAAGGATGAAAATTCACTTATTACTTTAAAAGCTATATTAAAGGATTTTATTGAAGAAAATCAGATTGATGATTTATATTATATTATTACAAGTGTGAAAAATAATATGAATAATGATATTAATATTGTCTTTGATCCAAGTCTTGTAAGAGGTATGGCTTATTATACAGGAACTATTTTTGAAGTAAGCATGGAAGGTTTTTTAGGTTCTGTAGCAGGTGGTGGACGATATGATAAGATGATAGGAAAATTTATAGGTAAGGATATACCTGCCTGCGGATTTTCTATAGGCTTTGAAAGAATAATAAGTATACTTATGGATAACAATTTTAAAATCAAGACTAATATAAGAAAAAAAGCATATTTATTTGAAAAAGATATGGATAAACTTAAAATAGAAAAGATGCTTAAATTAGCTATGGAGGATAGAGAAAAGGGAAATATAGTTTTGGTTGTTAAGATGAATAAAAATAAAAAATTCCAAAAAAATCAGCTTATAGATTTGGGATATGAAGAATTTGTGGAATTTTATAATAAAGAATTTAAGTAGAATTTATAAAGGAGCAGGTATGGCAGAATCAATGAAGGGCTTAAAAAGAAGCCATAGATGTAGTGAGGTAGTAAAGGCTCAGCTTTCAAGTGAAGTTTGTGTTATGGGCTGGGTTCAAAAAAGTAGAAATAAGGGTGGACTTATTTTTGTAGATTTAAGAGATAGAACGGGCTTATTACAAATAATATTTGAAGAGGAAAAATGCGGTAGAGAGGTTTTTGAAAAAGCTTCCAAATTAAAATCTGAATTTTGTATAGCTGTTGTCGGAAATCTTGAAAAAAGGTCAGGGGCATATAATGAAAATTTAGAAACCGGGCATCTTGAAGTGATAGCTTGTGAGCTTAGAATTTTATCAGAATCCTTAACACCACCATTTCATATAGAGATAGATAGTAAAACAAAAGAAGAATTAAGATTAAAATATAGATATTTGGATCTTAGAAGACCTGATGTTCAGAAAAATATTATTTTAAGATCTAAGATAGCAACTTTAACAAGAGCTTTTTTGGCAAGTAATGGATTTTTAGAAATAGAAACTCCTACATTGATAAAAAGCTCACCTGAGGGGGCAAGAGATTATTTGGTTCCAAGTAGAGTTCATCCCGGAAAATTTTTTGCTTTGCCACAGTCTCCACAATTATTCAAGCAATTATTAATGTGCTCAGGATATGATAGATATTTCCAATTAGCACGTTGCTATAGAGATGAAGATTTAAGGGCAGATAGACAGCCTGAGTTTACACAAATTGATATGGAGCTTAGTTTTGTTGATGTAGAGGATGTAATAGAGGTAAATGAAAGACTATTACAATATCTATTTAAAGAGGTTTTTGATATGGACTTAGCTTTACCTATACCTAGAATTACATGGCAGGAGGCCATGGATAAATATGGCAGTGATAAGCCTGATTTACGTTTTGGAATGGAGCTTGAAAATTTAAGTGATATTTTATCAGCTTGTGAATTTTCAGTATTTAGTACAGCTATAAAAAATGGTGGAAGTGTAAGAGCTATAAATGTTAAAGGTCAGGCAGGTATGCCTAGAAAAAAAATAGACAGTTTGGTATCGCTTGCTAAGGATTATGGTGCAAAAGGACTTGCATATCTTGCTATAGAAGAGGATGGAAATATAAAATCATCATTTACCAAATTTTTACAGGATGAAGAAATAAATAATATTATTAGTAAAATGAAGGCAAATAAAGGTGATTTGATTTTATTTGCTGCAGACGAGGATAAGATAGTTTGGGCAGTATTAGGTGCCTTGAGAGTACATTTGGCTAATATTTTAGGACTTATTGATAATGATGAATTTAAATTCGTTTGGGTTGTAGAATTTCCTTTATTTGAATATTCAAAGGAGGACAAGAGATATTATGCCGTTCATCATCCATTTACAAGCCCTATGGAAGAGGATCTTGCTTATATAGATTCCGATTTGTCAAAGGTACGTGCCAAGGCTTATGATATAGTATTAAATGGAACTGAAATCGGCGGTGGTTCTGTACGTATTCATCAAGCTGAAATTCAAGAAAAAATGTTTGATATTTTAGGATTATCAAAAGAAGTTGCAGAAGAAAGATTCGGATATTTATTAGAAGCATTTAAATATGGAGTGCCTCCTCATGCAGGACTTGCATATGGTTTTGATAGACTTGTAATGCTTATGGCAAAGGCGAATTCTATAAGAGATGTTATTGCTTTTCCAAAAATAAAGGATGCAAGTGATCTTATGATAAATGCTCCTGATTTTGTTGATAAGGAACAGCTGGAGGAGTTGCATATAGATACAATTAAAGAAGATTAATAAAAGAAAACCAAGTTAAAATTAAAGCTTGGTTTTTTAAATATAGAAAAAATTGTGAACAATATAGTCAAAAGCCTCTTATTTTGTTAATATTAATAATTAAATTGATTTGGATAGGAGGAAGCTATGGAAGAAATTAAAATACTGGTCGTTGATGACGAAGAAAGAATGAGAAAGCTTGTCAAAGATTTTTTGACTATAAAAGGATATAAGGTTATAGAAGCTGCTGACGGTAAGGAAGCCATTGATATATTTATGACTACAAGAGATCTGAAGCTTATAATTTTGGATGTTATGATGCCTAAAATGGATGGATTTGAAGTTTTAAAATCTATAAGGACTTATTCTAATCTTCCTGTTGTTATGCTAACTGCAAAATCGGAGGAAAGAGATGAGCTTGAAGGATATAAGCTTTTAGCAGATGAATATATAACAAAGCCATTTAGTCCTAAAATTTTGGTGGCAAGAGTTGAAGCCATACTTAGAAGAGTTACCAATAAGGATATGAAGCTTAGTGCAGGTGGAATAACTATAGATAAATCTGCTCATATTGTAAAAATTGATGATAAAGATATTGATTTAAGCTATAAGGAATTTGAGCTTTTGACATATTTTATAGAAAATCAAGGTATAGCTTTATCAAGAGAAAAGATTTTGAATAATGTATGGAATTATGATTATTTTGGAGATGCCAGAACTATTGATACACATGTAAAAAAATTAAGAGCTAAGATGGGCAATAAAGGCGAGCTTATTAAGACTATTTGGGGAATGGGATATAAATTTGAGGTTGAATGATGAAGTTGTCTATTAGAAAAAAAATAATGTTGCTTTTATTTTCAATTTTAGCCTTTATAAGTATTATGCTTGCAATACTAAATAATTTTGCTTTGGAGCTTTATTATAGACATGAAAAAATAGACGAGTTAAAAAAAGCATATTCCAAGATAGATAAATTTATTTTAGATAAAAATAAACTTGAGGAATTATTATTAGAATATTCATATAAATATAATATAACAATAGTATTGGTTGATTCTGTAACTTCGAGTGCAATTATATCAAATGAAAGAGATGGAGATTATTTACTGAAAAGAGTACAGGATTTAATTTTTGATAAAAATCAAAATTCATATAAAATATTATTTAAAAATTCTAAATATAAGATAATACAACATCATGTTGACAGTGTTAAGACTTCTTTCATTGACTTTTTAGGATATGCAGATGATAATCAAACTATGGTATTGATGTCAGCTTCAATAGAGGGTTTAAAGGAAAGCATAAGCTTATCTAATAGATTTCTTATATATATACTCAGCTTTACAGTTATTTTAGCTCTATTTTTAGGCTTTTATGTAAGCCTTATGATAACTAATCCTATAAAGAGCCTGGCTGAAATTTCTGAGAAGATGAGTAATTTTAATTTTGATATTAAATATATTGGACATAGTAAGGATGAGATAGGTGTTTTAGGGCATAATATGAATATTATGTCTGACAGCCTTAAAAAAGCATTTTGTGAGTTAAAGCTTGCAAATGAACAGCTACAAAAGGATATTCAAAGAAAAGAAGAAATAGATATAATGAGGAAGGATTTTATAGCAAATGTAAGTCATGAATTAAAGACACCGATAGCCTTGATACAGGGCTATGCCGAAGGCTTAAATGAATTATGCACAGATGAAAAGAATAGAAAATATTATACTGATGTTATTATAGATGAAGCAAATAAAATGAATACAATAGTAAAACAGTTATTGAGTTTATCATCCTTTGAATCAGGAAATCAGTGCTTGGATATAAGTATCTTTGATATAATTGAGCTTATTAAGGCTATTATTTCTTCTACTGCTATTTTAGCAAATGAAAAAAATATATTTTTAAGCTTTGATTATGAAAAAAATATGCAAGAAAAAATATTAGTTAAAGCCGATGAATTTAAAATTGAAGAGGTTATTACTAATTATATAAGTAATGCTATAAATCATACGGACAAATATGCTAATATTAAAATATATATAAAAAATATAAGAAAAGATAAAATAAGAGTAATTGTATTTAATGAAGGTAATAATATAGCAGAGGCTGATATGAAAAATATTTGGGAAAAATTTTATAAGGTAGATAAGGCTCATTCAAGAAATTATGGCGGTAGCGGAATAGGATTATCTATTGTAAAGGCTATATTAGAAGCACATAAAAATAACTATGGAGTAAATAATGTAAGAAACGGTGTAGAATTTTGGTTTGAGCTTGATAGGCTATTGTGAATAGATAGTATTTATTATTATAGTATAAAATGAGGGGAAAAATATGGACTTAGAGCTCAAGCTGGATAACTTGGACTTAGAAGAAATACTTAGATATTTGGAATATAGAGGACAAATAATAGATGATAATTTAAATGCTCAAATACATAGATGTATTGAAACTGTAAATAGGGTTGCAAAACCAAGATATACTTTTAAAGAATATATATTGGAAGAGATGGGAATTTTACCTAAAGAGCTTTCTTTCTTATCGGGAGAAGATATAAAAAAGCATATTAAGTATTGTAATAAAATAATATTATTTGCTGCAACTATAGGGATAGATGTTGAAAGACAAATAAGAATTGCAGGTGTAAAAAATGTTAGTGATTCAGTTATTATGGATAGCTGTGCAAGTACATTAATAGAAGCAGTATGTGATAATATAGATACTAAATTCAGGTTGAAAAATGTAGGGAAATATTTAACCTTCAGATTTTCGCCGGGATATGGAGATTTACCAATATCAGCTCAGAGAGAATTTTCACATATTTTGGATACAGGTAAGAAAATAGGCTTGAATATAAGTGAATCAGGAATTATGATTCCAAGAAAGTCCGTTACAGCAATTATAGGAGTATCTGATATAAAAATAGATAATAAAAAACCGTCTTGTAATCAGTGCAATAATTTTAAGGCCTGCAGATTTTTAAGAAGAGGAGTTCGTTGTGGAAGATAGAGTTGTTATATTAGATGGTGGAATGGGTACTATGCTACAGGCATGTGGTATGAAGCCCGGTGAGCATCCTGAGGTATTTACATATGATAATAAAGAAATTTTAAAGGATATTTACAAAAAATATATATTAGCCGGAAGTGATATTATTTATTCAAACACATTTGGAGCAAATAGGAAAAAATTAGAGGGTACCAAGATTGATACTGATATGGCTATTAAGAATTCTATAGGTTTGGCAAAGGAAGCTATAGATGAGCTTAGGGATATTATAGGTGATAAAAATATTAGAGTAGCTTTGGATGTAGGTCCCTTAGGCGAGCTTTTAGAGCCTATAGGTACTCTATCATTTGAAGAAGCGTATGATATATTTAAAGAGCTTGTAATTAGTGGACAAGAAGCAGGTGCAGATATAATTGCTTTAGAAACCTTTACAGATTTATATGAGGTAAGAGCGGCTGTATTGGCTGCAAAGGAATGGACTGATTTACCTATATGGGTATCTATGACTTATGAAAGTAGTGGTAGAACTTTTACAGGTACTACTATTGCTTCAATGGCACTTGTTTTGGAGGGACTTGGAGTTTCTGCTTTAGGCTTTAATTGTTCATTAGGTCCTAATGAAATATTTCCTCTTACAGAGGAATTAAAAAAATGGACTAATTTACCTATAATAATTAAACCTAATGCGGGACTTCCAGACCCTAAAACTAATAAATATGATATAGATGCTGATGAATTTGCAAGACAGATGGGAAAATATAAGGCTCTTAATGTAGCTTATATTGGAGCTTGTTGTGGAAGTACACCGGAGTATATAAGAAAGCTTGCTTTAGAATTTAAAGATGTAAAATATATAAAAGATACAAATAAAAAGAAAAATGGTTTGTGTTCAGCTACAAAGGTAATACCTTATGGTGGAGTTAAGGTTGTTGGAGAAAGATTAAATCCTACAGGGAAAAAAAGATTTGCAAATGCTTTAATAGAAAGAGATATGGATTATATTTGTTCAATGGCTCTAGAGCAGGAAGAAAGTGGTGCTGATATTTTAGATATCAATGTAGGAGTACCGGGTGTAGATGAAGTTTCTCTTATGGTTGATGTAGTGAAAATGGTACAAGCTATTGTTAATATACCATTACAAATAGATTCAAGTAATGTTAAAGCTATAGAAGCGGGTCTTAGAGTATATAATGGAAAAGCTATAATAAATTCTGTTAATGCAGAGGATGAAAGATTAGATTTGATTTTACCTTTAGCAAAAAAATATGGAGCAAGTATAGTAGGACTGGCTCTTAATGAAAAGGGCATACCTGAGAGTGTAGATGAAAGACTTGATAATGCTAAATATATATTAAAAAAAGCATTAGAATATGGTATAAAAAAAGAGGATATAATAATAGATTGCTTAACATTGACCGTAAGTGCAAAGCAGGAGCAGGCAGGATATACCTTAGAGGCTGTAAAAAGAGTAAGTCAGGAATTAGGACTGTGGAATACATTAGGTGTAAGCAATATAAGCTTCGGCTTACCACAGAGGCAACATATAACAGAAAATTTCCTTATTCAGGCTATGCAAAACGGTTTGAATTTTCCGATTATAAATCCTAATATTAAAGGGATTATGGATGCGGTCATTTCATATAAGGTTATAAATTTAGAGGATAAAGATTGTGCAAAATATATAGAAAGATTTTCGGATGTACAAATTTTAGAAAAGAACGATATTAAAATAAATGATGATGAAAGTATAGAAAGTGCTATACTAAAGGGGCTAAAGGAAAAAACAAGAGCTTTAACCAAGAAATATTTAGAAACTATGTCTGAAATAGATATTATAAATAAATTATTAATACCTGCACTTGATGTTGTCGGTGATAAATATGAAAAACAAATTTTATTTTTACCACAGCTTATAAATGCGGCAAATGCTGCAGGCGAGGCCTTTGATTTAATAAAAGAAAAAATAATAAAGAATGGTGGAAAAAGTATTAGTAAAGGAAAGATTGCAGTTGCTACCGTAAAAGGGGATATTCATGATATAGGTAAAAACATAGTGAAGGTTATTTTAGAGAATTACGGATATAAAATTTTTGATTTGGGAAGGGATGTGCCTATACAAAGAGTTGTTGATATAGTACAAAAAGAAGATTTGAAATTGATAGGTCTATCTGCTCTTATGACAACAACACTTTCATCAATGAAGGATACTATAGATGCTGTAAAAAGTGTTAAACCTGATTGTAAAATCTGGGTAGGAGGGGCAGTGCTGACAAAGGCTTATGCTATGGAAATAGGAGCAGATTATTATGCGAAGGATGCAAGAGAATCAGTTGATATTGCAAAAAAAGTTTTAGGATAGATGATGAAGAAAAAAATAGAATTATTAGCTCCGGCAGGCTCCTATGAAAGCTTAGTCGCCGCAGTGAATGCCGGAGCTGATGCAATATATATAGGCGGCTCTAAATTTGGAGCTAGAAAAAGTGCTGAAAGTGTAAGCACTGATGAAGATATTATATTAAAAGGAATCGACTATGCCCATCATTTTGGAGTAAAAGTATATTTGACAGTCAATATATTATTAAAGGAAAAAGAAATAAAAGAGCTTTATTCTTATATTTTACCATATTATAAAAATGGTATAGATGCTTTAATAGTTCAAGATTTGGGAGTGCTATATTTATTAAATAAAATGTTTCCTGATATAGAAAAGCATGCCAGTACACAAATGAGCATTCAAGGATTTGAAGCTATAGATATATTAAGAAAATATGGAATTACAAGAATAGTTCCTGCCAGAGAATTATCATTAAAAGAGATAAAAGAAATATATGAAAAAACAAATATAGAAATAGAATGCTTTGTACATGGAGCCTTATGTTATGCTTATTCAGGGCAATGTCTTATGAGCTCATTAATTGGTGCAAGAAGTGGTAATCGTGGTTCCTGTGCTCAGCCTTGTAGACTTGAATATGGTCTTTATGATAATAATAAAAAATTAAATAAAAGGAATGAAACAAATTTACTTAGCTGTAAGGATTTAAGCTCCTTGGATATTTTACCTGATATTATAGAGGCAGGAGTTTATTCTTTGAAAATTGAAGGAAGAATGAAATCTGCTATATACACCGGTGGTGTTGTAAGTATTTGGAGAAAATATGTTGATTTATATTTGAAGGAGGGTAGAAATAATTATAGTGTAGCTGCAAAGGATAAAAGGCTGCTATTAGATTTATTTGACAGAGGAGGGCATACCACAGGCTATTATAATAAGCATAATGGAAAGGATATGATAGCTATAGAGGGTAAGCCTAAAAATAGAATAGTAAATGAAAAATTTAATACGTATTTATTTAATAAATATGTTAATACAATTAAAAAAATAAAATTAAATGCAAGGATATTTTTATTTGTAGATAAGGATATAAAAATAGAAGTAAGCACTATTGATAAAATTAATAATCAAAATATTATTGTAGAGCTCAGCGGTGATAGGGTAGTTACAGCTATTAATAGAGCCATAAGTATTGATGAAATTAAAAAACAAATTTTAAAGACAGGAAATACCTTATATGAATTTAACAGTATAGATATAAAAATGCCACAAAATGTATTTATATCCATAAAGAGCTTGAATGAGTTAAGAAGAAATGCTTTAAATAAAATTGATGATAAGATATTGTCATTTTATAGAAGAAATGATATGTTGATTAATAGTTGCGAAAGTCTTGTAAATAATGATATTGATGATAAAAATAAAGATAATATTATTAATAAAAATTTACATATTATTTGTGAAGAGCTTTGTCAATTAGATACTTGTATAGAATTTTTGAAAACTCAAATAAATGATATAAAGGCAAATAATTTCAATGTAGAAATTTCATATCATTCAAATATTATGAATCCGGCTAATTGGAAGGAATATAATTCAAATATAAAAAAGCTTGGCTTTAAAGTTAATTTATATATGCCTCATATCTTCAGAACACATGCCAGAAATTATTTTTATAAATATGAAAATGAATTAAAGGCTGCAGGCTTTGACGCTTTAGTTATAAGAAATTTAGAGGAATTAGCTTATGCTAAAGCTGTATTTATAGATAAAGGCATAAAATATATTTTTGATTATAATATTTATGGGATGAATATAAGTGCTCAAAAATTATTTAAAGCCTTAGGTGCAAATAGGCAGGTATTACCACTTGAATTAAATTTAAAAGAATTGAAAAGCCTATATTTAAAAGATAAGGAATTGATTATCTATGGATATTTAAATATGATGGTAACTGCATCTTGTCTTAGGAAAAATATTATTTCCTGTGATAAAAAATCAGGCATATTATTTTTGAAGGATAGAATGAATAAAAATATGCCGGTAAAAAATATATGTGATTTTTGCTATAACACAATTTTAAATTCTGTTCCCTTATCTACCTTGAGTATAGCAGATGAAATAAAAAAATTGGATGTAAATACTATTAGACTTGCTTTTACTATAGAAAATGAACAAAATGTGAAAAAAATTTTATCTTCATATATATCTTGTTTTATATATAATAAAGATATAAAAGAAGCCTTAAAAGATTTTACAAAGGGACATTTTACAAGAGGTATTGAATAAATAGCTTTTACTTGTTTAATAAATGAATTATTAGTATAATATATAATTGATATTAATTAATTTGTAACCCAATATATAAATATATAGATATATAAAAATATATATATAATTTTTAGGTGTTTTAAATATTTTAGAGGATTTTATATGTCAAATGATGATACTGATGATAAAAAAATATTTATAAAAGAGAAGATAGTAAAAAAAATTTCTATAAAAAGGAAAATATATAAAATAATTACATTTTTATTTTTAGCTATTTGCTTTGGTATAGTATCAATGTTCAGTGCTATTTTTGTTGAACCTTTCTTTAGGGAATTGTTACCTAAAAAAGAAGAGCCTATTAATATAGTAATACCACAGGATAAGCTTGAAAATGTAGAAGATAAGATAGACAATAAAGAAAATAAGGATGTTGAAAATATAGTACAGTCTGCAATTAAAGATTATAATTTTGATGTAGATTCATTGAATAATATGTATAATTCTTTGACAGGATTGGTAGATGATATAGACAAAGCGATTGTTTCTATAAAAATATCAAGCTCAGAAAAAGCTTTGCTTGATAATGGTATAGAAAATGAAGATGAAATTGCCGGAGTTATCATATCTGATGTAGAAAATCAAATTTTAATTATGTCATCTTCTGAAAAAATACCTGAAAGTGATAGTATAAAAATAAAATTTAAAAATTCAAGGGAATATAATGCCAATATCAAAAAAAGAGATTATTTTTCAGGAATTATACTTATTAGCCTTAATAAGGATGATTTGGATGTAGAAACAAAGGCACTTATTAAGCCTGTCAAATTAGGAAATTCATATCAACTGAAAAAAGGAGATATGCTTATAGCTCTGGGGGCTCCTATAGGTGTTATTCATTCAAGTAAATATTATAATATATCATATATAAGTAAAGCTATGCCATTGGTTGATATGAATGCAAGATTTATATATTTGGATGATAATGTAAATGATATATTAAATACATATTTATTTAATATAAGAGGAGAGCTTGTATCTTGGTTTGTAAGCTCAGATATAAGTAATAGTAAGCATCAGACAGGTCTTGGTATATCAGATTTTAAATCTTTATTGGAAAAAATGATAAATGGCAAGGACAGTCCTTATTTGGGAATAGAAGCAATGGATATAGATGAAAAAATAGAAAAATGTCCTGTAGAAAAGGGATTGTATATTAGTAAGGTTATTGCCGATTCACCCTTGTACAAAGCGGGAGTCCAAGCAGGCGATATTTTGATAGCTTTAGATAATAAGGATATTAAAGGTATGTCAGATTATAAAAATATCTTATCAAGCCTTGAAAATAAGAAAAAGTTAAAAGCAATAATAATGAGATATTCCAGACAAGAATATATAAAATTGGAATTCGATGTAGACATTGTATATAGATAATTTATTACATTTAGAGAGGAAATTAATGAAATATATTGTAAATTTAAAAGAAGGTATGAGAATATCAGAGATATATTTGTGCAAGTCGAAGCAGATATTATTAACTAAAAATGGTAAGGAATATGCGAGCCTGATATTGCAGGATAAAACATCTACTATTGATGCAAAAATTTGGGATTTAGCTAATCCCGGAGTAGGTGAATTTGATGCTATTGATTATATTTCGATAGAGGCTGATGTAATAAATTTTAATGATAAGTTACAGCTTAATATAAGAAGGGTAAGAAAAGCTAATGCTGATGAATATATTGATTCCGATTACTTACCTACAACTACAAAGGATATAGAGTGTATGTATCTTTCTTTGAAAGAAAAAATAAATTCTATTGATGATATTAGCTATAAGACTTTGCTCAAATCTTTTTTTAT
The DNA here is from genome assembly GCA_946999385.1 of uncultured Lachnoanaerobaculum sp. GTDB lineage: Bacteria > Bacillota > Clostridia > Lachnospirales > Lachnospiraceae > CAKAHY01. The sequence continues at coordinate 98,439 of CAMQCZ010000004.1, forward strand.
AGATGACGAACAATTTATAAGCAAATTTAAATATTCATCAGCGGCAAAAAGTATTCATCATGGTTTTATTGGAGGCTTACTTGAGCATACCTTAGCTGTAGCAAATATTTGTGAGTATTTTTGTGAAAATTATCCTTTGTTAAAAAGAGATTTACTTATTACAGCAGCTATATTTCATGATGTTGGTAAGGTAGAAGAAATATCAGCATTTCCGGAAAATGATTATACTGATGTAGGACAATTACTCGGACATATTGTTATAGGAACAAATATGATATCAAAGAGGGCATTTGAAATTTTAGATTTTCCACAGAGAAAATTAAATGAATTATTACATTGTATTGTTTCTCATCATGGAGAATTGGAATATGGTTCTCCTAAAAAGCCTGCACTGTTGGAGGCTTTTGCACTTAATTTTGCAGATAATGCAGATGCAAAGCTTCAAACTGTTATAGAGCTTTTGACAAATTCAAATGCTTCAAATACATGGCTTGGATATAATAGAATATTAGAAACTAATATTAGAAAAACTAGTGATTAAAGAGGTGTAGTTTTTGAATTTTGATATAAATAATAAATTTAAAAAAGATGATATTATTGAAGTGGATATAATTGATTATAATAATGATGGAGAAGGCATTGGGAAAACTGATGCCTTTACTTGGTTTATAAAAGATGCAGTGGTAGGAGATAAAGTAAAAGCCAAAGCTCTAAAGTTTAAGAAAAATTATGGATATGCTAAGCTTATAGATATTTTAGTTGCAAGTGAAGAAAGAGTAAAAGCACCTTGCTATATTTCAAGACAATGTGGAGGCTGTCAATTACAGGAAAGCTCTTATGAATTACAACTAAAATTCAAAGAAAATAAAGTATTTTCAAATTTAAAAAGAATAGGTTTATTTGAAGAAAATACTTATAAATATGAAGGTATTATAGGAATGGAGGAACCATTTCGATATAGAAATAAAGCTATTTTTCCTATAGCTTATGATAAGACCGGTGATATTATAAGCGGATTTTTTGCAAGAAGAACACATAATATTATAAGGGTTGAGGATTGTCTTATAGGAACTAAAGAAAATAAAGAAATTTTAAAAATAATAATAGAGTTTATTAAAAAATATAATATAGAAATATATGATGAAAAATCAAATAGAGGAATAATTAGAAATATACTTATTAGAAAAGGATTTTATACCAATCAAATAATGGTATGTGTAATTATTAATGCAAATAAATTAAAATATAGTGAAAAATTAGTAGAAAAATTAGTAAATATAGATGATGTAAAAAGTATTTGTATAAATATTAATAAAGAAAATACAAATGTTGTTTTAGGTAAAAAAACTGTTACTATATATGGAAAATCTTATATAGAAGATTATATAGGAGATATAAAATTTAAAATTTCAGCTTTATCCTTCTTTCAAGTAAATCCTAAGCAAACTTATAAATTATATTCCAAGGTTTTAGAATATGCAGGATTGAGCGGCAATGAAATTGTATGGGATTTATATTGTGGGATAGGAAGTATTTCTTTATTTTTAGCAAGAAAATCAAAGTATGTTTATGGAATAGAGATTGTAGAGGATGCAATAATAGATGCTAAAGAAAATGCCAGGATAAATAAGATAAATAATGCTATATTTTACGTTGGTAAGGCTGAAGAGCTTTTACCAAAATTTTATGAAAATAGAGATTTGTGTGATGAAAATAAATTTAAGCCGGATGTAATTGTTGTTGATCCTCCTAGAAAAGGATGCGATAAAGCTTGTCTTGATACAATGATTAAGATGAATGCAAAAAAAATAGTTTATGTTAGTTGTGAATCTGCCAGTTTAGCAAGGGACTTGAGATATTTATGTGAAAATGCATATGAATTAAAAAGCTTATGTATAGTTGATCAATTTCCGCATACAACGCATGTGGAATCTATAGCGTTGATACAAAGAGTGAAATCGTGAAAATCCTGCATTTTAAGCAGTTTTATAAGCATTTTGTCTTCGATAAAGATGAAGAAGGATACGTCAAAAAGACTCAAAAAAACTACATTGATGTAAGAGTAGTTTTAAGACTAGTATGAGGAAACACAAAAAATATAATCACCCCACTTTGTACTTTCTACAAGAGTGGCTTAAAAGGCTGCTCTTTTTTTATTGAAAGGGAGTAAGGATTCGTTACATCCTTTTCAAAATACAAACTCTCATAGCCAATTTTATATATTCGCTTTTATAACATATAATAAAAGCGTAAACGAGAGGAGGCGGACTATGGATATACTTAAAGAATATATACAAGAAAATTTAGTAATCACTAATAAAGAAGCAGAATAACTTGGATATACTAGGCATAATTTATCAGAATTAACAAAAATCGGACAATTAGA
>CAMQCZ010000005.1 GCA_946999385.1 uncultured Lachnoanaerobaculum sp.
TTTTCTCTACCTGTAGGCTTTCCGTCCATCAAATTATCATCATTTTCCAGAAATGTTGACCAAGGCTTTTCAGCCTCCGTATCCCCCTCAGCCCTTGTAATAATTGTATTAAATGAGGTACTCTCAAAAATGAGCATCGTTGTAAGTCCAAAAGCAAGCATCCTTTTAAATGATTTTCTCATATCGACTCCTTTGCTTAAATATATCAATCAAAATATAATAATAAAATTAATAATTAAAATATAATAATAAAGTTCAAAAAATTTGATAAGTTTTCAACATAGTATTCTAGCATAAATAATAGTAAAATACAAGCTTTCAAGCTTGTTCTTTCAATATGAACATATTAGCTATAATATCAACTTAATTAAAGGTCTTTCAAGCTTATCAGCTCAAAAGACCTTTAATATATATTATTTTTTATATTCAAAATCCGGTATATTATTCCATCTTTCCTTTAAATGTATTGCAACTGTTTTTGGTTGTCTTTCTCGTGTAAATATCCCCTTCTTATTTCCCTGCATTCTAAATATCCCAAATTTGGTTTGAAAATCGGCATAATTCCAAGTCTGCTCACCAATAAAATAGTTCAAGCTGTCAAAAATTTCCTCATTCATCTTATAATATTCAACTTGAAATTCTTCTGAAAATGGCGTCATTTCATCAATATCATGAACTCCGGCTATAGTATCGGCTCCATATTCTGTAAATATTATAGGCTTATCAGGATATAAGCTATGCCACATTTCCAACTCATTAAGCATATGCTTTTTAGCACTTTTCAAATCACCTAAATCTACATACCAGCCATAATATCTATTCAGGCATATAACATCACAAAGCTTTGTAACCAAGCATTTATCAGCAGGTGCCATAAGAATATTTGCAAATGTACAAGGTCTATTTTGTTTATCCAAGCTTTTTGCATATTTGAATAAGGGTTCAAAATATTCATAAGCTCCTTTTTCAGCAGATGACGGTTCATTAGCTATAGACCACATAACTACACAGGCATGATTTTTATCTCTTTTAATCAATTCTTCTATTACCTGCATATGTGCTTTTTCAGTTTTCATAACATCCCAAGTATTCTTTTTATCAGTTGAGCCCATAAGATCAAATCCAAAGCCTTCCATCAGTCCAACTGCTGTTGTTTCATCTATAACTACAAATCCTTCTCTATCTGCCAATCTCATCATTTCCTCAGCATATGGATAATGAGATGTTCTAAATGAATTTGCACCTATCCATTTCATCCTATTTACATCTGATATATTTGCAAGCTCGTCAAGTCCTCTTCCATGTAAAAAAGTATCCTCATGTCTACCGAAACCTTTAAAATAAAATGCTTTCCCATTAATTAAAAATTGATTGTTTTTTACTTCTACAGTTCTAATTCCGAATGTTTCTATATACTCATCTAAAAGCTCATTATTTTCATCTAAAAGCTCTACCTTAGCCTTGTAAAGATAAGCATTTAACGGTTGCCACAATTTAACATTTTTGATAAATCCATCTGTTGAAACCAAATTATTTTCTTCATCATAAATACTTATCTTTATATTAGGCTTATCAACATTTGTTTCAATATCAAATTTAACATTTGCAGACTCATTTTCTACTTCATAAGTTATCCAAATATCTTCTATCTGCTTTTGTGGCTTTAGATATATTTTAACAGGTCTATGTATACCTGAGTAATTAAAGAAATCAAAATTTTCATCTACCTTTCTTGAAATCATATTACCATTTTCATCTTTTTCTTCTTTATAATTTCCCACAGGAAGACAGGTATAATCTAAAATATTGCTAACTATAACCTTGAGCCTATTTATACCCGTTTTCACATAATCATTTATACTAAATTCAAATGGTGTAAAGCCTCCCTTATGACTGCCTATCTCTTTTTCATTTATAAAAACTCTCGCTTCATGTGTAACTGAACCAAAGCGTAAGCAAATATCCTTATCAAGCATTTCTTTTTTTATTAAAAAATCCTTTTCATAATTCATATAGCCTACATAATGCTTTTTATCATAACCTACAAGCTGATCATTGAAAGAACCCGGAACTGCAATAAGTGTTTTTTCTTCTCCTTCAAAATTAAAACTCCATATTCCCGATAAGTCTACTATATCTCTGGTATTTGTTTGTATTGGATATAACATATTTTTTCCTTTCTAAAGCTTAAAATATAATTTTACAACTTTGACTGCCATTGGCCTGCCCAAACATTTTCATTAAAATGTGTACCCTTAAACTCTGATTTTCCAATCATTTTATCTATCACTTGATTAATTGTTTCTTCAGTATCACTATAAGCATTTATAAAACACTTTGACATAGTCAGATCATGAAGATGATTTGTAAAATTAAATGATACTACTATAGTAGGTACCTCATGTACAAACCATGGAATTTCATTTGACATAGGAGCACTATATCTAATTCTCATATTATTTTGCTCTGCATAACCCTTTACATTAACAAAAACTAAAGCAAGATCAACCTCACTCCTATATTTTTCAACGCTTCCCTTTGCTCTAACTCCTCTTTCATTAACGCTTACTTCAAAGCCCTCTTTAGTCAATTTACTTATACATAACTGTTCAAATTTTTCATTAGGCTTATAAATACCATTTTTTTCGCCCTCTATAATATATAATCTTACCCTTCTATTTTTCTTATTATCTATAGTCAGAACATTCATAGTATCCTTTATTAGGCTTATACCTTTATCTATAGCTTCTCTTTGCATTTGTAAATGTTTATTACAACCTATAATCTCCAAATCCTTTTCGCTTCTGTATGGAACAGACTCATCAAGACCAAGCTTAGCCTTCAAGCCTAATATTCTTCTAAGTGCATCATGCAATCTTTCTTTAGTAATAACGCCTTCTTTATAAGCGTTTAACATATAATTAAAATCTTCATCTACGTCATTAAAAAATAAAAACATATCACAACCTGAAGCTATAGCTTTCGGAACATAATCCTTTCTTCTCATGCTTGAGGTCATACCAAGCATATGTGAAGCATCTGTAATTACCAAGCCATTAAAATCCAAGCTTTCCTTCAACAAATCTTGAATAAGCTCAGGTGCCAATGTAGCAGGCAAAATATCCTCATCTTTCAAATCAGGTACTAAATATTTTTGATAATTAGGTAAAGCTATATGCCCTGCCATTATCATTTCAACACCATTATTAATATGTGTTTCATACACCCTTCTAAAGCTTGCATCCCATTCCTCTACAGTCATTTCATTAACCCCTAAAACAAGATGCTGATCTCTTTCTTCCGTTCCATCTCCCGGAAAATGCTTAATACATTTTATGATATTACTTTTATCCAAGCCCTTTAGGTAGGAAGCTGTATGATTTATGACTATATCTGTATCCCTACCATATGCTCTCGTGTTTACAATTGTATTCCTCCAATTTTTTAATATATCTACACAAGGATCGAAATTTACATTTATACCCAAAGCCTCTTCTTCCACACCGCTTACATAGCCTGCATTATATGAAACCTCTAAATCTCCGCTAGCTTCACATTGTGCTCCACTTGCTATATATGTACCATCACTACAGGCACCATTTCCACCACTATCACAATTTGCGGCAACTAATAAGGGTATCTTTGAATAAGCTTGTAAATCATTTATAAGCTTGGATACTTCTTTTTTATTTCCTCCCTGATATCTTGCTCCACCTATATGATATTTTTCAATAATTTCCTTGTTTGTCAAATCCGTTTCTGTAAATTTTCCATCTTCCAAACTAAATAGATTAAAAAATAATTGTCCTATTTTTTCTTCATCGGTCATAGAATTAATAATATTTTCTACCCACTCAATCTTCTTAGCATCCAAATTATAAGGCTTTTTACTTAAATCAACTAATTTTCCCACTTAACTCTCCTAACATATTATTATATTTTTCTATATAAGCTTCATCATCATATTCATCCTTCAAAAATTTAAATAAAATATCTTCCTTAAATTCTTTGAAGCTTTCACTCTCAGCATTTATAATAAGCGGATATACTAAAGTATTATTAGCTTTTCCGGCATCTATATCGCCGGGAGAATCACCTATCATTACTATATCCGAAGGATTATATCCCTTATTTATCAAAGCTTTAATACATTGCTTTTTTGTACCTTGATTTTGTCCCATAACATAATCAACATATTCAAGTAAGCCGAATCTTTTCCACTCATCCTCTATAGCTTCGTTATTAGCCGCCGATACTATTGCAACATCAAGATATTTTTTCATTTCAATTATAGCCTCTTTTACATTATCAAATGGTTTAGCTAAATATTTAAGCCTTTCTATCTCTTCATTTACTTTTACACTCCATAAAAGTGCCTTTTCCAGCTCCTGATTTTTTGTTTTTTCTATTTCCTGCTTTAATGATATATTGGAAAGCTCACCGGCAAATATAGCCCAATTTTTAACAAATTTTAATGGCATATTTATCTTATCAAATGCCAGATATAAGCCTACAAACCTGTTGACTCCTCTAGTTCTTGAAAATAAATTTATATTATTCCAGATTTCTAAAAATTTTTTCTTATCACTTACGCCAAATATATTCGCAGCCAAGGGTCCAAAACATCTCATATGCTTATAATTCATAGTATCCATCGCACAACCGTCCGAGTCTATGCAAATAATTTTTTTATTCATCTTCACCTCTTATCTTTTTTAAAGCTTCAATATTGGCATCGATCTTCTTTTTATTTAAAGGATAAATAAAAAATAATATTAAAGCACAAAGTATATATCCTATTGCCTGTGCACTTGTAAATATACTATATATTTTTTCTCTTACAGCCTCTGTTTGTACTAATACTCCTGCCTTATATCCTATGAAGGATAAAACAAAGCCTGTTAAGCCTCCTGCCAATGCCTGACCAAGCTTTCTTGCAAAGGAATAAATAGCATATACAGTTCCATCCTCTCTTGTACCTGTTCTAAGCTGCTGATCATCAATAATATCTGATATAAATGCCCAGATAATTATATTAAAGTAAGAAACGCCTATAGAAGCCACAACAAAAATCCAAAAGAATGTATAAGCATTACTTAATCTCATAATATTCAACACAATAAATATTATACCTGTTAATAATAAGCCTATAGTACCTGAAACCTTTTTACCTACTATTTTTACAATATTTGATGCAAATAAGGATATAACAAAGGTTAAAATAGCTCCTATCATACCTGAATATGAAAGTACATCTTTATTTTTAAAATAATCTATATAAATATAAGTTGCCAATCCATTATTTAACATTGTAGTTAATAAAAATACCAAAGATAACAATACAAAGGCTTGTAAAGGTTTGTTCTTAGTCAGGCTGTTTATTAATTTCTTAGCCTCTGCCAAGCCTGAAGACTTTTTCTCTTTTTTTACAAATGGTAATTGTACTCTTTCTATAGAAAATGTATAACAAAACATATAAAAGCAAAATGCAATAATAGAAAATATAAGTGCTAATAAGGTAAATCTTTTTGGAGATATCACTTCAATAGCCTTTCCATTAACAAGCTGTTCTACAAAAACAACCTTTGGTACTATATATGAAATTATTAATATAGAAATATTGGCACCTATACTCCTAAAAACTGAAAGTGAAGCTCTATGCTCACTTTTTTCTGAAATAACTGAAGCCATAGAACCATATGGTATATTTACTGCTGTATAGCAAATACTTCCCCAAAATATATATGTTACAAAGATGTATAATATTTTTAAATACATAGGAAAATCCTTCACCACATATACAAAAAGTAAAAATGATGAAAAGCTGACAAATGGTGCAGCAGCCTTAATCCAAAATCTAAATTTACCTTCTTTTCTAGGTTTAAATCCATCAACTATTCGTCCCATTCCTACATCGGTAAAAGCATCAACTATTCTTGCCGTCAAAAATAATATTCCGACTATTGAACCGTCTATGCCCAAAACATTTGTATAAAAAACCAATAAATACATTGATACTAAAACAAATGACAGGTCATTTGCAACATCTCCGGACATATATGCAAGCTTGTCTATAATACCAAATTTTCTAATACCCCTATACTTTTCTTCCATATTTATTTTTATCCTCCATAAAATAATTATCATATGGGTAATCATACCCTACAAGCCCTCAATATTATGAAAAGCTTATCATATTTATTAAAAATAATAATGAGAAAAAACTATAAGTGTATTATTCATTATACTTAATATTCAAAAATTCTTATATTATTTTTAACTATATTTATTATACTAATTGAAATATTTTTTTACAATATTTTTTATTATATTTATTTTTTTTATTTTAAAAATATTATAATAGCCAAAAAATCTTTTTTCTTATAAAATATTTTTTAAAAAATCTTTTTCTTACCTTCAAATAATTTTATGAAACCAATTACAAAAATAAAAGCAAGGAATAAAATCATCCCTTGCTTTATTACTTTTAATTGAGCTTTATATCATTATTCTCAAGTCTTATCTTTTTTTCTTTAAGTAAATGTCCTACAGCCCTCTTAAATGAATTTTTACTCATCGAAAAATATCTTTTGATAATTTCAGGAGCAGCCTTATCATCAAAACCTAAGCCTTTTTTGCAGCCTTTTAAATAATCATATATCTTATCAGCATCCGCTTTAAGCTGTATATACGCTTTTTCTCTAGGACTTAAATCCAGCTTGCCATCCTGTCTTATATTTACAACTCTCGCTTTAATTTCCTGACCTAAATTATAATTTTCATAGACCTCTCTTTTTGGTATTGCAGCATAAAATTTATTATCAACAGCTACAAGATATTCATAATTTGTAATCTTATAAATTCTTCCGACCACCTCATCATCTTTTTTATAATTACTTGCAATTTTTAAATATTTATATATATACATAGTCGCAGCAAGTCTGTCGCTTTTATCTATATACATAGCAACCAATATTTCATCTCCGATATTAGGCTTTATAAGCATTTCCTTGTGAGGCAAAAACAAATCCCTTTCTAATCCCATATCAAGAAAAGCACCTATTTTATTTATATCATTAACAAGCAAACCTGCCACAGCTCCACATTCAATCTTACTTTGTCTTGTTGTACAAATAAGTCTGTCTTCACTGTCCCTATAAACAAAAACCTCAGCCTCATCACCTATTTTCAAGCCCTTACATTCCTTTTTCGGTAATAGTACAGCTTCACTGTCATCATTATTTTCTCCGAGATAAGCTCCGAATTCTTTAATTCTTAGCACTCTCAATAATTGTTTTTTTCCTAAAAGCATATTACTCCTTTAATTTTGTCATACTTACATATGCAAAAATTTTATTATTTTTATCATTTAATTCTACTATAAGTTTATCAGCATCTTCAGCTATGTAAGGATATATTATGTCCTTATATAAAGCCATTTTTTTATACCAAATACTTATATTTGAAAATTTTATATCATCAACACAATTTGTTGCAAGCTCGGCATACACTGCATTATTCATATGCTTATTAGTATCCAGATGGTATTTTGATACCTCAACAGCTTTTAAATATCTTCCATTTTCAAGATGTCTCGGTAGCCTTTGAAATGGACTCATACAAAATGATTCGGTTTTTGTAATATATGGTGATACCTGACAAGCTTCAGCTTTTATAGGTTGTCTTTTCCCCAAATCGTACATAAACCACTTTGAATTTGCTTTAACCAAATAATTTTTATTCACATCCTGAATACTGAAATTTCTATATGCAAAAGCTCCTTTAAAGGAATAAGCACTTGTGCTTATAATAATCTCATCTCCAAGTAAGGGAAGGCTTATTATATCTATATTCCAAGCATAAATCCACCATGCAATTTTTTTATTTTTCATATAATCAATACCAAGACCGAGTGATTGCGACTCAAATGTTGAACAATCCTGAAAATAATTGATTAATGCTTTTATTGATAATTTACCATCTAAGTCAAGCTCACTATATCGAACTCTACTACTAAAAGAATACATTACAATTCACCTATAAAATATTTAAATATATCCGTCCCATCTGCCAAATCATTATTTTTAAAATTCAAACACATTCTTTCGGGGTGAAATTGAAAGGCTATAATATTTTTATATTTATGTTTTATTGCCTCAACCACATCATCTTGTGCTTTTGCTACTATTTCCAAGCCATTTCCAAGTTCATTTACAGCTTGATGATGCCATGAATTAACCATAAATGATGATGAATATAAATGTTCTAAAAAACTATTTTTTTTTGCATATATAAGATGAGAATTATCTATATTATTTTTTTCATCCTTTGCCATATGAATATTTTTGTTTTTTAAATCCTGTATTAAATTGCCTCCAAAATATACATTTATTATCTGTATACCTCTACATATACCTAAAACAGCTTTATTATTATTAACAAAATAATTCAGAGCTTTAAATTGTATATCATCCAAAAAATTATCCGCAGGATTTGAAAAGCTTGATTTTTCATTATAATATTCAGGAGCTATATCCCCTCCACCCGGAAGCAAAAGCGAAGTGCAATTTTTGATAATATCTATATCAAAGCTATTTACAACCTTACAATTAAGGGCTTCTAAAATATTCCTGTAATTTTTTATTTTATCAGGATATCCTACTATTGCTATTTCTTTCATAATACACCCATTAATTAAAGCCGTAAAATTTTCGTGTTATTTTATAGCCTAAAATAGAAACCTGACGACCTGCCTTTCCCGGTAAATTCATACTTTGACCTAAAAATCCAAATCTTATTCTTAAAAATAATCTAAAATTTAAATTCCTCAAATAATACCAAATTTCTTTTTTCTTTAAATAATTTTCTTTTGTCCCTGATTTTATTGCAAGTATAGAGCAAACAACCATCATTATTTCAAGATATAATATCATATATTGTCTTAGCCTTTTATTTTCTATCTTATAAGGATCATAATAAGATAGCATAAGCTTAGTAACTCTTAATTGCTGATCAATTCGTCCTATCATTATATTCTCATTTACAGATTGGTCATTTCTGCCGATAAAATATCTATAAAAATTGACATCTATATAATATAAGGTTTTAACATGTGGAAGAGGCTGATATACAAAGATATTATCTACATAAAATGTATGCTTTGGCATCTCCATACCACAGTCCAATAATAATTGTCTTCTATATATTACAGAATGCATAAGTATATATTGACCCGGTAAAAATCTTCCTATGTCATCCCAGCCTATAAGCTTTTCTATAGGAATTACCCTTCTATAATTAATAACCCTTTTATGCTTTTGACCTTCTTTTTCATATACATAATTAGATAATATCATATCAGGAGCTGAAGCTTCAGTAAGTGAAAATTTTCTTAAAGCATCAAGTATCTTTAAATATGCACTTTCATCTACCCAGTCATCACTGTCAACAACCTTAAAATACATACCGCTCGCCATTTTAAGCCCTGTCATTACAGCATCTCCATGACCTCCATTTTCCTTATGTATTGCCTTGCATATATTAGGATATTTTTTTTCATACTCATCTGCTATTTCCTTAGTTTTATCTCTTGTAGAGCCATCATTAACTATTAATATTTCTATATCATCTCCACCGACTAACAAGGATTCTATACATTTTCTCATATATTGCTCCGAATTAAAGCAAGGTATAGCTACACTAAGCACCTTCATTTTTACATCCTCCTTTTAATCTCAATTCATATTTGTAAATATATATAAATAAATATACTGCTATAATAAATAAAATTAAAGTATAAATAATTATTCCAAAGTCAAAATCAACATTTAAAATTTTAAATATAGCTCCTAAGGGCAAAAACATCGTACTAAAATTTGCAAGCAAATGAGCTATAATACATAGAAAAATATTATTGCCAAGCTCATATAAATATGACAAAATCAAAGCCAGAAAAAAGGCATATATTCCTTGAACAATATTACAATGAAATAAAGCAAAAAGTATCGAGCTTATAAGAGCGGCATTTATAAAGCCTGTATAATTTCTAAGTGGAGCAAAGCACATTCTTCTGAATATATATTCTTCAACCATAGGTGCTAATAATATAACAAATATAAGATTTAAAATATCCGCCTTATTATTTAACAAGCTATCAACCTCTTGAAAACTATGATCCAAATTTACCAATGGCAATATGAAAGGCAGATTTATTATTCCTGTCATTAATAAGGCATTGATAATACAGAATATAATAATCATACAGATAATCTTTTTATCTACATAAGGCTTTTTTTGACTTCCTCTAATATTTAATATACCATCTTTTCTTAATATATTAATAAGAATTAAAATAAGCAAGCTTATTATTGCCGATATATTTGATATCAATAATAATATATGCGTATTAGCTATCATATTTTCAATAAAATTTGTCAAAATATTTTGGATATTCCCCTCTATATTTTCACTAAGCAACATATTTATTAAAGCAAACACAAATATTATAATAGAGGAAATAATTGTTATGAATTGATACAAGGCTATCGGATATATAAGCTCTAAAAATATAGAAAATTTCTTTTTCATATTAATTCTCCATATCAGCTATATAATCAAGTGCAAGCAAATATCCTTTTATACCAAATCCTGCTATTTGAGAATCACAAACAGCCACCGTTACTGATTTATGTCTAAATTCTTCTCTTTTATGTATATTAGAAATATGAACTTCTATTTTTTTACAATTAAACATCTCAAGGCAGTCTCTTAAAGCATAACTATAATGTGTCAAAGCTCCAGGATTTATAATAATAGCATCAAAGCCTTCAAAATATGCCTTTTGTAATCTATCTATTAAAAAGCCTTCAACATTACTTTGATATATTTCAATTTCAATACCAAGTTTTTTTGCTCTCTCTTTTATTTTATCACAAAGCTGTTCATATGAAATTGTACCATAATGTCTATTATCTCTTATACCCAAAAAATTAATATTAGGGCCGTTAATTATAAGTGTTTTCATCCTTCTCCTTAAAATAATAATTTTTCTATTTCTTTTTTTGCAGCGTTTCTGCTAAAATCACTTACTTTTATATTATTCCAAATTTCAAAGGCAATAAGCCCTTGATTTATAAGCATATCAAGACCGCTTATATTTTTTTTATCTCTCTTTATAAACTCTTTCATAAAGGCTGTAATCTTAGGAGTATAAACCAAATCTATTCCTAATATACATTTATCATAAAATTTAGGATTTTTAACTATCAAAGCATTATTTGGATACATTCCTATATTTGTAGCTTGAAATGCAATATAATTATCAAATAATAAAATATCATCAAGCTTATTCTCTAAATCTGACAGAGAATATATATTTAATTTTATAGTATTTGAAGGCTTATAAATAGTATATTGATCAATGTCTTCATCTAATTTAAAATTATTTTCCCTTACATAGGCTTTTAATAAAGACATAACTGTCAGCCTTGCTCTATCCTTACTTCGATTGAATATGCTTATACTTTTTACATTATTTTCTAAACAGGTATATATATTTGCCTTTGCCGCCCCTCCACAGCCGAGTATAATAATATCTCTATTTTTAATAGTAATATCATTATCAATTAAAGCTTTTTCCAAGCCTAAATAATCTGTATTAGTTCCTCTAAATGAGTTATTTTTTTCATCCCTTATCAAGGTATTTACAGCTCCAATAATTTTTGCCGCAGAATCTATGGATTTTATATATTTAATAATCTCCTGTTTATATGGTAAGCTGACATTTATACCATATATATTTAATTCATAAGCCCCCTCTAAAGCCATTTTTAAATTTTTCTCTACTAAGAAAGGAATATAAATAAAATCCAAGCCTAAATCCTTTGCTAATATATTATGTAAAATTGGCGACATAGAATGCTCTACAGGATTTGCTATAATACCGCAAACCTTTGCTCTTGCACTAAACATTTTTCAACCTCTTCTTATATCTATTATAAAAAAATAGTACAATTTTTTCAAAATTTCTTTTTATTACTATCTGTATTTCTTCAGATTTATCTATAGGATTTACAAGTATTGCAGTAATTTTTGCCAGTCTTGCTCCCAGTATATCTGTAAAAATTTGATCTCCAACAAAAATAACTTCATCTGTCTTTAAATTCATCAGCCTGGCAGCCTTTAAATAATTTTTGATTTGTGGCTTTTTTGCCCTGCAAATATATTTTGAAGAAACAATATTCGCAAAAGCTTTAACTCTCTTTTCTTTATTATTTGACAAAAGTATGGTATCAAAGCCCATTTCCCTAAGCCTATCAAAAAATTTAATATCCTTGTTTACAGCGACAGCACCATGCTTTGTAAGAGTATTATCTATATCAAAAATAATACCTTTGATTCCCATATTTTTAAAATGCTCATATGGTATATCATAAATATTTTTATAATCATAATCCGGATATAATATCATATTTATTCCTATTTAACCAAAAGCTTTTTTAATTCTTCCATAAATGTACTTACATCCTTAAACTCTCTATATACAGATGCAAATCTAACATAGGCCACCTCATCTAAAGCTTTTAACTTTTTCATTACCAATTCACCTATTACCTTTACAGGAATTTCTTTTTCAGCAAGAGAAAAAATATTACTTTCAATATCATCAACCAAGGCTTTTATCTGTTCACCGGATACCGGTCTTTTATGGCAGCTTCTTATAATACCTGCTTCAAGCTTATTTCTGTCATAAGCCTCTCTTGTATTATCCTTTTTAACTACAATAACAGGTATGGTTTCCAATTTTTCATAAGTAGTAAAACGTCTATGACACAGCTTACACTTTCTTCTCCTTCTTATGGAAGAATAATCTTCGGAAGGTCTTGAATCTATTACCATAGTGTCTATAGAATTGCAAAATGGACATCTCATAATACACCTCATTTTCAAAATAATATAAATATGGTATAATATTAAATTATAAAAGTCAATAAAGAGAAGCTTATGAAAGAAATAGTAAAATATATAAAAATCGAAAATGAATTTATAACAAATACCTTTAATAAAAAATATGAATATTTATTTTTTGATATAGAAACAACCGGCTTTACTCCTAAGCAAGCTTCTCTATATCTTATTGCCTGTGCTTTTTTTATAGATATTGACACTATTTGTATAAAGCAATTTTTTTCTGCCAATATTTCAGATGAAAAAAATATTTTAGAAAAATTTTTAGATTTACTAAGTAATTTTAAATTTATAATAAGCTTTAACGGAGATAATTTTGATATTCCATTTATTAAAGCCTGTCTAAAGTCTTATTCAATAAATCCCTTATCCTTAGATAGGATATATAAAATAGACTTATATAAAAAAATTAAGGCTTTTAAAAAAATACTTGCTCTTGAACATCTAAGGCAGAAGGATATAGAGAGCTTCCTTAAAATTAATAGAAAAGATAAGTATAATGGTAAAGAGCTTATTTCAATATACAATTCTTATTTACAGGAGCTTGATAATAAAGAGCTTTTAAATATTTTATTATTACATAACAGATGTGATGTAGTCGGTCTTGTTAAAATCTCGATTTTTTTAGATTTTATAGCTTTTATTAATTCGAAATTTATATTTGAGCAATATGTTCAAGATAAAGCTTATATTAAGCTCGTTTTTAAATCAAATTTAAAAACACCCTTTGAGCTTATTTATACATATCAAAATATAAAATTCAATATAAATAATAATAATTTTGAAATTTCTCTACCGATAATTAGAGCTAAATTAAAATATTTTCTAAGCAATTACAAGGATTATTTCTATCTGCCATTTGAAAATATAGTAATACACAAAGATATTGCTATTTTTGTAGACAAATCTGCAAAGATAAGAGCTAATAAAAAAACAGCCTTTATTGAAAAAGATGACTTTTTTATACCCTGCTGTATAAAAGAAGATATTAAAATATTTTCTAAGGAATATAATTCAAAAGAAAAATTTATTTTATTAAATGAATTTGATTTTTCAAAGCTTTCACAAAATATATTAGACTATTTTTTAGAAAAGCTATTTAAAAAATAAAAGCCTGCCTAAATAATTTTATCTAAATTAGCTTTCAATAAGATTTTTAAGCAAGCTTTTATTTATTATCTATATTTATCTATTATTTTCTGCATTTTTTCATAATTATTCTTCATATCCTCCACTAAGGCAAATTGACACTTTGCTCTATCTAAATTATGATTTTCTCTTGAGATTTTAAAATATATATCCCCTTCCAAAAAATCTGTCAAAAATCTCATTCCACATTCATAGCTCATAACAAGACATGAAAGGCAAAGGCTATCAATTTCTTTTTTGGTAAATTTATCTTTAACTGCTTTTAAAAAGCCCTTTGCATATTCTTCAAATAAATCTAAATCAATAGCCACTTTATTTAGATTAATCTCATCCTCAAGTGCCTTATTAGCCCCAAAGCGTATAGAATCACCAAAATCATTAATAGCAATCCCCGGCATAACAGTATCTAAATCAATGACACAAATGGCTTTTCGAGTTTCATCATCTATCATAATATTATTTAATTTAGTGTCATTATGTGTAACTCTAAGAGGTAATTCTCCTTTTTCTAACATATCACTAAATACATTTGCTAAATAATCATTTTCTAAAACAAAGGCTATAGCATTTTTGGCTATCTCATATCTATCATTCTTAATATTTTTTAATACTTCACAAAAATAATTAAATCTTTTTTTAGTATCATGAAATGAGCTTATAGTTTCATGTAAAATTCTTGCATCAAAATCTGATAATAAAGCTTGAAAATTACCAAATGCTAAGCCTACTTCATAAAAATCTTTTTTATTTTCTACCTTATCATAGGTTTTAGCACCTTCTATGAATTGATACATACGCCAAAAAGCATCTTCGTCATCTTTATAATAGGTCAAGCCGGTTTTTGAATAAATAATATTTAGAACCTCTCTATTTACATCCCCTCCATTTTTTTCAATTTTTCCCCTTAAAAATCCTGTAATATTAGTAATATTTTCCATTAAAAATATAGGCTCTTTAAATATATCGGTATTTATCCTTTGTAAAATATATTTTTTTATATTCTTATCAATCTTGGTCTTTAGCAAATATGTATCATTTATATGACCGCTTCCATAAGACTCTATAGACAATACATCTCCAACTATCCTAAATTTTTTAACAATATCCTCTTTATCCATACTTTTCCACCTATTTATCTACAACAATATCTTCCAGTTCAAATTTTATCACCTTAGACAATTCTAGCAAATTTGTTTCAATCTGATATCCTATTTTACCTGCACTAAATATTATCTTATTTCTGTCTTTAGCACTCTTATCAATAATAGTCTTAAAAAATTTTTTCATGCCTATAGGCGAACAAGCACCATGAATATATCCTGTAAGTGGTAGTAAATCCTTACTTTTTATCATCTCAATATTTTTTTCACCGACAATAGCAGCAGCTTTTTTCAAATCCAATTCTTTTTCTACGGGTACTACAAAAATATAATTCACTTTAGATTTTGCTACTGTTACTAATGTTTTAAATACATCAGCCTTGTCTTGTCCCAAAATATTTGCCACCTCTACACCATTTGTACTTGGAGTATCAACATATGAATGTGTAACATATTTTATTTTTTTTGCATCCAATATTCTCATAACATTTGTTTTTTCTTCTTTTTTCTGCATATCTATTCTCCTAAAATATCATATAATATTTTTATATATTAATTAAAATGATAGCAAAAAAAGTAAAGGACTACAAGATGGCTTTAAGCTAAGTATATACTTAAACTACACACTATGCTAAATCATAGGTGCTTCTTGCTTCAACCTTTACTGCATTTATCATTTTATTTCTAAAAATCAAAATGTCTTACATAAAATACACAAGCTTATATTAGGATAGTTCATGCCCTTTTATTTTTATTATATTATAAAAGAAAAATTATGCCAAGAAATCTCACAAAGCTAAAGCTTAGGAAATTTCTTGGCAATTGTTTTAAAATAGCTTGCAGATGTAGTGATAAAATTTTATCTCGTACAAATCTACAAGCTGATATTTAATCTAAAATACTTTTTATTCCGACAGGGTTTCTATAATTCCAAGGAGAAATTTTAACGCCTGTTCTTTCATTTGATGAATGGATAACCTTACCATTTCCTATATAAAGAGCAACATGATTAATTCTTTTACCATTACCATAAAAAAGCAAATCACCTGCTTGCATATTTTCAGAGTTTCTTTCGTTTCCCTGTGTATATTGCGAGGTTGAATTTCTAAGTAAATTTTTACCAAGTGCATGTTTATAAATATATTGTGTAAAGCCTGAACAATCAAAACCGGTATTAGGATTATTACCGCCAAATTTATATTTTGAGCCTAAAAATCTCATAGAATATTCTAATAATTTTTGACGATCATTTGACACATTCTGTATCTCATCCTTTTTTTCTTCTTGATTACTTTCTTTATTTTTTATTACACCCGGACCTGCCAGTTCATCCTTATTATCCGAAGCATCAATCTTTTTATCTACCAGCTGTCTATCTTTTTCTTGCTTTGCATCTACTATATCATCTATTTCAGGTTCATCCAGTTCCACCTCTTTAGTATCTTCCATAACTAAAGCACTGACCTTTTCCACCTTTACTTTTTTCCCATTTGCTGCAAAAGTATTTATACTGATTAAGCTTGATATAAATAAGGTGCTTAATAATATAAGTCTAAATCTTTTCATTATCTTCTCCTAAGCCTGTCTAAAACATTGATACGAATTTTACCGGTCTTCTATAGTTATATGGGCTTATCCTTATGCCTTTTTTTTCATTTAAAGCAGAAATAATCTTACCCTTGCCTATATATATTGCTACATGATCTATAGAACCCTTCGCATAAAATACCAAATCACCGGGACGCATATTTTCCTCTGATACAGCTACTCCCATACTTGCTTGTGCTCTTGATGAATGTGGTAAATCTTTTCCCAATATATTAGCAACTACATATCTTGTAAATCCGGAGCAATCAACTCCGGTATTAGGATTTATTCCACCCCAAACATATCTTCCACCTTCAAAGGAAAGAGCATAATCAACTATTTCCTGTCGTTTTTTTGTTTCCTCATCAACGTGTTGTGTTTTGGTTTCATAAATAAGCACTCTGGACTCATCATTTGGAACATAAGCCTCTTTACCGTCTATATTAATCTTTAGCCAGTTATTATCCAGCTTTTCTTCTATCTCAAGTGAAGTACCCTTTTCAAGCTCTTTGATAAATTTTCCTGTAAGCTTTGCTGCATCTCTAGCCATAAGACCCGACTTTTGAACATTTAAATTGTATTTTGTTTCTGTAATAATTTCTTTTGCTTCTACCTTATACTCGGAATTTGCTTCCTGTGCGTTTATACATATCGGATTTGCTAAAAATATAGTACATATAGTCAAGCTTGAAATAGCCAAAGTCAGAATCTTTTTTATCATTATACACTCCTAAAATATTACTTTTTAGTTTAATTTGTTACATAATTGTTACAAATATTATAATTTCATACTTAGGCTATGTCAAGTCAATTTCTAATAATTCAAATTTTTTATAGAATATTTATATTATACCGGTAAATACTATCTATTATTCTTATATATATTAATAAAAATTATAATAACGAGTACAAGTATTAAAGGACCTATTATAGGTGATAATAAGCTAAGAACTCCACCAATAATATTTAAAAATAAAGAAATCACCTCAAATATAATTAATAAAATACATATCAATATTAATAATATAATCCAACCGTTTAAGCTGAATGATTTATATCTGAATTTATCATTCTTTAATTCATTACCATAATCATCAGTATAGGTCTGCTTATTATCGTTATTATTTTTAAAATCATTTTTAAGATTATCTTTAATATTATCCGCAAAAATATCATCAGCAACTCCATTTGCCTGCTTAATAGAAATTGCTATAAGCTTAGGATCTCCAAGCTCATCCAAGACTTCTTTTTCACTCCTGCCTTTTTTTATTTCTTCATCTATGTAAGAAGAATAAAATATCAGATTTTCATTGATTTTTTCACTTGAAATGCTTGAGTATAAAGCCCTGCTTAGACCGTCAAGAAATTCTTTTTTACTCATTTCAGTCTTCCCCTTATTTCAACAATCTAACCTTTAAAACTCCATCTATATTTAGCAATTCATTTAGGATCTTATCCTCAACTAAAGTCTCTAAATCCAACATTGTATATGCAAATTTATCTCTACTCTTATTTGTCATATCTGAAATATTTATATTATGACTTGCCAATATAGCTGAAATCTGTCCTATCATATTTGGAATGTTTTTATGTAAAAGGCATAAGCGACAAATACTACTACAGCTACCCATATCACAATCAGGATAATTAACAGAATTTTTTATATTTCCATTTTCCAAATAATCTTTAATTTGCCTGCTTGCCATACTTGCACAATTTTGTTCACTCTCATTTGTAGAGGCTCCTAAATGTGGTAAAATAATTGTATTTGGTAAATTTATACTATTTTCATTAGCAAAATCTGTAATATATTTTTTTACCTTTTTGCTCTCTAAAGCCTTCTTTAAAGCAAGCTCATCTACCAATAAATCTCTTGAAAAATTAAGTATAATAACTCCATCCTTCATATTTTCAAAGCTATTTTCATTTATAATAGCCTTTTTATCTTTTGCAAGTGGAAGATGTAAGCTTATATAATCACATTCCTCAAATAATTTATTGATATCTCTTATATGTCTAACCTTACTTGATAAATTCCAAGCTGAATCAATAGAAATATAAGGATCGTAACCCAAGACCTCCATCCCAAGATGTGTTGCAGCATTTGCAAGCATGGTTCCAATAGCTCCAAGTCCTATAATTCCAAGCTTTTTATTATTTATTTCTACACCAACAAATTGCTTTTTACCTTTTTCAACATCTTTTGCAATATCCAAGCTGTCTTTAATGCTTCTTACCCAGGCTATTGCACTGTCCATATTTCTTGAGCCTAAAATCATACTTGAAATTACCAATTCCTTTACAGCATTTGCATTAGCACCCGGTGTATTAAAAACTACTATACCTTGACTTGCACATTTTTCAAGAGGTATATTATTTACTCCTGCACCTGCTCTTGCTATGGCAAATAAATGCTCTTCAAAGTCCAACTCATGTATATTTGAAGAACGCAACAATATAGCATTGGCTTTTTTTATATCATCTGTCAGCTGATAATTTTCTTTAAAAATATTTGTACCGACAGCTGAAATTTTATCTAAACAATATATATTATTCATATCATTACCTCACATTTTCCAATTCAAAGCCCTTCATAAATTCCACCAGCTTTTTTACACCTTCCATAGGCATTGCATTATAGATACTTGCACGCATTCCACCAACGCTTCTATGACCCTTTAAATTAACAAAGCCTTTTTCTTTTGCTTCTTTTATAAATTTCATATCCAAATCCTTATCTCCTGTAATAAAAGGAGCATTCATAAGTGATCTGTCCTCTTTTCTTACAGTTGCCTTGAATAATTTTGATGAATCTAAATAATCATAAAGCAATTTAGCTTTTTCTTCATTAATTTTTTGCATAGCCTCTAAACCGCCTTGCTTTTTCAACCATTTAAACACCTTGCCGCATACATAAATTCCATATGTATTAGGTGTATTATATAATGAATTATTATCATCATGAATTTTATATTTAAACATAGTAGGCGTTATATCAAGTACGTCTTCTCTGATTAAATCTTTTCTTATAATAACTATTACTACTCCGGCAGGTCCTATATTTTTTTGAACACCACCATAAATCAATCCATATTTTCTAACATCAATCGGTTCTGATAAAAAGCAGGAAGAAACATCTGAAACTAAAATTTTTCCTTTTGTATTTGGTAATTTTTTGAATTTAGTTCCATATATTGTATTATTTTCACATATATATACGTAATCCGCATCTTCTGATATTGGTAAATCACTGCAATCAGGTATATATGAAAAAAGCTTATCCTCACTACTTGCAACAACTCTTGCATCAATATATCTTTTAGCTTCAAGGTAGGCTTTTTTTGCCCATTGTCCGGTTATTATATAATCTGCAACACCATTTTTACTTAAATTCATAGGTATCATGGAAAATTGCTGATGTGCTCCACCTTGTAAAAATAGTACTCTATAATCATCAGGTATATTCATAAGATCTTTTATATCGGATATAGCTCCATTTAAAATTTCTTCATATTCCTTTGATCTATGACTCATTTCCATAACCGACATGCCTGTATTATTATAATTTAACATCTCAGCTGCTAATTCATTAAGCACTTCTTCCGGTAATATAGCAGGTCCGGCACTAAAATTAAACACTCTTTCCATCTACCTATCTCCTTTATTTGTTATTTATTTCTAAATCCTTTTCATCAAAGGTATCTTCTATTGCAGCTCCCGGAGAAACCATAGGAAATACCTTATCATCAAGGTCAAGCATACATTCTATAAATACAGGTCCATCAGCATTCAGAGCTTCTTTTAACACATTTTCCAATTCTTCTTTTTTTTCTACTCTATAAGCTTTTGCACCCATAGCCTCTACCAAAGCAATAAAATTAAGCTTATCCTTTAAAATTGTATGTGAATATCTCTGTCCATAATATAAATTTTGCCATTGCCTAACCATGCCTAAAACTTGATTATTAAATACTATTTCTACTATAGGTATATTATATCTTGTAGCTGTAATCATTTCATTCATATTCATACGAAAACAACCATCACCTGCTATATTGATAACCTTTTTATCCCTACATGCAATCTTTGCTCCAATAGCAGCTCCAAGTCCATAACCCATAGTACCAAGTCCACCTGATGTTAATAAGGTTCTAGGCTTTGCATATTTATAATATTGTGCAGCCCACATTTGATGCTGTCCAACCTCTGTTACTATTATATCATCTTCTTCAGTTAATTTACACAAGGTTTCCATTATATATGGTCCTGTTAATTTTTCTTTATCATATCTTAAAGGATACATATCCTTAAGCCTCTCTATATGATTTATCCATTCATCATGATTAATAGGATCCAAGACTGTTATAAGCTTTCTAAGTATGGTTTTTGCATCTCCTACCAAGGCCTTATATACCCTTACATTTTTATTGATTTCAGCAGGATCTATATCTATATGTATAATTTTGGCATTTTTTGCAAATTTTTTTGAATTACCTATAACTCTATCTGAAAATCTTACACCTATGGCTATAAGTAAATCACTTTCAGTTACTCCAAGATTGCTTGTTTTTGTACCATGCATTCCAAGCATTCCCGTTGCAAGAGGATCTCTTTCATTAAATGCACCCAAGCCTTGTAAAGTGCTGGCTACCGGTGCTTGTATCTTATGAGCAAATGCATTGACTTCATCACTTGCATTGGACGAGATACAGCCTCCACCTACCAATATATAAGGCTTTTTAGATTTTTTTAACAACTCTATAACCTCTTCTATATCATTTTGAGTAAATGAGTTCTTATTAATTTCAAGCTCTTGTGCTTGCTCATATTCATATTCAAATTTATCGGCCGTTACATCCTTGGTAATATCAACTAAAACGGGTCCGGGACGACCACTTCTTGCAATTTTAAATGCCTTTCTAAGTGTTCTTGCTAAACTATTGCCATCCTTTACTATAAAATTATATTTTGTAATAGGCATTGTTGCCCCAAGTATATCAATTTCCTGAAAGGAATCTCTACCAAGTAAGGCATTGGTTACATTACACGTAATTGCTACTATAGGTATACTGTCCATATATGCAGTTGCTATTCCTGTAACTAAATTTGTAGCTCCCGGTCCACTGGTAGCAAGACAAACTCCTACCTTACCACTCGCTCTTGCATAACCGTCGGCAGCATGACTTGCCCCTTGCTCATGACTTGTTAAAATATGTGTTATTTCATTTGAATGCTTATATAAAGCATCATATATATTTAATATGCTGCCTCCCGGATAACCGAAAACTGTATCAACATTTTGTTCCTTCAAGCATTCTATAACTATTTCTGCACCTGTTAATAATGTCATAATTTTTTCTCCTCTTACTAAAATTCAGTCTTACAAAAATCTGTGGAAAGTCTTGCTCCTTTAGGTGCACTTGTAACTAATTTTCTATATCTTGCAAGATAACCCTTAGCTTCATTGACTCTTGGCTTCCAAGCCTTTCTTCTTTGTTCAAACTCTTCATCGCTAACTCTTGCATTTATAGAATTATTATTTATATCTATATCTATTATATCACCATCCTTTAGCAAAGCGATAGGTCCGCCTACAATTGCTTCAGGACTTACATGTCCTATAGAAGCACCTCTGCTTGCACCGGAAAAACGTCCGTCAGTTATTAAAGCAACACTTGAATCCAATCCCATTCCTGCTATTGCCGATGTAGGATTCAGCATTTCTCTCATGCCCGGTCCACCCTTTGGACCTTCATATCTTATAACTACAACATCACCCTTTACGATTTTACCACCCTTTATTGCTACTATAGCATCATCTTCACAATCAAAAACTCTTGCAGGTCCACTATGTTTTAACATATTGTCAAGGACTGCCGATCTTTTTACTACACATTTTTCAGGGGCAATATTACCGGATAATACTGCTATACCTCCAGTGCTTGAATAAGGATTTTCTATAGGTCTTATTATATTTGTATCTAAATTCCTGGCAGTTTTTATATTTTCTCCAACTGTTTTTGAAGTAACTGTTATACAATCTAAATTCAATAAATTTTTCTTTGAAAGCTCCTTCATTACAGCATATATTCCACCTGCTTCATATAAATCCTCCATATATGTAGAGCCTGCAGGTGCAAGATGACATAGATTAGGAGTTCTCTCGCTTATCTTATTTATCAATTCAAGATCAAGCTCTATACCTGCCTCATATGCTATAGCCGGTAAATGAAGCATGGAATTTGTAGAACAACCAAGTGCCATATCCATTGCGAGTGCATTCATAAATGCCTTTTCTGTCATAATATCTCGTGGCTTTATATTTTTTTTAAGCATATCCATAACTGCATATCCCGCTTTTTTTGCAAGCCTTATTCTTTCTGAATATACAGCAGGTATAGTTCCATTACCTTCAAGCCCCATTCCCAAAACCTCTGTAAGGCAATTCATAGAATTGGCGGTATACATACCTGAACAAGAACCACAGGTAGGGCAAACCTTATTTTCAAACTCTTCAACCATTTCCAAGCTCATTGTTCCGGCGGCATAAGAGCCTACAGCTTCAAACATACTTGATAATGATTTTTTATGCCCCTTTATTTTACCTGCCAGCATAGGACCTCCACTGACAAATACTGTCGGTATATTTAATCTGGCACTTGCCATAAGAAGTCCCGGTACATTTTTATCACAATTAGGTATCATAACCAGAGCATCAAATTGATGAGCAAGTGCCATACATTCTGTTGAATCGGCAATCAAATCTCTTGTTACGAGTGAATATCTCATCCCCTCATGTCCCATAGCTATACCATCACAAACTGCTATTGCAGGAAAAACCAAGGGCATACCTCCTGCCTCTAAAACTCCCATTTTAACTGCATCTACTATCTTATCTATATTAATATGACCCGGAACAACCTCGTTAAATGAGCTGACAATTCCTATTAAAGGCTTTTCCATTTCTTGATTTGTCATACCTAAAGCTCTTAGCAAGGATCTGCTTGGAGCCTGTTGCATCCCTGCTTTTATATTATCACTACGCATATTTTCATCTCCTCTTTTTTATTTTTATTTTATATATTCTAATATCTTATCCCCCATTTGTTTTGTTCCTAATTTTACACATCCGTCAAAATATATATCCTGCGTTGCATATTTATTTTCTAAAGCCCTTTCTACCGCCCTCTCTATAGCTCTCGCTTCATTTTCTAAATTTAATGAATATCTAAGTAAAAGTGCCGCCGAAAGTATTGTTGCTATAGGATTTGCAATATTTTTCCCTGCTATATCAGGTGCTGAACCATGACTTGGCTCATATAAACCAAGACTTCCTCCATTTAGGCTTGCACTTGGCAGCATTCCTATAGAGCCTGTTATCATGCTCGCTTCATCCGATAAAATATCTCCAAACATATTTTCCGTTAAAATAATATCAAATTGTCTTGGATTCATAATAAGCTGCATAGCACAATTATCAACCAACATATGTTCAACCTTAACATCTATATAATCTCTTGCAACAAGATCGACTATCTCTCTCCATAATCTTGATGAGTCTAAAACATTTGCTTTATCTACACTGGTAATTTTTTTATTTCTTTTTCTAGCTATCTCAAATGCTATAATTGCTATTTGTCTAATCTCAGATTCACTATATCTAAGAGTATCAACAGCTATCCTTTTATTATCTATTTCCTTTATATATCTGTCGCCAAAATATAAGCCTCCTGTAAGCTCTCTTACAATCATTATATCAAAACCGTTTCCTACAATATTTTTCTTTAAAGGACAAGCCTCAAAAAGCTCCTTATATAAAAATGCAGGTCTTAAATTTGCAAAAAGTCCCAACTCTTTTCTAAGCCTTAGCAGACCTGCCTCAGGTCTTTTACTTGGCTCCAAAGCATACCAATTTGAATTACATACATTTCCGCCTACAGCTCCAAGTAAAATAGCATCACTTCCTTTTGCTATTTTTATATTTTCATCTGTTAAAGGTACTCCATACTTGTCTATAGAGCAACCACCCATTTCTATCTCTCTATAAATAAATTTATGAGAATATAATTTTGCAATATAATCCAAGACTTTTTTTGCCTCATTTACAATTTCTCCACCAATACCATCGCCCGGAATTAAACAAATTTTAGCTTCCATAATTCATCTCCTTAGTTTATAGTAAATAGATAATGTTTCTATGATACTTTAATTTATTAATATTTTCAATATTTTAGCTTTGCTTTTATTATACTGCCAGTATAATATTTTACTATATAAAGTATAACTTATATTATTTAAACAAATTGTAATATAATAAAAAACTGCTTTTTTACATTAAAAGAGGTATGTCTATATTAGACATACCTTTTATTTTAATTTTTAGTTGCCATAGAACCGTCTATACCAAGCACATAGCCGTCAGGAGTTTTTGTATTTTTCCACATTTTGCCACTATCTTTATCAAAATAATACCAAATATTATCTATTTCTTTCCAGCCTGTTACCATATAAGCCTTATCATCAAAATAATACCATTCACCTTTTACTTTTTTCCATTCATTTTTTGCTAGTGTATTATCTTTATTTATATAATAATATTTGCCTTCATCATTTTGATACCATCTACCTATATCATTATTTTCATACCAGCTTCTATTTTCATTTGCCTTATCTATACTTAATGATACTCTATTTGATTCTGTCCATTCACCTGCAATATCAGGATTATCTTTATTTAGCATTCTAACCTTAAAATAATATTCTCCCGTATATTGCATATATTCTCTAAAGTCAAATTTTTTATTTGTAGTTTTTTGTATATCGCCAATAAGGCTTGAACCCTTATATAATCTAAGCTCATATAGAGCATCAACAGGGCTTTTCCAAGTAGCAACACCGTCAATATCAAAATATGCATCATTTAAAGGAAATACCTGATCCTTAATAGCAGGTAATTTTATTCTTATTATTTGATTTTTTCTTTCATTTTCTGTATTTGCACTTATATAGCTTGCACCGAAAATCTTAATATCGCTAGCTTTTCTTACATTAAAAACATATCCCTCATTAGCCACCAATGTTACTTTATAAGTGGGTGTATCATACAATGACCAAGAAAATGACTGATTTTCAGCTTCGACAGATTCAATTTGATATTTACTTGCTTTAGTTGTAATTTCCAAGCTTTCATCTCCTACTGTAGAATTAAGCTCAATATTACCCTCAACCCTTATACTGATAGAATTAATTTTCTTCTTTTTAGCTTTTGCAAAAGCTAAATTTGAAATTGATATAGTCATTATAAAAATCAAAGCAAAAAGTATATATATTTTCTTCTTGTTCACTATAAACCTCTTTCTATAAACTTATGTAAAATAATATTTAATCAGATATATTATTTTGCAAGACCCAAAGCTCTTGATTCTCTAATAATATTAATCTTAATATGACCCGGATATTGCATCGTTTCTTCTATTTTTCTTGCAATATCATGTGCCATAATAACCATGTCATCATCACTTACTTTTTCAGGTACAACCATAATACGCACTTCTCTACCTGCCTGAATAGCAAAAGACTTATCTACTCCATTAAATGAGTTTGTTATTTCTTCAAGCTGAGCAAGTCTTTGTGTATATGCTTCTATTGTTTCTCTTCTTGCACCGGGTCTTGATGCCGAAATTGTATCTGCAGCCTGAACAAGACAAGCTATAATACTTTCAGCAATTACATCTCCATGATGAGATTCTACTGAATTAATTACAACAGGATGCTCTTTATATTTTTTACATATTTCAACACCAAGCTGTACATGTGAGCCTTCCACCTCATGATCTATTGCTTTTCCTATATCATGTAATAAGCCTGCTCTCTTAGCTAATTTAATATCAGCTCCGACCTCTGCAGCCAAAATTCCTGTCAAATGTCCGACCTCAATAGAATGCTTTAAGGCATTTTGACCGAAGCTTGTTCTAAATTTCATTCTTCCAAGTAGCTTTACAAGTTCAGGATGCATATTATGTATACCAAGTTCAAGTATAGCCGCCTCTCCTGCTTCTTTAATAATTCCCGCTACTTCCTTTTGTGCTTTGTCTACCATTTCTTCTATACGTGCAGGATGTATTCTTCCATCCAGAATCAATTTTTCCAAAGCAATTCTTGCAACCTCTCTCCTTACAGGATCAAAGGCTGATAAAACTACAGCTTCAGGAGTATCATCTATAATCAATTCAACACCGGTAAGCTGTTCCAGGGTTCTGATATTTCTACCTTCTCTACCTATGATACGTCCCTTCATATCATCAGTAGGTAAAGCTACAACAGTTACAGTTGTTTCGGCTGTAAGCTCAGCGGCACATTTTTGTATGGCATATGTCAAGATTTCTCTTGCATTCTTTTCCGCCTCTTCTTTAGCTAGAGTATCAAGTTCTTTTATAAGCTTAGCCTTATCATGCTTTATATCTTCTTCTAAAGATTGCAAAAGAACTTCTTTTGCCTGTTCACTCGTAAAGCCTGATATTTTTTCAAGCTCTTTCAAGCCTTGATCATATAAAGCTTCCAGCTCTTTAGTTTTATTTGTAAGCTTTTCTTCTTTAATTAATATAGCATCTTCTTTTTTTTCTAAGCTATCTAATTTTTTATCTAAATTTTCTTCCTTAACTAAAACTCTTTGCTCATAATGCTGTAGCTCCGCTCTTCTTTCTTTTACCTCCTTTTCAAGCTCATTCTTAGTCTTTAAAGACTCCTCTTTTGCTTCCAGGAGAGCCTCACGTTTTTTTGTTTCAGCTATTTTTACGGCTTCCTCTATTATTTCTCTGGATTTTGTTTCAGCAGATCCAATCTTATTTTCATAAATTTTTTTACGATGGGATATTGCTAATATCCAACTTAGAGGTGCCACAATCAAAATTGTTATAATCGCTACTATGATGTATGGCATATAGGAGCACCTCCATTTCTTGTTTTATTGCACAATTAGGCAATATAATATATACTATCAAAAATAGCTGAAAAAAACAAGTTTAAGATTGATATAAGCTTAAAAATTTTAAAATCATAAAGCCCTTAGCATTAAAAAACTAAAGGCTATGGTGAAATTATTTATTATTCTTCTAATTTAAAGCTAAGCTTCATCATATTCCCATCCCCATATGTATCCAGTAGGCATATGCTTCCACCATGCTTTACAACTATTTCTTTTACCAATGCAAGTCCAAGACCGGCACCTCCAAGCTGTCTTGATCTGGACTTATCAATTCTATAAAAGGGTTCAAAAATTTTTTCTGAATATTCTTTTGCTATCTTTTCACAAGTATCTTTAATAAATATATTAACATTTTTATTTTCCAATACTATATTTATATCAACACATCCATTTTCATGATTATATTTTATAGCATTTTCAAGCAAATTATAAATTGCACGATATATAAGATTATAATTACCTAATATTTTAATATTTTCTCCATGTTGATTTAAGCTTATATTTTTTTCACTTGCTATAAAATCAAGATCAAAAATAAGCTCTTCTATCAAATCACCTAAAAATACCTCCTCTTCTCTTTTTATTGAATTCAAGCTGACCATTTGTAATAATACATCTATAACCCCTGATAATCTTGTAACCTGATTATCAAGCATATTCAAAGAATCCATATAATCACTTTCATCAATTTTTTCAGATTTTTTTAAAATAGCAAGTCTTGTTTTTATAACTGCAAGAGGTGTTTTCATCTCATGAGCCGCACTGGCTGAAAATCTTTTTTGTGCTGCAAATATTTCATTCAATCTTTCAAGCATTTCATTAAATGCAATAATAAGCTTTCTTATTTCTGAAATATCCGTATCTATTTCCAATTCATCGGAGAGATTTTTTTCATTTATATCTTCTATCCTCTTTGTCAATTTTTCCAAAGGCTTTAAAAATAAGGAAAGCATTATATATATGATGCTGCAACTTACCATCACTATAAAAAATGTACTAATTATAGTTTCTTCCCAAAATTTTTTTTCTGAATTTTTAAATTCTTTTTTTAATACATCAGAATCTACATCTAACTTTAAATTCACCTCATATGGAACTATTTCCACAGCCATATTTTCCAATTCCTTTATCTTAAACATTGCATTTGTGCTTATTATAATGTTTGAAACTATACAGGCTGTACTTACTAAAAGAGCTGTCAACAAAGTAAGTCTCCATCTTAAAGAAAGTTTTTTTATATGTTTTATCAGCATGAGGTTTTATCTCCTTATTCTATATCCCTGACCGACAATATTCTCTACAGGATCTATACCTATCTTATTTTTTATTTTCTTTCTAACGGATGAAATATGCACTCTTATTGCATTACTGAATAAATCTGCATTTTTATCCCATACATGCTCCAATAATTCCTCCTGACTTACCAGTCTATCTTCATTAATCATCAAATATTCTAAAATACACATTTCTTTTTTTGTAAAATTTATCTCTTCATTATCAATATAAACTATTCTTGCTTTAGTATCTAATTTAATCCTTCCACATTCTATGATAGTATCATATTGCACAAATTTTCTTCTGGTTAAGCTTCTTATTCTGGCTTCAAGCTCTGCAAAATTAAATGGCTTGCCCAAATAATCATTAGCACCTGCATCCAGACCGCTCACCTTATCCTCAAGCTCACTTCTTGCAGACAAAATAAGCACCCTTGTTTCCTTATCAGTCTTTCTAAGTGTTTTTAATATATCCATACCGTCTACTACCGGCAAATTAAGATCTAAAACTATCAAATCATATTTTTCAACAAAAATTAAATCAAGTGCTTCATCGCCCTGATTACAGGTATCGACTTCATATCCGTCAATACGAAGTCCCTTGGCAATATCCTCACACAAGGTTTTTTCATCCTCAATCACTAAAATTCGCATTATATTCACCTCAATATTATTATAATATTTTATCAGCAAATTATAAATATAAAAGCTTAAAGTTTTTGTTAAGAAATAAAAGAGTGCCAATTCATCTATTAAGCTAAGGCTTAAAAGAATCATCGACACTTTTATTAATCTTATAGTTAATTTATTGATTTTGAACTCTAAGTATTTTACTTATTCTTTTATATAATATCATCGTTAATATGCAAACCAAGCTTCCCTTTATCAAATTAAAAGGTACTACACTAAAAAAAATAAATGTAGAAATGGATTTGATATTTGGATTTAAAGCAGATCCCATAGCAACTATACTGTCTAAAGGTATTCCATACATAGCGGCAAATTTTGGTAATAAATAAATTGCATTAAATGCAGAACCAAAAATAGTCATTACAAGAGTTCCGCTTATACTTCCAAGTAAGGCACAATTTTTATTCCTCTTAAATAAATAAATAGTTGATGCCGGCAAAATAAAACTTACTCCTACAACAAAATTGGCTAATTCTCCAACAAAAGCTGTAGTGCTTGATCTAAATAATAATTTTAATATAATTTTACAAAATTCTGTTAAAATTCCGGCTAAAGGTCCGTAGGCAAAGCTTATGATAAGTATTGGTACTTCTGAAAAATCAATCTTGTAAAATTCCGGCACGAATGGTAAAGGAAACTCAAACAACATTAGTATAGTTGATATTGCTGAAAATAAGCCTATTACGGTTAATTTTTTTGTTGTAAGTAATCTGCCTTTATAATTTATCATTTTTGCATATATTTTTTCTATAACATATGCTGCAAAAAATAAAATTATAACAATCACCAAAAACTCAATAAAAAACAATAGGTTAGCTCTTAATACTTCTAAAAAATTTTGCATTTTTATCCTCCTTCTTACTATGCAAGTATCTTGAGAATATTTTAACAAAAAATACCCCAAGAAAATCTTGGGGTAGAAAAATTTAATTATCTTTCTTCTCTCATCCAGACTATACTGTCGGTATCGGAATTGCACCGATTCAAGCAAAAGCTTCGCAGACTATACTGCCGGTGGGGAATCACACCCCGCCCCGAAGAATTTAATTTTATTATATAATTTTTATACTATTTGTCAAGAATAATCTTACAAAAGCTTTTTTTACCTTTCTTTAAGAGCATATCGTCAGTTAAAAAATCTTTAATACCATATGATTGTTTTACATCATTTATCAAAGTCCCATTAACACTGACTCCTCCCTGCTCAACATTTCTTCTGGCCTCACTACGACTCTTTGAAAGTCCACTAATAACCAAAAGTGATAAGATATCAATTTTTTCATCAACAAAAACATCTTTAGTTATATTGACATTAGGAACATTTTCCATATTATTGCCACCACTAAATAAAGCCTTACTTGCATCCATTGCTTTTTTTGCTTCGGCCTCACCATGTACTAATTTTGTCAAATCATAGGCTAATATCTCTTTTGCTTCATTTAATTTGGCACCTTCCCAATTTGACATTGCTTCTATTTCTTCAATAGGAATAAATGTAAGCATTCTTAGACATTTTAATACATCCGCATCACTTACATTTCTCCAATATTGATAAAATTCAAAAGGACTTGTTTTTTCAGGATCAAGCCATACTGCACCGCCTACAGTTTTACCCATCTTTTTACCTTCTGAATTAAGCAATAAAGTTATGGTCATCGCATGTGCGTCCTTACCCAGCTTTCTTCTGATAAGCTCCGTTCCTCCCAGCATATTTGACCATTGATCATCTCCACCGAATTGCATATTGCAATTATATTTTTGATATAGCATATAAAAATCATAGCTTTGCAATATCATATAATTAAATTCTAAAAATGATAAGCCCTTTTCCATACGTTGCTTATAGCACTCTGCTCTTAACATATTATTAACCGAAAAATGTGGTCCCACTTCTCTTATAAATTGCATATAATTTAAGTCTCTTAGCCAATCTGCATTATTAACCATGAGAGCTTTATCTTCACCAAATTCTATGAATTTGGACATCTGCCTTTTAAAGCATTCACAATTATGATCTATTTGTTCAAGACTCATTACAGTTCTAAGATCGGATCTGCCCGATGGATCTCCTATCATACCTGTTCCGCCACCAACTAAAGCTATAGGCTTATTACCTGCCATTTGTAATCTTTTCATAAGACATAATGCCATAAAATGACCTACATGCAAGCTGTCTGCAGTAGGATCAAATCCTATATAGAAGGTTGCCTTACCTTCATTTATCATCTTACTAATTTCTTCTTCATTAGTTGTCTGAGCAATAAGCCCCCTTTTCTTTAATTCATCATAACAATTCATCTTTCTACTCCTAAAAATTAATTTGATATTAGTGTAACATAATTTTAATTAAATTACTCCTTATTTTTGTTTTTTATTATAAATTATAATGATATATAGCAGTACAAAAAAGCAAGTATCTTACTTTTATATGATACTTTCTTTTAGAATTTTTATTTTTTTATTTTTAATATTTCATCTAATATTTGATGTGCAAGACTTTCTTTAGTCTGTAAATCACAATCTATTTGCTTATCCTTTGTAATAATAGTTGCAACATTTGTATCAAGCATAAATCCTGCACCTTTTTTATTTAGATCATTAGCAACTATCATATCAAGATTTTTTTCTTCTAATTTCTTTTTTGAATTTTCTATTAAATTTTGTGTTTCCATTGAAAATCCGCATAATATCTGCTTATTATTTTTATTTTCACCCAGATATTTTAAGATATCTTTAGTTTTTTCCAATTCTATACAAAGCTTATCAGCCGTTTTTTTTATCTTATTTTTTTCTATTATTTTCGGTCTATAATCTGCTACTGCCGCCGCCTTAATAATGATATCCATATCCTTATATATCTTGCTTATTTCTGAATACATATCATTTGCACTCTTAGTATTTATTATATCAATACCTTTGATTATTTTTTGATATGTATTTCCCAAAACCAGCTTTACATTTGCTCCACGAAAATAAGCAGCCTTTGCAAGCTCTATACCCATTTTCCCGGAGCTGTGATTTGTAATAAATCTTATAGGATCTATTGCTTCCATTGTTGCTCCTGCACTAATTAGAATATTTTTATCGGCCAAATCCTTATTGTAAGCTATATTATAACAAATTCTATCATAAATATCCTCAATGCTTGCCAATTTACCCTTGCCTATATCTCCACAGGCAAGATATCCGTCAGCACATTCAACTATATCAAAATTATATTTTCTCAATTTTGATATATTATCCTGAACAATTTGGTTTTCAAGCATTCTAGTATTCATAGCCGGAGCAAGCATTTTTTTACATGTGCATGCCAAGGCTACTGTACTTAACATATCATCAGCTATACCATTTGCAAGCTTGGCAATTATATTTGCCGTTGCCGGTGCAATTACAAATAAATCGGCAGCCTTTGCCAATTCGATATGTTCTACCTTATATTCAAAATTTCTATCAAATGTATCTACCAAACATTTATTTTTACTTAAAGTTTCAAAGGTTTGTGGATTGATAAAATTACAGGCATTTTTTGTCATTATAACTTTGACATCCGCACCTTTTTTTACAAGCATATTAGCCAAGTCTGCCATTTTATATGCAGCTATACCACCACTAATACCTAGAATAATACACTTATTTTTTAACATCTTATCTCCTTCTTACATATTATCTATAAACTTATTATATCCTAAAATTTATATTTTAAAAACTACTCAATCTCATATTCATATTATTTTGTATTTGTTCTATATCCTACATCAAGCCTCACTTAGTATCCTTTATCAAGGCTTTACAAAATATGCTTTTTTATTATAAACTATATCATATTTATTAGATGAAAGGAATATTCATATGATTTTAGCAATAGATATGGGAAATACAAATATTGTCATAGGTGGCATTGATGAAAAAAACACTTATTTTTTAGAACGTCTGAATACAAGGAAAGATAAAACCGAGCTTGAATATGCTATTAATATAAAATCAATACTTGAAATATATAAAATAAATATAAATGCTATAGAAGGTGCCATACTTTCAAGTGTCGTACCTCCACTAAATAATGTCATTATTCGAGCAATTAAAAAAGTTACAAATTTAGATTGTATTTTGGTAAATAATAATATGAATTTAGGCTTAAATATAGCTATGGATAATCCTTGTACTGTAGGATCTGATTTGATTGTTGACAGTGTTGCTGCTATGAGTGAATATACTTTGCCGCTTGCAGTTATAGATATGGGAACAGCAACAACTATTTTTGTTGTCGATAAAAATAAAAATTATATAGGTGGCATAATACATCCCGGTGTAAAAATTTCACTAGAGGCACTAAGTACTAATACTGCAAAATTACCACAAATTAATCTTGAATTACCTAAAAGTGTTATTGCCAAAAATACCGTTGACAGTATGTGTAGCGGCATCTTATATGGTCATGCCGGTATGCTTGATAATATTATATCTCATATGGAAAAAGAGCTTAATGAAAAATTGACTATAATAGCTACCGGAGGACTTGCACATTTTGTAATTCCTTTATGTAAAAATAAAATTATCATTGATGAAAATTTATTGCTAAAAGGACTTTTAATTCTATACAAAAAAAATTCTATATAACTTTGCTTACAAGCTCTAATATTTATTAACACACTCTTTACATACATTGTTATAATATTAGCTCGTCAAAAATAAAAACGTTTTTATATTTCTATAGATAATAAGACTTTGACTAAATAAATAATGGTGGTGTATATGAGAAATAAAAATTTCATACAAATAAGCTTATTATGTATATCTATTATTTTTATTATTGTCGGTATTGCAAGAGGCGAAGCCGGTGATGTGTTATCAAAGGCTACAAAGCTTTGTCTTGAATGTGTCGGAATAGGATAATACATGAAAGATATCAAAAATAAGCAAAGCTTTATAATTAGGCTAAAAAATTTTATTATAAAAAGAAATACCGTTCAGGCTTTAGCTACATTATTTACAAATATTCATATTTTAAATTTTTTCAAAGCTAACTTGTACAAAGGAAAAATAAAAAGTGTCTGTGTTCCCGGCTTAAATTGCTATTCCTGTCCTGCAGCAACAGGTGCTTGTCCCATAGGATCTTTACAAGCTGTTATAGGCTCAAGCAAATATAATTTTTCCTTTTATGTTGTAGGTATTTTGATTTTTTTCGGAAGTATTTTCGGTCGTTTTATCTGTGGATTTTTATGCCCCTTCGGTTGGTTTCAGGATTTACTACATAAAATACCTTCAAAAAAAATCAGCACAAAGAAGATATATTTTTTAAGCTATTTAAAATATCTGATTTTACTACTTTTTGTATTTATATTACCTATGATATTTGTAAATTCCAGCAATATGGGAAGTCCATTTTTTTGCAAATATATTTGTCCGGTCGGAATTTTAGAAGGTGGAATACCTCTTTCCATTGCCAACAAAAGTATAGCACATAGCCTCGGAAAGTTATTTTTATTAAAGCTAAGTATTTTAATCATATTTATACTTCTTAGTATAATATTTTACAGACCTTTTTGTAAATGGATATGTCCACTGGGTGCCTTTTATTCTTTTTTTAATAAAGTTTCTTTTATTAAATATAGAGTAAATGAAAATAAGTGTATTTCATGTAGAAAATGCTCTAAAATTTGTATGATGGATGTTGATATTACAAAAAATGCCTCTTCACTTGAATGTATACGTTGTGGGAAATGCATTAATATATGCCCTACAAAAGCTATAACTATAGAAAAGAAATGAAAGGAATAAATAAATGAAAAAAAGATTCTTTAACAGCTTACTATTATCAGTAATATGTATTATTACACTTTTTGCCTGTATAGCCTGCTCAAACAATAAAAATTATTCAAGTAATGATGCCAAGGCTTTTCCAAAATTCAATGCAATAGATTATGATGGAAATAAGCTTGATGATTCCATTTTCAAAAAATATAAGCTGACTGCAATCAATTTTTGGTTTAATGGTTGTACAGCCTGTGTAAATGAAATGAAGGATTTAGAAAATTTCAGCAAGGAATTTGAAAAAAAGGGTGGAAAATTAATAGGCTTAAATACTGAAATATTATCTCAAAATGAGAAAAAATTCAGTGCTTCAAAGAAAATATTAGAAGAGCAGGGCGTTAGCTATCAAAATATAATAATTGACAATGCCTCTGATGAAATGCAAAATTTTATTGTAAATATTTTTGCCTATCCTACAACCATACTTGTAGATAGTAATGGGAATATCGTTGGCGAGCCTATAAGCGGAAGCTTAAGCAAAGAAAGACTTGATAAAATATTAGAAATGATAAAATAATATAAAAATAATTAAAATAAGCTTTAGGATAAAAGCTTAAATATTTATATCCTAAAGCTTATTATTTTTCACGTAAAAGAGCGAATCCTCCTTTTTTAGAGAATTCTGTAGGAGTAAATTTAGTATATTTTTTAAATACAGTGCAAAAATGCTTGTACTCACTAAATCCAAGCTCTTGTGATATCTCATATACCTTTTTATTTGTTTCATTTAGCATTATTAAAGCTTTTTTTATTCTATATTGATTTAATAAATCAACAAAACCCGTATTTAAATGCTTTTTTAATTTTCTGCTTAGATAACTTGGACTAAGAGAAAGTACATCTGCCACCTGATTAATACTTATTTTTTCACTATAATGATTTTTTATAAATTCATATGTAGCCTTAATATATGGATTTTGACTTTCTCTTGCACTCTCAAATATTTTCCATTCATCACAGGAGCTTATTATCTTTTCCTTTGAAATTTGTTCAATATTTTTATATTTATTATTATAGGCTATCTTAGCTCTGATTTTTTCTATAGTCTTTTTTAATTCTTCTTCATCAAGAGGCTTTAATAGATACTCAACAACACCAATATTGATAGCCTTCTTGGCAAATTCAAATTCAGAATAACTTGTCAAAACCAGAGCATAAAAATCCAATTTTTTAGAGGCCTGCTCTATCATTTTAAGCCCACTAAGCCTCGGCATTTTTATATCAGTTAAAACTATATCAGGCTTTTTTTCATATATCATCTCCAAGCCCTCTAATCCATCCTTTGCACAGCCTACGACAGCAAGTCCCATATCAAGCCAGTTTATTGCCAGACTTAATCCTTTTCTAATAATCTCCTCGTCCTCTACTATTACAAGTTTTAAATACATTCCAAAACTCCTATTGATTATCTTATCTATAATCTAACTCTTTTCTTGTTTTTCAAGCCTTTTTCTTATATTTAAAAGTCTTGAATCTGTATCACTTATAACATCTGCACACTCTTTTAATTCTTTTATTATTTCCTCGGCATCTTCAATTTCTTTTTTATATTTAATATTATGCTCTACGCTTGCCCAAAAATCCATTGCTATAGTTCTAATTTGAACCTCTACCTTGATATATTGTTTTTTTTCTGAAAAAAACACAGGCAATTCAATAATCATATGATAAGAGCGATAGCCATTAGGCTTAGGATTTTTTATATAATCTTTTATATCCAATACCCTTACATCATCTTGACTTACAAGCATAGTAGCTATGTCATAAATATCATCTACAAATGAACAAATCACCCTTACCCCGGCAATATCATTTAAATTATTCACCATAGATTCAATATCTAATGAAAGTCCTCTTCTGCTAAGCTTTTCTATAATACTTTCAGGCTTTTTAACTCTTGATTTTATCATCTCTATAGGATTTCTCTTATTTTTTATAGATAATTCATCATTTAAAACCTCTAGTTTTGTTTTTGCTTCTTTAATCGCACAATTATACTTCATCATAGCTTCTTGAAATTGTCTGGCATAGTCAAGCATATCTTCAGGAACACTAGCTAAATCAGGAACCTTGATGATAGAGCTATTTAATTCACTATCTTGATTTCTACTTAGTTTCATTTTTCCTCCGGCTATTATTTTAATTTACAAAGCTTTTTTATTGTATCATCTAAATAACTGAATTCCAGATATTCAGCCTTACCTGCATCTATAGCCTTTGCATTTTCAGCCTCTATAGGTATTTTGGCTAAAAGCTCTATATTGAATTTATCAGCTATATTTTTTATATTACTTTCTCCAAAAATTGCATGCTCCATATTACAATTAGGGCATTTAAAATAGCTCATATTTTCTATAATACCAATTATAGGTATTTTCATTTTGCTTGCCATATTATAAGCTTTTTCCACTATCATAGCTACAAGCTCCTGTGGACTTGTTACTATAATAATTCCATCTATAGGCAAAGATTGAAATACAGTCAATGGCACGTCTCCGGTACCGGGAGGCATATCTACAAACATATAATCTATATTATTCCAATATACTTCCTTCCAAAAAGACTTAACCATTCCTGCTATAATAGGTCCTCTCCAAATAATAGGATCGGTTTCATTTTCCAATAATAGATTTGAACTGATTACTTGAATACCTGTTGCACTGACTGCAGGAATCATCAAATCCTTATCTATAGCTTTTACTCCCGGCAAAAGCCCCAAGGATTTAGGTATGGAGGGACCGGTTATATCTGCATCCATAATAGCTACATTAAATCCTTGTCTTCTTGTTTTTACTGCAAGCATTGTACTTATCAATGACTTACCGACTCCACCTTTACCACTCATAATTGCTATTACCTTCTTTACATTAGAGCCTTCATGTAATTTTTCGGTAAAATCAAGTGGATTTTGTTCTTTTATATTACAAGAACTGCTACAAGAGCCACATTTACTATTACAAGACATATAAATCCTCTTTCTATTATATATAATTAAAGTAGTGCCTAAGCACTACTTTAATTATATATCTTTATAAATTTTATGTCTAGAAAATTCATATATTCTACACATTATAAAATTTTACCTTAAATATAAGCCTATAAAAAGAATCAATATAAATTTATAATATACTTATACCTTCTTTTATAATTTTTATACTATACAGGCTATATTATTTTAAAAACAATATCTTGACAAGCATATAAGCAATAATAACGGCACCTACCAATGTAGTTATAATATAGATATTTCTTGATTGCATATCCTTATTATCTTTTATCAAAAAATAAAGACCTCCTACAAATATTATTATACCAAGTAAAATTAAAATTATATCAACCATAAGTCCTCCTAAAAAATATTTTATATCCTTATAATACCAATACGAGTATACCTAGTCAGGACTTTATTAAAAAAATTGCCAAGCAACCAACAAATTATATTGTAAGGCTTGGCAATGCTCATTAATATATTTATCTAGCATATCTATTATTATCTACTATCTTTTTAATATATTTGCTTTGATAGGATTAACTATCTTAGCAACAATATAAAATACCAAAACATTGCTTGGCAATGAAATAGTATTTTTCAAAATCCTGATAGGTAGCAAAGCTATAAAGGCTTTACCCTGTAAAAGGCTTATAAAATATGTATTTAAAATCAAATTACATAATATAGTTATAATTAATTCAGCTATAATTATTCTTATTATATTTAATTCCTTTTTATATAAAATACTACCTCTTATAAAACCTGCTATAACAGCATTAATGGTAAAAAATATATAGAATGTACCGTCAGGCTTTATAAGATATTTTACAACATCAGCTGTGGCACCATAGACCGCACC
Source organism: uncultured Lachnoanaerobaculum sp. (assembly GCA_946999385.1). GTDB lineage: Bacteria > Bacillota > Clostridia > Lachnospirales > Lachnospiraceae > CAKAHY01. Next base: position 39,413 of record CAMQCZ010000005.1, read on the forward strand.
TACTACAGGTCCGAATAAATAAGCTGCCAATGTAGCAGGTATTGCTGAAAAGCCCACTTTAGCTATACCACCGATATTTATCGTAAAGTAGCCCAATATAATACTGATAGCTATAAGCATAGCACATATAGTCAATGTATTAAGTTTTTTTAATTCGTTAAATGAATCAATGAAAATGTTATTTTTTTTATCCATAAAAATACCTCCTTTGCAGATTATCGTACTACAAAGAAGGCAAACATAGTTTGCTTACATTGCAGTGGGATGCGACTATAACACCGTATCTGAATGATTTCGTCCATTGACAACTCCCCGTTCATATGGCACTTAACGCATTATAATCTACTCTGCTATAAATTATTATATAAAATCAGCTAGAATAATTTTATTGTCAGTATAATAGCTTAAATAAATACAAAAATCAAGTGCTTTTATATTATAAATTTTATTATACTTTATTTTATAAGTTTAAATATTAAAAAAGTGGCTTTTAAAGCTTTATTTTATAAACTTTAAAAATAATAAAATGAGTTGCCATAGTAAAATAAATTTTACTGATGACAACTTATTTATTTATTTATTTATTTATTTATTTATTTATTTATTTTCTTCTTGTATTTCTTCTTTTCTTATTTGTTTTTCATTTATTTCTTTTAATATCTGTTCTACAAATTGATCAAGACTCTTTGTTCCTTCATCTCCTGTAAATCTACTTCTTACAGAAACACTTCCCTGTGCCTCTTCTTTTTCACCAACAACAAGCATATAAGGGATTCTATTTAATCTTGCATCTCTTATTTTAAATCCTATTTTTTCACTTCTATCGTCTATGCTTACATCAACACCTTTATCAAAAAGAGCTTTCCTTACTTTCTTAGCATAGTCTAAATATTTGTCTGAAATAGGTAAAACTCTTACTTGCTCAGGGCATAACCAAGTTGGAAATTTTCCGGCATATTTTTCAATAAGCCAAGCCAATGTTCTTTCATAACAGCCAAGACTTGTTCTATGTATAATATATGGTCTTTTCTTTTCTCCATCTTTATCAATATAATATAAATCAAACATATCGGAAATCGCACAATCAAGCTGTATTGTTACCATAGTATCCTCTTTACCATATACATTTTTGGCCTGTATATCTATCTTAGGACCATAAAAAGCCGCTTCACCGTCAGCCTCTTTAAATGGTAATTGCTTATCAACTAATATTTTTCTAAGTGCCGCCTGAGTATTTTCCCAATAATTTTCATCACCTAAATATTTTTCTTTATTATTTTTATCCCATTTTGAAAGCCTAAAGCTCACATCTTCCTTTAAACCGAGAGTATCCAAAACATGAATAGCTAAATTCAGACAATTTTGTAATTCCTCTTCTGCTTGATCAGGTCTTATAACAATATGTGCCTCGGTAATTGTAAATTGTCTTACTCTGGTAAGCCCATGCATCTCACCGGAATCTTCATTTCTAAATAAGGTAGAAGTTTCTCCCATTCTATATGGTAAATCTCTATATGATTTTTGTGAATTTTTATATACATAATATTGAAATGGGCAGGTCATAGGTCTTAAGGCAAATACCTCTTTATCCTTTGTTTCATCTCCTAAAACAAACATACCGTCCTTATAATGATCCCAATGTCCGCTTATTTTATATAAATCAGACTTTGCCATCAAAGGAGTTTTCGTTCTTATATATCCCCATTCTCTATCTTCGGTATCTTCAATCCATCTTTGTAATTTATTTATAATTTTAGTTCCCTTAGGCAATAAAAGAGGTAAGCCTTGACCAATAACATCTACAGTAGTAAACAATTCCATTTCTCTACCTAATTTGTTATGATCTCTTTTTTTGATATCCTCCAAATGTGCTAAATATTTATTTAAATCCTCTTTGTTATTAAAAGCACTACCATATATTCTCTGCAACTGTGCTCTATTTGAATCCCCTCTCCAATATGCCATTGATGAAGATGTCAATTTAAATGCCTTAACCTTTTTTGTACTCATAAGGTGAGCACCTGCACAAAGATCAACAAATTCTCCCTGCTTATAGAAGCTGATTATTTCATCCTCCGGCAGATCATTAATCAACTCTATTTTATAAGGCTCATCTTTTTCTTTCATTAATTCCAAGGCTTCCTTCCTTGATAAGCTGAATTTCTCTATTTTATAATTTTCTTTAATTATTTTTTTCATCTCTCCTTCAAGCTTATCTAAATCATCTCTTGAAAATGGAGCGTGATCTATATCATAATAAAAGCCATTTTCAATACTTGGTCCTATAGCCAATTTAGCATCCGGAAAAATTCTCTTTACAGCCTGTGCTAAAATATGGCTGGCAGTATGTCTTATAACAGGAAGTGCCTTAGGATCATCTTCAGTTATTAAATTTAATTCTATATCACTATCTATAATTGTTCTTAAATCAAATAATTTTCCGTCAATTTCACCTGCAACACAAGCTCTTGCCAAACCTTGGCTAATATCATTTGCAATATCAAATATACTTTGTTCTTTAGAATATTCTTTTATACTTCCATCTTTTAATTTTACTTTCATTTTATCATCCCCTCTTATATAATAAAAAAAGTCCCTAAAATAGGGACGATTAACCGTGTTTCCACCCAAATTGCTCTCACAAAAGTAAAAAGCCACTCATTAGATTATAACGTAATCAACGGGCTGTATTAAAGCCACTCCGAGGTGGTCTTCACATATCAAGAATGCCGAGGTTCTCACCCTGTCCTCTTCTCTAAGTTCTCCTTTTAATATATTACTCTCCTCATCATCGTTTTAATATTATATTTTATTCGATAATATCCCTAATTATTAATATTGTCAAGTATTATACTGAAAACTTTTCAAAATATATAATAACAGCCTGCTTATTAAAATAAAACTATATCTCACTTCCTAAAAAATATATATTTTGAAAAATTTTGACTTTTAAAATTTATCTTTGTATTTAGTATAAAATTTTACCACTTTTTTTATAATTTTGATATAATATAGAAATATATAAGCATATAAAATATATCAGAGTATTATCATATCTCTATGGAGGAGCTTAAATGAAATATGGTAGGGAACAAACTAAATATAAATTAAAAAGGTCTAAATCTAAGCTTGGAAAGTATTTATCAAAATTATTTTTAAGCTTTTTCAAAACTTTATTTATCATACTTATTTTATGCATATGCTTGGGACTAGGTGCAGGTATAGGTGTCATAAAGGGTATTATAGATAACGCACCTGAAATTAATGTTGAAAGTATTATACCTATGGGCTATGCTACAAGCGTTTATGATGCTAAGGGAAATGTAACGGATACCTTGGTTATGGAAGGCTCTAATCGTCAAGAAGCAAGCTATGAGGAATTACCTAAAAATTTAATAAATGCCTTTGTTGCTATAGAAGATTCTCGTTTCTGGAAACACAACGGTATTGATACAAAGTCCATATTAAGAGCTATTTTAGGTGTTATACGAGGCAACTCATCATCGGGTGGTGGTTCAACAATAACACAGCAGCTTATAAAAAATAATATTTTTGGTGGTGGCAGAGAAAAAAGCTTTGCTGCAAAATTAGAAAGAAAAATCCAAGAACAATATTTAGCAGTAAAATTAGAAAAAAGCATGGATAAAAAATTGATTATTACCAATTATTTAAATACTATTAATTTAGGTAATAACTCATTAGGCGTTAAAGTAGCGGCGAAAAGATATTTTGGCAAAGAGGTTTCTGATTTAACTCTTTCAGAATGTGCAGTTATTGCCGGAATAACTCAAAATCCAAGTAGATTAAATCCTATTTCAGGTCGAACTGCTAATGAAGAAAAAAGAAAAGTTATACTTCAATATATGTTTGAACAAGGTTACATCACAAAAGAAGAAAAGGAGGAAGCTCTTGCCGATAATGTATATGATCGTATACAAAATTTAGACATGGTAAATAAAGAAAATAAACATATATACAGTTATTTTACCGATGCTTTGATAGGAGAGGTTGTTCAATCACTGGTTGATGAGCTTTCTTATACTGAAACTCAAGCTCATAACCTTTTATATTCCGGAGGACTCAGTATATATACAACTCAGGATCCTGATATACAAGCTATTGTTGATGAAGAAATAAATAAACCTGAAAATTATAGTGCTGTAAAATATTCTTTACAATATAGATTATCAATAAAATATTCTGATGGTGAAATCAAGCACTATTCAGAAGATAATATAAAACAATACCATAAAAATATTGTACATGATAATTACAACGGAATATATAATACAGAAGAATCTGCAAAAGCTGATGCTGAAAATTATAAAAATTATTTAATTAAAGCCGGAGATGAAATTCTCGGTGAAAGCATAAAAACTGTACTTGAGCCTCAAGTAAGCTTTGTTTTAATAGACCAGTCAACCGGAGAAGTTAAAGCTATAAATGGCGGACGTGGTCAAAAATCTGCAAGCTTAACCTTGAATCGTGCAACAAATACTGTCAGACAGCCGGGTTCTACATTTAAGATAATATCCGCCTTTGCTCCTGCTTTGGATGCAAAGGGAAATACTCTTGCTACCGTTTATTATGATGCTCCTTATAGTGTCGGAAATAAAAATATAAATAACTGGTATAATAATTACCTTGGTTATTCAAGTATAAGAGATGGTATTATATATTCAATGAATATAGTTGCCGTAAAAACATTAATGGAAACAGTAACACCCGAGCTGGGTGTAGAATATGCAAAAAACTTCGGTATAAGTACACTTACTGATAGTGATTATACGGCGAGCTTGGCACTTGGAGGCTTAACAAAGGGTGTTTCAAATCTTGAGCTTACAGCAGCTTTTGCAAGTATTGCAAATAAAGGAATTTATAACAAGCCTATATTTTTCACAAAAATTGTAGATCACAACGGTAAAATACTTATTGATAATCAAACCAAAACACATAGAGTTTTAAAAGAAAGCACAGCCTTTTTATTAACGGATGCCATGTCAGAATCAATGAAGCCTAATCGTAAATTTGCACGTGCAGGTATAAATATAAATTCAACAAGTACAAGAGCACGACTTAATAATATGAGCTGTGCCGGAAAATCAGGTACTACATCCAAAAATAATGATGTTTGGTTTGTCGGATATACTCCATATTATACTGCCGGAATTTGGGCAGGCTATGATGATAATCAAAGCCTAACAGGAGAAAATGGAGGAACAAGATTTCATAAGAATATTTGGAAGCTCATTATGGATAGGGTTCATGAAAATAAAAAAGATATAGGATTTCCTATACCTGATAGTATACAGACTCTTGCCATATGTAGAAAATCAGGAAAATTACCAATTTCAGGCTTATGTAACCATGATCCTAGAGGAAGTACCATTTATACTGAATATTTTGATAAAGATAATATTCCTACTACTGCCTGTGATGTTCACTCAAGTATCAACATATGTGCAGACAGTGGCGAGCTTGCAGGACCAAACTGTACTAATATAACAACAAAGGTAGTTATGCTCGTTCCTAATTCAGGAGCTTATACAGATGATTCTGTATTTACTACTGCTCCTATATGTTCAATACATTCAGGTGCTGCTAATAATGAAAATATAAATAATTTTAATCCTCCGGCTAAGGATAATAACAATAAAACTCTTCCTCCCGGTAAAGATGCTGATGTCAAGATATTAGCACCGCAAATGGAAGAAAAAAAGAAAGCTCAAATATCTAAACCAAAAGCTTCTTCAGAAATAATAGAGCCTTTAAAATAAAAAATGTATCGTTAGCAATATAAATTGTTAGCGATACATTTTTTGATTTTTTATTCTTCTAATACTATTATTCTATCTAATTCTATATTTTTGCTAAAATCAATATCTTCAATATTATCAGTGCTGAATTTTACACAGGTTCCACAGGATGAGCTGAATTTTCTAGGTACAGGCATAAGTATTATATTATCCAGCTTTTTTTCCATATTTTTTTTAAATCTTATTGCTCCGAAATGCGAAAAAAATGTTGCTATATAGTCCACTATTTTTTACTCAATTTGATAAAATAGCTTGAACCCTCTTCTTTCACATCAATATCATAAGACCTTGCCTTAGCAAATTTAGAAATATTTTCCATTGCAACCTTAGCATCAACTACTATTTCATACTTATCCTTTTTATCTTCCATAGCTTTTTTTAATAAAACTAAAGGTTCAGGACAAGATAAACCCTTTGCATCTATCATATATTACCTCCTTTTATTCTCTTTTTAATGTATTAATAAAAGCAATTATAAATACAATGATAAATCCTGCTATACAGGCAATTTTACCATTCATAGGAACACCCTTACCTGATGCTGCAAGCCCAAAATTATGTGCAAATGCCGCACCGGTAGCTAAACCTAAAACGGTTATTGCCGAATCTGAATTTCCCTCTCCTGCAAGCACTAATTGTCTGAGTGGACAACCTCCAAGCAAGGTTGCTGCAAGTCCTGCAAGACACATTCCAAGAAAATTCCATAAAGCATCTGTATGTGCTATTGCTTGCTCTGCAAAGCCTAATTTAAATTTTCCTATTATTAAATTAACTACTAAAGCTGCTACAAATATTGATACGAAACCTGATATCAATTTAAAATCCTTAAATAATAATATATCTCTTATTCCACCTACCATACACATTCTGCTTTTTTGTGCTATTGCACCAACTACCAATCCGGCTATAAGTGAAATAAGTAAGGGGGCGTGCATAGCTCCCGGACCTTTTTTGGTAAATATTAGAAGTCCGGGTACAAAAGCAAGAATAATAAGAGCAATAAAAGCAATAAAAGGCAAAATACTTCCATCAACAACACCTTGCTTGTAATTTTTACCTAAGCTATAACCCTTATTTAAAAATACTACTCCTATTGCTATACCTGCAGCAAATCCCAACAATCCGAAAATTGCATTTAAATCTCCACCTGCAAGTCTTAAAACAACTCTAAATGGACATCCTAAAAATATCAAACAACCTACCATTACAAAAAAACCAAGGACAAATCTTGTTATAGTTGATGAACCACCCTTTGGTGAAAATTCTTTGCTAATAAATGACATCAAAAATGCACCTATAATAAGTCCGGCTATTTCAGGTCTTAGATATTGAACGGCTTCAGCCCTATGTAATCCCAAAGCACCGGCACTATCTCTTATAAAGCAGGCTATACAAAAGCCCATATTTGTAGGATTTCCTGCCAATACTAATAAGGCTGCTATTATTCCTATTATTAAACCTGAAAAAATAAGTAAATATTTTTCACTCTTCATTAGTGAAACCTCCTTTCATTTGTCATAATAATATCATTTTTATATTTTTTTAACAATATTGTAGCTTATTATTTATTTTTATTAATCTATGTATAAATAGAAAATATTTATATATAAATATTTTTAGCATATTAATAAAAAAAATGATATACTAATGATATTAATATAAAGGGTGGTAGTTATGATATATTTTGATAATTCCAGTACAAGCTTTCCCAAAGCTCCGGGACTTGGTGAAAATATTTGTAATTTTATAACAAATACAGCTGTTAATATTAATAGGGGAAGCTATGAAAATGCCTTCAAAGTAGAAGAAGAAGTTTTTGATTGTAGATTAAAATTAGCAAATTTATTTAATTGTAAAGATTGCAAAAATATAATTTTTACAAATAATGTAACTACAAGCTTAAATATAATACTTAAAGGATTTTTACATACTAATGACCATGTTCTTCTAAGCTCAATGGAGCATAATGCTATAATGCGACCTCTGAATCAATTAAATAAACAGGGACTTGACTATACTTTAATTCCTTGTGATAAATATGGCTATATATGTATTGATGATATCAAAAAGCTAGTAAAAAAAAATACAAAAGCTATTATATGTACCCATGTTTCAAATGTATGTGGCACTATTATGCCAATTAAGGAAGTTGGTCAAATATGTAAGGAATTAGGCTTATATTTTATTGTAGATGCTGCACAAAGTGCCGGAGCTATAGATATTGATATGCAAAAAATGAATATATCAGCTCTTTGCTTTACCGGACACAAAGCACTCTTAGGTCCTCAGGGTATCGGTGGCTTTGCTATCACTGATGAATTCGCAAATAAAATAAGTCCTATAATAAGCGGTGGAACAGGAAGCTTTTCTGATGAAATAAATATACCGAATATATTACCTGATAAATTCGAGGCAGGAACACTAAATTTGCCCGGTATTATAGGCTTAAATACCTCACTTGATTTTATTAATAAAATCGGGATTTCAAATATTTATAAGCATGAAATTGAACTGACAGACTATTTTTTAGGTAAGCTCAAAGAAATTAAAAAAATTAAAATACTCGGATATGATAATATTTATAATAGAAGCTCGGTAATATCAATTATTATTGAAGATAAGGATTTGTCAGAAATAGGCTTCTTATTGGAAAAAAATTATTCAATACAGGTTAGAACCGGCTTGCACTGTGCTCCTATGGCACATAAAGCTTTAGGCTCTTTCCCGAATGGAAGTATAAGATTTTCTTTTTCATATTTTAATACAAAAAGTGAAGTTAAAAAGGCTGTTGAGGCTTTAAAATTTTTATCAAATAATTAAAGGAGAATAAAATGAAAATATCTGCTAAAGGAAGATATTCACTTAAAATAATGCTTGATATTTCAAAATATCAAAAAAAAGACTCATATATAAGTTTAAAAGAAATTTCAAATAGAACTGATATCTCAGAAAAATATCTTGAAAATATTGTTAAAATTCTTGTTAAAAATAAATTGTTAATCGGAGTACGTGGAAAAGGAGGAGGCTATAAACTAACAAAAGCTCCAAATGAATATAATATATATGACATTTTAAAATGTACTGAGGAAAATTTAAAGCCTTTTTCTAATGAATTATTTCCTATTAAAAATAATATTGACAAAAATATTTGTAATATGTTTTCAAATTTAGATGAACATATAATAAAATATTTAAGCTCGATAAATTTAAATGATTTACTATTAGAAGATGATGCTTATATATATATAATTTAAAATAAATAAGAAATATATCAATATTTGATATATTTCTTATTTATTGTCTATCTTAACAACAGTTTTATATCTTATCTACATAAGCTCAGTATAATCAGCTTCAAGCTTAAATCGGAGCATATTTTTCTATATATATTAAATATAATTATACTAATATCGGCAATATTAATTATTTATTCATAATTCATTTAAGGATTATTTAATCATTCATTTACTACATATGCTATAATTAAATAGCTAAATAGATATATTTAGTATTCATAATATAATGCATATTAATAAACTATTTAATATTATTGAAAATCCTAAAAAATAAGCACATCAGTTGTGCTTATTTTTCTATATTATTATACTCTATTCATTTATTTGTTATACAATAAAATACTGACCCTGCTTCTATTTTTATAACTTTAAATATATGATATTTATATCTTCTTCTATATCAATATTAAGCTGTCAACATGCTTTCGTCATCTTATATGTAGTATTTCTACAGCTATTTGGAAATACATAATCAAACTAAAAGCATCTACTACAGTAGTTATAATTGGAGATGCCATAATAGCCGGATCCAACTTTAATTTCTCGGCAGCTATAGGTAATGTAGCTCCTACCAATTTTGATAGTACAACCGTAAAAAAGATACTTATAACTACGGTCAAGCTAACCATAAGAGGTGTTGCTACAATCCCGCCGGATATACTTCTTCCATTTAATTGTAAATATAATCTTATAAAATTAGCACTTGCTAAAACAGTACCACAAATTAAACCAACACCTGTTTCCTTAAAAATAACCTTTAAAATATCTCTTAATTCAATCTCACCTATAGCCATACCACGAATAATCATTGTTGCAGATTGTGAACCTGCATTTCCGCCTGTATCAGTAAGCATAGGAACAAAGGTTACAAGTATAGGTAAAACCTGAAATGCACTTTCATATTTACTTAAAATACCTCCTGTTACCATTGAGCTAAACATCAAAATCAAAAGCCAAGGCAGCCTATTTTTAGATAATTCCCAAATACTTGTCTTTAAATAAGGTTTTTCAGATGGTAACATAGCAGCCATTTTTTCAAAGTCTTCTGTAGCCTCTTCTTCCATAACATCTACAACATCATCGACTGTTATAATTCCGACCAATCTATTTTCATTATCAACTACAGGCAAAGATAAGAAATCATATCTATTAAATAAATCTACAATCTCCTCTCTATCCTGCATAGTAGTAGCTTTTATAACATTAGTATCCATTAAATCTTCAATTAAGGTTTCATAGCTTGCCATAAGTAAATCCTTTACGGTAATTACTCCTATTAAAACTCTTTTTTCATCTCTTACATAACAGGTATATATGGTTTCTTTATCAACTCCATGTTTTCTTATATATGCAAATGATTCTTCTACAGTCATATGTTTTTTTAGACCTATATATTCTGTAGTCATTATACTTCCTGCCGAATTTGCAGGATATTTTAAAATTTCATTTATAGAATTTCTTGTGTCCGGAGTTGCATTTTTTAAAATACGCTTTACAACACTTGCCGGTAATTCTTCCAACATATCAACAGCATCATCAACATAAAGATCTTCAATGATATGACTTATTTCTTTATCCGTCATTCCATTTATAATATCCTCCTGCTGATCTGACTCAAGGAATGCAAATACTGCTGTTGCCAATTCCTTTGGTAACATTCTAAAAACTAAAACTGTCTTTTCGGGAGCTAGATCCTCCATAAAAATAGCTATATCTGCTTCATTCATTTGCATAAGAGCTTCTTTTAGTTGCCTAAATTGCTTATTATCAAGCAATTTTGTCAATTCTTCAAATTTTAACTCTTCCATAATCTACCTCCATTTCTTTATTTTTTATTATACAAGTTTTTATCGTACAAGTATTATGCATTCAAATCACTTTTTTTCATGCTTAAATCTATTCTATTCTTAAATGTATCTATTTTTATTATCTTAACCTCTACCTCATCGCCTACTTTTAATACGTCATCAACCTTGTCTACTCTTGTATCCTTTAGCTTTGAAATATGTATCATACCTTCTTTGTTTGGTGCCAGTTCAACAAAGGCTCCAAAGTCCATAATTCTTACAACTTTACCTACTAATTTCATTCCAACTTCCAAATCGGTAACTATGCCCTTTATTATGTTGAAAGCTTTATCAATCATTTCTTGATCTGTACCGCAAATACTTACTCTTCCATCATCTGTAATATCTATTTTTACACCGGTTTCTTCAATTATCTTATTAATAACCTTGCCTTGTTTACCTACAACATCACCTATTTTAGCAGGATCTATATTCATACCGGATATCTTAGGTGCAAATTTTGATAGCTCTTTTCTTGGAGCTTCTATGGCTTTTTTCATACAATTTTCCATAATAAACTCTCTTGCCTCATGGCATCTTTTTATAGCTCCCTCTACCATATCTCTTGTAAGTCCATGAATTTTTATATCCATTTGTATTGCAGTTATACCCTTATCTGTACCTGTAACCTTAAAATCCATATCTCCAAAGAAATCTTCAAGTCCTTGAATATCTGTCAATAATACATAATCATCATCATTATCTCCTGTTACAAGTCCACAGGATATACCGGCCACCATTTTTTTAATAGGTACTCCGGCAGCCATCAAAGACATGCAGGAGGCACAGGTGCTTGCCATAGATGTTGAACCGTTAGATTCAAATGTTTCAGAAACTGTTCTTATGGCATAAGGAAATTCTTCTTCACTTGGAAGCACCGGTAATAGAGCCCTTTCAGCTAAAGCTCCATGTCCTATTTCTCTTCTTCCCGGTCCTCTGCTTGGTTTTGTTTCTCCTACAGAGTAGGCAGGAAAATTATAATGATGCATATATCTTTTATTTGTTTCTTCTAAATTTAAGCCATCCAATTTTTGTGCTTCTGATAAAGGTGCCAGAGTTGTAATATTACATATCTGAGTCTGTCCCCTTGTAAACATAGCACTTCCATGTACTCTCGGAATAATATCAATCTCAGCACTCAATTTTCTTATTTGAGTTAATGCTCGTCCATCCGGTCTTTTATTATCCTTTAAAATCATTTTTCTAACAGTTTTCTTTTGATAACTATATAATGCTTCAGGTAAAAGCTTTAAATATTCTTCATTATCCGCAAATTCTTCTTCAAGCTTTTCCCTTATTAATCTGATATTTTCCTCTCTTACCTGCTTTTCATCTGTAAATACTGCCTCTTCCATCTCATTTGCAGGAACAATTTCTTTGATTTTATCTAAAAATTCATCAGGTATTGCAAAGCTTGTATATTCATGCTTCATTTTACCAACTGCTTTAACAATTTCATCAATAAAGCTTATGATTTTTTTATTAACCTCATCAGCCTTATAAATAGCTTCTACCATAATATCATCAGGGATTTCATTCGCCCCTGCTTCTATCATAATAACCTTTTCTCTTGTTGAAGCTACTGTTAATTTTAAATCTGAAATAGAATTTTGTGCTTCATTAGGATTTATAATAAATTCTCCATCTATCAATCCTATTTGAGTTGTCGCACAAGGGCCGTCAAAAGGTATATCACTTATAGCTACGGCTATTGCTGAGCCAAGCATAGCTGTTAGCTCAGGTGAACAGAGAGGATCTACAGACATAACCAAATTATTTAAGGTTACATCATTTCTATAATCCTTAGGAAATAAAGGTCTCATAGGTCTATCTATTACTCTTGATGTTAATATTGCATTTTCAGATGCTTTTCCTTCTCTTTTATTGAAACCTCCCGGAATCTTACCTACAGAATACATCTTTTCTTCATATTCAACTGATAATGGGAAAAAATCTATTCCTTCTCTCGGCTTTTCGGAAGCTGTTGCAGTAGATAAAACAACTGTATCTCCATAATGCATAAATGCACTTCCATTTGCCTGTGCAGCTACCCTATTAATATCAACTCTTAGAACTCTTCCTGCTAAATCCATACTAAATGTCTGAAATTCTTTACTCATATAATCTCCTAATCCATACTACTAAAAATAAAATATATGATGCCGAAACTACTTATAAATATTAAAATTTTTTTAATATTTATAAGTGGCTTCGGATAGCATTTTCATATATTTATTTAAAACAAAAAATAAGGGCGGATAAGCCGCCCTATCTTACTACTTACTTTCTAAGTCCAAGTTTTTCAATAAGAGCTCTATAACCCTCTAAATCCTTTTTCTTCAGATAATCTAGGAAAGCTCTTCTTTGTCCTACCATCTTTAAAAGACCTCTTCTTGAATGATGATCTTTAGGATTTCCCTTTAAATGCTCTGTCAATTCAATAATTCTAGCTGTTAAAATAGCTATCTGAACCTCAGGAGAACCTGTATCTCCCTCTTTTCTTGCATACTTAGCAATAATTTCCGCTTTTTTTTCTTTTGTTATCATATTCTTCTCCTTTTTTATACTTACCTTAAACAAAGACAAAGGTTGGAGTATCCAAAAGCTTTGCTCAGGCGTTTTTATATCACATAAATATAGTAACATAAGCATAATTTCAAGTCAACATTTTTTAAATTTAAAATATAAAAACGAAACGTTTTAGACTAAATGCAAATATAATTTTAAAAGTTATATTTGCATTTAGTGTAGAATGTTTCGTTAAATTTAAAATATATTAATAAATACCATTAGGCTTGATTACTTCTTTTATCAGCATATTTTCCTCTTTTATTCTTATATACATAACTATAGCATATAATGGTAAAACAAGCATACTTGTGATTTTACTATGGCATAATAGAGCAATGCCGATGAGCTCCGGCAGTATATTTAAAAAATAATTCGGATGTTTTATACTTCTAAATAGAAAATGATTATTAAATTTATGATTTTTAACTATCATAAGCTTAACTGTCCAAATACCGTCTAACAATTTTACTACTATATAAAGCATAAGCATAGAAAAAATAATTAGAACTAAACCAATTAAACTGAATATATCAAATTCAACTTTTTTTATTATTGCCTCAAATAAACTGGAAAAATAAAAAATAATATGTAATATAGTAAGTATTTTTGTATTTGTTATACCATATTCTCTCCCTCCATTTTCAAGTATTTTTGCTTCATTTGTCTTTGATATCTTTAAAAATAATAATCTTATAATAAAGATAAAAAGAACAATTAAATAAATAATATACGATTTCAAAATTTTTCTTACCTTTCTATTTATTTTGATTTTTTACTTATTTATTTTAAACCTATAATGCTAAGGTTTGTATAAAGATAGAAAAATTTCAAAAATAAAAGTAGTATAAATATTTTTATAATTAAATAAGACACAAAAGTCTGAATTTTGACTGCGGTAATAAAAAGCTTTTATGATATCTTAAATAAAAAATAGAACTGTCTCTATTTTTATATCTTTGTATATTAATAAGCATACTCACCTACTTTTCAAGCATTTCTTTACGAAATATGTAAATATTTTTTTGCGAATTATATATTTTTTATATATTTAAAAGGATTAGATTCTCTATATATAATAAAAAATATTACTTCTATCAAATAATATTTTTTTATTTTTTATAGCTTACTCTTGCTATAATAAAAATAAAGGGTAGTAAAATTAAATTTTATAAGTCTTTAAAAAGAAAAGGTCAATTAATGCAGCTTTACATTAATCGACCTTAGGGGTAGTATATTAATTATTTATTTTTCAAAAATTTATCTTTAATATTTTTAAATATCATAAAGATAATCAAAATAGCACCTACATATCCATTAACAACATATATAATATTCACCAAAACTCTAAATGGCAAATATAAACCAACTACTAAACCTATTATTCCAAGTACAAGAGTTAGTATCCTAAAAGAATTTGTTCCTTCTTTAGAAAATCTTGAAACAGGGTTATATAATAATGGTACAGCTGTTGTATATATTCCTGCAAATACTACTATTGAAAATATTGCAGAAAATGGTTTCCAAATCTTTAAAGCTAAAATAAGATTCGGTATATCTGCATTCCATACATAAATTCCGTTAGATCCTGTATTTATATTGGAAATCTGAGCAAATGAAACCAAGAAAATCGCTAATGCTACTGCTATGGTTCCAATAATAATACCTAAATTCAAATCTTTCTTGTTATTTTTTGCACCAAGTGCTGATGTAAAGCTTGCAAACCATAATAATACAAAGCCTGCATATGAAGCTCCGGAAATAAACCAATTAGCACCGGCATTTTTAATAGTATTTGTAACGCTTGAATCTATATAATTACCATTTTTAATTGTTTCCAAGCCTGTAGCTATACTTTGATAATCTCTTATACATGTTATTAATCCTATAAATATACATAAAATTACTATTACAGGTCCTACAATACCTATCGCATCAACTAAAGAATTCAAGCCTCCAATAACAGTAATTATAGTTAGTATAGCAAGAATAAGTGCTCCTACCCAAAGTGGCATAGAATATTGTTGCTTTATAGTAGAAGCTGCTCCTCCAATCATTACCCAAAATGACATATAACAAAATACTGTAGAATAATAATCACAAAATGTTCCTATATATTTACCACAATAAAATTTATATACATCATTTCCTTTTTCAAATTTTTGTTCTGATCCGGCTTTTGCAAAATTAAAATTATAATATAAAAATGCAAGCATAAATACCAGAATAACTAATATATTTTTAATGCCATAAGCAGTATAATATTGCACTATTTCTTGACCAGTTGCAAATCCTGAACCAATAGTAAAAGCAACTATTGCACCGGCAAGAATTAGAACTCTTTTTATACTAAAAGTATCTTTTTCTTGTCCCATATTTTTTCTCCTGTCAGGAATTAAAAGTTATCTTTTTCAAATACTGTTTGTTCAGTTACAGGTGTTTGAAGTGCCTTTAATGCTCTTTTAACCATTCTCATACGTATCTTTTTAGAATCAACCTCTCCCTGTGTAGGATCACCTAATGGATAAGGAATACCAACACCCGGAATAATTCTATTTGCTCCTATTGTAAGCGAAATAGGAACTACTGTAGCCATATGTACTACAGGAATACCATATTTTTCTATACCTTTTACCATAGTTGCACCGCAACGTGTACAGGTACCTCAAGTACTGACAAGTATAACACCGTCAACATGCTCATCTATAAGCTTTTTACCTATAGCATCACCAAATTTTGCAGCTGAGCCTGTTGCAGTTCCTGTTCCTGTAGTTGAGAAAAATGTATTATATAATTCCTTAAATTCTCCGGCCTTTTCAAGTTCTCTAAGAACATCAAGAGGAACAACCAAATTTGGATTTTCCATAACAAATTGCCTGTCATATCCACCATGTATAGTCATAAAATCCTTTGATGATAAGCTGTCCATGCCTTCAATATTATAAGCTCCAAATTTTGTAGCATTACTTGATTCTATATGATCAGGGTTACCTATAGGAACTATACCGCCTGAAGTTACTATAGCAATCTTAGCTTTTTTAATATCCTCAATCGGTTTTGCCGGTGCCACTCTATCAAATTTTGGCATAGGCAAATCTGTTTCAAATTCTTCACCCTTCATTTTCTTTACAAGCATTTGAATAGCTCTTTCTGAGCCTCTCTCATTTGCAAAATAATTTACTCTTATTCCTCTCTCATGATAGCCTTCTATACTTGGCCCTAAAATTTCTTCACCCTTTACAAGCTTTTCAATAAGTGGGCATAAATTTTTAACTACTTTTTTCATGCTTGCGGCAGAATCACCGGTTTGTACTATAATTAAATCTTTTCTAAACATATCTACACCGGGATTTTCTGCATATGCCGCAGTTATGACAGGAATACCAAGTCTTTCTTCTACAGCCTTTGCAATAGTACCACAGGCAAC
The DNA here is from genome assembly GCA_946999385.1 of uncultured Lachnoanaerobaculum sp. Classification (GTDB taxonomy): domain Bacteria; phylum Bacillota; class Clostridia; order Lachnospirales; family Lachnospiraceae; genus CAKAHY01. Next base: position 56,367 of record CAMQCZ010000005.1, read on the forward strand.
TCCATAACGTCCTGCATTAAAAGCAGGTCCTGCCACAAATATATCAGGCTTATATGGTTTTATTAACTCTATCAATCTATCTGTTGCTAAATCAAGATTTTGTCCAAAATAATTATCACCACAAATTGCAGTAGCAACTATTTCATATTCATCACTTAAATTAGCCTTTATAGCTAAACCAGGACCAATAATTTCTTGTCTTATTTCAGGTTCATGGTCTGCTTTATCCTCACCACCTATACCAGCAAAAAATTGATTTAGGTAATGTACTATCCTATACTTAGCCATGTTTTTCCTCCTTAATATCCTCTTGCCGCTAATTTATTAAATCCATTTGCAATAGTTGAAGCTATTATTATCTGAATTTCAGCCTCAAATGAGCCGTCAGGATTAACACAACCTGCCCAACCTCCAATTTGACTCTCGATATAATCCATTGTTCCAATAATCTTATCCATAACCGGAAATTGTAATGTCATATTTCCTTGTCCACAGGATGATAATGCACTGGCTTCTTCACATACATCAGCTAAAGATTGAGATTTTCCATCCTTTCCGGGAAATTCATCTGTTATCAAAACTACTTTAACGCCCTTTCTTTCTACCTTCTTACAATTCATCATAAGATCAGTATCAGGATTACCATAACCTTCTTCTGTTATTAAAACTCCATCTAAGCCCATATATTCAGCAAGCTTTGCAACCATATCCGAATGTCTTTCTTTATCTGCTAAAAAGACATTTTCATTAGTAAGAATTACTCCCATAAAATTGATGTCCTTACCATGATGCTTATAGCAATCTTCTATAACAGGATTATGGAAATGATGATATGTAGTAACCTTATCGCAAGGTGCAACACAATTTCCTGATACTATAGCTCCATCCATTATTTCAGTAGGATACATAAATGTAGGTACAAATTGCTTTGCATCAACTCCATAATAATAAGTATCATGTAATAAACCTTGTGATTGTAACATATGAATATATCCAACCTTTGGAAGATCAGGATACATAGCGGCTTGCTCAAATAAAGGCTTAGTCTCAAATACTTCCAAAGTATCAGGCTCTAAATTTCTTGCAGTCTCTCCCAAAAAGGTTGCAACCTTTAATCCGGCCATTCTTCCGGCTTTTTCATACACATGTGTTTCAAGACCTTCTTTAGGCTCTATAACTACACATAAATTTACTGTTTTTGAAAATGGACAATAATCGGCCGCAACACCACTCATATCTATTACGCCCTCCTGGAAGCCTACTATACGTCCAACAGTAACAACACAACAGCCGTCTAATGCATGTGTTCTTCCTTCTCCTACACTTGGTGAAACCTTACCTACAACTCCCGGAAATATCTCTCCGCCACTTACCTTTACACGTGGTTCAATAACATCCTTTACAGGAGTTATTCTTGTGCTATCACCAGGTCTTGCTATATCAAGACTACAGCCGATTAACTTATCATCTTCCAAAACCAATTTTTCAACCTCTTCTTTATTTACATAAAGAATATGATTATCTACATAAGTTTTGTCAGAGAATTGGATATCATTAATTTTGATTTTTCCCAATTCTAATTTCATAGCTACCTCCTTTTTAAATTGTAATCGTGATAACTTTGATTTAAAAAAATAAATAAAAAAATATTAATATGTAATCACGATAACTTTTTGACAAAAATTGAAGCTCTTAACTTCTTGAATTAATTTTAATATAAATTTTTTTATAATACAAGTTATTTATAAATTTTTTATATAGAAATATTACCAGTGTTTTTTGTTACATTTGCACAAAAATAATTAAAATATCAAAATTAATGTTAAAATTGTATTTTATAAAATCTATTTGCCTATATTTTAGTTAATTTTCAGCTTAATATAAAAATAAGAGCCATAATATATATTACGGCTCTTGTATATTATATGCTTATATACTTTTAGTCTTTATTTCTCCAATATCTATCTTTATTTTCAGCTAAATTATTAATTTGCTTTGGTCCGAAACTTCCCTGATCATATGAATATATAGGCAATTTTTCTTTATCATATAAATCCTTTAATTCTTGAATATATTTCCAGCTAAGCTCTATTTGCTCCCATTTAGTAAACCATGAATCATCACCCTCTATACAGGCAAGTATCATTCTTTCATACGCCTCAGGAGTATTTTGTCTAAAAATATCATTACAATTCTGGCAAAATTCCATTTTTGCCTTTGTTATACCATTTTCTTCTCCCGGAGTTTTAATATTAAATTCTAAATATATTCCTTCCGTAGGTTGAACTTTTATTATAAGCACATCAGGATCTATACTTTCTGATATACGTTTAAAATTAATTACAACCTCAACCTCTCTTTCATTACACTTTTTACCTGTTCTTATAAAAAATGGAACATCCTGCCATCTTTCATTATCAATAAATAATTTCAGACAGGCATAGGTCTCTGTATCAGAATTTTTAGCAACCCCTTCTTCATCTCTATATCCTTCATATTGTGCTAATATGATACTCTTTTTTATATCTATCTTATCTATCGGTCTAAGACATTTCAAAACCTTTGTCTGCTCATCACCTATAATACCGGCAGTATTCTCTAATGCTACTATACTAAGTATTTGCAATAAATGATTTTGAACCATATCCTTTAAGGCTCCTGCCTTGTCATAATAAGAGGCTCTTGTTTCAACACCGACAGTTTCTAAGGCTGATATATGTACACTATCTATATGCTCCTTTGACCATGCATTTGAAATTATAGGATTTGTTTCTCTTAAATAAATGATATTTCTCAGCATTTCTTTACCTAAGTAATGATCAATCCTAAAAATATTATATTTACCAAATGTTTCATCCAAATTTTTACTTAATCTTTTTGCTGATTCCAAATCTGTTCCGAAAGGCTTTTCAAGTATAATCTTAGGATTATAAATATTCTTACATAAGGCTATACTTTTACTTATGATTTCAAAAAACTGAGGAGCTACAGCATAATATATTAGATTATTTTTATAATCATATTTTGAATAAAAATTATCCAAACCCTTATACTCATCAAGCTTTGTGAAATCCATTCTATAATAAATAACATTTTCATAAAACTTATGTAATGTTTCCTCACTATATTTTAATCTGGCAAATTTGCGTAACCACTTATCAATAATTCCGATATATTCATCTTGTGTATAATCTCTTCTACCTATAGCAACAATTTTAAAATCCTCACCTAATAAATTTCTTTGAAATAAATTATACATAGCAGGAATTAATTTTCTATAAGTCAAGTCGCCGGTTCCACCAAAAATTGTTATCGCTATCTTATTCATTTTCCCCCCATTGATGATGATATATACCCTCTCTATCTACTCTTTCATAAGTATGTGCTCCAAAATAATCTCTTTGACCCTGTATTATATTAGCACCTAAACATTCAGATGAAAGTTGATTTAAATATGTACTTGCACTTGTAAATACAGGTAAAGCAAGTCCTGCACTAATAGCTTTTATATTAACCTCCTTTAAAGCCTCATTATTATTTAGAAGCTTTTCATTAAATGTTTTATATAATAAAAGCTCATCAGCTCCATCTTCATATGCTTGCATAATATCTGAAAGAAGTCTTGCTTTTATTATACATCCCGCTCTAAATATACTTGCAATTTCTTTCAGATTTAAATTCCATGAATATTTTGTTGAAGCATCCTTATATAGTCCGAAGCCTTGAGAATAAGCTATAGATTTAGCTAATGAATATGCCTTTTGCAAAGTTTCTACATCTATAGGCTCTACTTTAGTTGAATTTACAACTCCTCTTAGTTCTCTTCTTAGATTATTTACATTTGAAATAATTCTCGCCTGATAAGCAACAGTAAGTAAAGAAGCATTAAATTCCTGCTCTAAGGCCTCTATGCTTGTCCATCTTCCTGTACCCTTATTTCCTGCCCTATCCTTTATCATATCAATTAAATCATTTTCACTAAGATCATCTTTTTCTCTCAAAACTTTATATGTTATCTCAACTAAATAGCTTGATACTTCAGACTTGTTCCATTCTTCTATTATATCGGCTATCTTTGCATTACTATATTTATTAATATATTTTAAAACTAAATATATTTCTGCTAAAAGCTGCATATCAGCATATTCAATGGCATTATGTACCATTTTTACATAATGTCCACTACCTTCAGGACCTATATATGTACAGCAAGGAACACCGTCTTTTTTAGCACTTATAGATTTCAAAATATTTTCAACAAGGAAAAAGCTGTCTTTATTTCCTGAAGGCATTATACTTGGTCCCTTTAAAGCACCTTCTTCTCCTCCTGAAACTCCAACACCAAAATAATTAATTCCCAATTCATTCAAATAATTATATCTTCTATTTGTATCTTTAAAAAATGAATTACCTCCATCCATGATAATATCACCTTTTTCTATCAAGGGTAAAATATCAGATATAGTTTTATCAACTGCAGCTCCTGCTGGAACCATTAAAAATATTTTTCTTGGCTTTTCTAATGAATTTATAAAATCTTTTATATTTTCAAAGCCTGAAAAGCCTTCAATATTCATATCCATCAAGCTCTTAGTCTTAGCAAAGCTTCTATTATATCCACTCACCTTAAAACCATGGCTTAACATATTTCTCGCTATATTTTTACCCATTACACCTAAACCGATAACGCCAATATTATTCATCATTTTTCTCCTTTATTATTATTGAAATTGCCTCCGGAATATTTATTGCTGATACTTCATCCCCTAATAAATTATCTTTAATATTTATTAAGCTAATTTTATTACTAAGTCTATTTGCAACTATTAAATTATTTGACAAGCCTGACTTTACAATAATAAAATCTCTTGGATGCTTACCATAGCAAGCTTTAACCTGTATTCTTTGTAAAATATCTTTATTATATTTTATTACAGAAATAACATCCTTTGTTCTTGTTGAGATATAAAGATATTCACCTTGCTTTCTTATAGCAGCACTATCTTTTACAAAGCTTTCCCCATTTTCCAATAAGTCAATTTTATTGACAACACTCAAGCTTTCCATATCAACAGCATATAGACGATTAGATAATTCTCCAACTACATATAAAAATTTTTTATCATCTGAAAAAATCCCATGTCTTGGTCCTGAATTTTTTTCAAACTTTATTGAATTTTCTATTTCAAAGGTATCTTTGTTAATAATTATTATTTCATCAAGGAAAAGGCAGGGTACAAGTATTTTATCCTTATAAACTAAGACTTGATGTGAACCGGCTTTTTCTCTTATATCTACTATTTTTATTAATTTTAAATTATTATTTTTAAATTCAATAATACTAAGCCTACCTTCATGATAATTTACTGTATAAATGTAATTATTTTCATAGTATAAATAACATGAGGTACTTTTTTCATATGCTAAAGCTGCAACTATATTTGCATCAGCATCATATATAACAAGCCCTGAAGAATTTTCAAAATCACAGACAGCAGCTATATAATCATTTACAAAGCACAAATATTTAGGATTTTTTACTTCGGCAAATAAATTAACATCATATATTTCTTTCTCATTATATGAAAAAGTATATATTCCCTTACTTTCTCCACTTGTATATGTACCTACATAAGCTTTATAAACCATAATTTACTCCTATAATAATTGATATTTCGTTTAATTTTAAATCTTTTATGAAATTTTTTCAAGGAAATTCCTAGTATTTAAGTATGATTTTTTTATGAAATTAATAACTATTATTATATTTATTACTTATATAATATAAAAGTTTGATATTTATTTATATATAACTTTCTAAAATAGTGTAAATGTATTATTTTTAAAAAGTTTAAGCTTTTAATTTATCTATATTTTTTGAAAAACTTATATAATAAGCTTTTTATTTTGTATTTTTTATAATTTTATTAAAGATAAATTATATAATTTTAGCTTATAAAATATACTATTATATTGATAATTAAAAATAGAATATTTTATAAGCTATATATAATTTTGCTTTTCTCAACGGAATTTATTGTGGTTTATGTGATTTAATTAAAGAATTTTTAGAATTTATATTTATTTGAAAATCTCATCATCGAAAAAATCACTCAAGCTTATATTAAAAGCTGTGGCAATTTTTTCGATTTTATCAATTTTAGGATTTTTAGAATGTCCAAGAGCTATCTCTCTAAGAGTTGTTTTTGGTATACCGCTTATTTTAGATATTTCATAAAAGGTTTTATCATATTTTATTGAAAGTTGAAAAATTCTTTGTGAAAGTGCTTCTCCTATATCCATGCTACCTCCTATATTAAGATTAAGAGAAAAGCAAATTATAATTATATCTATTCATTTTCATTTAGAATTTCACTAATTAAATATATAGGTCTATCCTTTAATTCTGCAAAAATAATAGAAATATATTTTCCCATTATTCCTAAAATAAAGAATAATATCGCAAACATAAAGCATATTAATGTAATAATGGTAGTATATCCACTTGGAGCTCCAAATCTTGCCCAATTCAATATAGTATAGATTGTCATTATAATTCCAACTAATATGGATAAGCCTCCTGCATAAATCGCCAATTTTAATGGAAAATCTGTAAAGCATATCATGGCATTTGTAGAAAATCTCAAAAGCTTAAGTAATGAATATTTACTATGTCCTGCTACTCTTTCACTCGCCTCATATGATAGTGTACAGCTTTTGAAGCCTATATTTTGTATATAAGCTCTTAGAAATCTTACTTTTTCTCTATACTCTTTCCTAAGAATCATTGCTACCTTACTTGAAATTGCAAAAAAATCCGAAGCGTTTTTTTCAAATTTTTCTTTACTAAGTATATTAATAATAGAATAAAATAATGAAGAACATATATTTTTAACTATTCCTGCACTCTTATTTTTTACTCTTATCATATTTACTATATCATAGCCTTCATAAAATTTATCAACTATACTTTTGATAAGATTAGGAGGATGCTGTAAATCAGCATCCATACATATAAGTATATCTTTCTTTGCCATATCTATGCCGGCAAGCATTGCAGCTTCATGTCCGAAATTTTTTGATAATATTATACATTTCACTTTTTTATCAAACTTAGCTAAATCTCTCAATATATCTTCACTGCTATCTATGCTACCGTCATTTATAAATATAATCTCATAATCTATTTTTAAATTTTCCAAATATATTTTTATAGTTTTATAAAAAGTCCTGAGTGCATCCTCTTCGTTATATACAGATACTATTAAGCTCAAACTTTTATACATAAATTTCTATCTCCTTACTGCCATGGCTTGCTTTCCTTTGTTCTTTTTTAGGTAATTTCATATAATTACCATAAACTAAGGTCAAAATTTCATCATAGGCTTCAGGAATAGATAATAATACATTTTCAAATTTTATCTCTATAATATCATTAAGATATTCTTTTTTTAATTTTACATATAAATAATCCGGTTGATAATTACTATAGTATAAATATTTATATTTACTTTTATTAAATATTTTTGATGCTCTATCCTGCAAATAATACAAGGCTGACATAGGTATAAGCCTACCAATTTTTGAAAAAGTAAATATAAGCAACTTATAAAATATAGAATATTTTTTATAATTAATCTTATATCTATGTCCCATTGATAAAAGATATATAAATTTTTGAGAATTTATTATAAAAGCTTCCATATTTTTATTTTTAGGCAAGGCATCCAAAATAAATATATCAACCCACAGATGATTTAACTTATTATCATAAAATTCATCTTCTTGTGTACCTTCATGCCTTCTACTCCTTTTTAAAATTATTCTTGGAGTAAAATCGTAAAATACCTTTGAATACTTTATACTTTGTGGCAAAATCAATTCAAGATCATCAGGCAACTCTTTTTTTACTATTCTTTTGAAAATTTCAAAATTTTTCCTTGTCATAGCTATATCAGCATCATCATCCCAAGGAATAAATCCATTATGTCTTATAGCCCCTAACAATGTTCCGGCATCCAGTATGTATGACAATTTGTATTTTTTACATATTCTATTTATTTCATTTAATATATATAAATTTGCCTTTTGAACTTCTAAAAGACCATAAGAATTATCCATAACATCCTCCTAAATATATTTCAAAGCTTCAATCAATATTTCTGCCATATAATCAATCATTTCATCATTCATTCCCGGGTAAACACCCAACCAAAATGTTCTTTCCATAATGATATTAGTATTTTTCAAATCTCCTACTATCCTATATGATTTTTTATCATCTCTTATTATATCAAAGCAAGGATGTAATGTTAAATTACCTGCAAATAACATACGTGTTTGTATATTATGCTCTTCCATATAAGAAACTATTTTTGCTCTGTCAATTCCTTCTTTACAGGTTATTAAAAATCCGAACCAGCTTGGATCTGAATTTGCACTTGCTTTAGGTAGGATAATTTTATCTTCTACACTTTCTAAGGCTTTTCTTAATCTATTAAAATTATGCTTTCTTCTTTCAACAAATGAAGGGAATTTTTCTAATTGAGCACAAGCTATGGAAGCCTGCATATCTGTTACTTTTAAATTATATCCAAAATGTGAATATACATATTTATGGTCATATCCAAGAGGTAATTTACCATATTGACGACTAAATCTTGCCTTACATGTATTATCTCTTCCGGAGGCACAAAAGCAATCTCTTCCCCAATCTCTCATTGAACGTATAATCTTATTAAGCAAATTATTACTTGTATAAATAGCACCACCTTCACCCATAGTCATATGATGTGGCGGATAAAAGCTTGATGTACCTATATCACCTATAGTACCTGTAAATTTCACTTCTCCATCAAGATTATATGTACTGCCCAAAGCATCACAATTATCCTCAACCAACCATAGCTTGTTCTTTGTACAAAATTCCTTTACTGCTTTTAAATCAAAAGGATTACCCAAGGTATGTGCTACCATAACTGCTTTTGTCTTATCTGACAAAGCCTTTTCCAATAAGGTTACATCAATATTATATTCAGGTATTGTAACATCAACAAAGACCGGTACTGCTCCATATTGCAGCATAGGAGTTACAGTTGTAGGAAATCCACAAGCAACAGTTATTATCTCATCTCCTCTTTGTATTCTCCTTTCTTTTAATAATGGAGAGGTTAATGACATAAATGCAAGTAAATTTGCACTAGAACCTGAATTTACTATATTGGCAAATTTAACTCCAAGATAAGCCGCTAATTTTTTTTCAAATTCTTCATGATATCTTCCTGCTGTAAGCCAGAAATCAAGTGAGCTGTCTACCAGATTATACATTTCCTTATGATCAAATACTCTTCCTGCATAGCTTATCCTATCACCCTTTTTATACTCTTTTCCGGTATGATATCTATCACAATATTCCTTTACTAATTCCAATATTTCAAATCTTGCTTCTTTTTCCTCTTTACCTTCAAATCTATTATTCATTATTTAAAATATTACCTTTCAAAAAAATCTTTTATCTGAGCTTCTGTAATCAAATCCATATCTTGACCTTCTATATATGCCTTTGACCACTCAGCTGTTTTTTCTACTGCCTCTCTTATATTATAAATAGGTATCCATGCATATGTATTTTTAAGCTTTGTACAATCTAATTTTAAAAATTTAGCTTCATGAGGTCCACCATCGTGTCGAATTTCATATTCAAAATCCTTATACCAAAATTCTTTAAATAAATTGACTATATCCAATGTAGTAATACAATCACTAATATCAGGTCCTATATTAAAAGAACCGCTATATTTTTTATCCTTACTTTGTTTTTCTAAAATCATTAAATATACTCTTAAAGGTTCTAAAACATGTTGATAAGGTCTTATGGAATATGGATTTCTAATAAGCATTTTTTGTCCTGAAAAAGCCGCTCTTACACAATCCGGAATAATTCTATCCTTTGCAAAATCTCCTCCTCCTATAACATTGCCTGCTCTTGCTGTAGAAGTCGCAATATTTATATTATCAAGAAATGATCTTTTATAACTATGTGTTACAAGCTCGGAGCAGGATTTTGAATTGGAATAGGGGTCAAAGCCGTCTAAATAGTCATCCTCAACATAAGCTCTTTCAAATTCCTTATTATCATAAACTTTATCCGTTGTTATATTTAAAAATGATTTTACACTATCTGAATTTCTAACACATTCACAAATATTAACTGTACCCAATACATTAGTTTGATATGTATATACAGGATCCTGATAGCTTTCTCTAACCAGTGGCTGTGCAGCTAAATGAATAACAAATTCAGGCTTAAATTCATCAAATGCTTTACTTAAGCTGTTAAAATCTCTAATATCACCAACTATATGCCTGATATTATTTTGTATATCTAAAATATCAAATAAATTCGGATTTGTATTAGGTTCCAGTGCATAACCACATACATCTGCATTTGCCAATATTAATATCTTACTAAGCCAAGCACCCTTAAAGCCTGTATGCCCTGTTATTAATATTCTTTTATTTTTAAAAAATTCCAACATATTTACTCCCAAATTTTCCAAGGAGCTTTTCCATTATTCCAAAGCTCTTCTAATTTATTTTTTTCTCTTTGTGTATCCATACATTGCCAAAATCCGTCATGATAAAAGCTCATAAGTTGCTTCTTGTCAACTAGGGCTTGCAGAGGTTCTTTCTCAAAAATGGTTTCATCACCGTCTATAAAATCAAAAATTTTTTTGCTCATAACCATAAAGCCACCATTTATTATGGCTCCGTCATTGTCATTTTTTTCTCTAAATGATTTTATGCTTCCATCCTTTCTAAGACTTATAACTCCCTTTGCCTGACCTATATTAACAGTAGTCATAGTACCTATCTTTTTATGCTCTTTATGAAAATTATAAAGTGCCTTTAAATCTACATTGCTAAGCCCATCTCCATAAGTAAGCATAAAATCATTATCATCTATATATTCTTTTATTCTCTTTATACGTCCACCTGTCATAGTATGCAATCCTGTATCAACTAATGTTACCTTCCATGGTTCTGCATAATTATTATGAATTTGCATTTTATTATTTGCCAAATCTATGGTTACATCGGAGGTATGCAAAAAATAATCGGCAAAAAATTCTTTAACTATATATTGTTTATATCCAAGACAAATAATAAAATCATTAAATCCAAATTCAGAATAATATTTCATTATATGCCATAATATAGGTCTTTCTCCTATTTCTATCATCGGCTTCGGTTTCAAATGACTTTCTTCAGTTATTCTTGTCCCTAATCCTCCTGCCAATATAACAACCTTCATCTTTTCTCCTTATCTAAAAATATTCAGTTTTTTTGACTTTAATATTGTCAAAGCCTTTCTGGTTCTTTTACCATCATGATATTGAAATACTTTTTTTAAAGTAGAATCTTCAACATTTTCAAAATCCAAACCGATTTCTCGTATTTTTTCAAAATTTTCTTTTCTATATTTTGCAATATCAAGCTCTCTTTTAGTACTTAAAATATTTCCAACGACAAAAAATAATACAATAAAAATATATATATTATTTTTTATTTTTTTATATTTTTTATTATATGCAAAGCTAAGTACTATACCTATCATACCAAAAAAATATTGTAATGAATATCTTGAACTCATAGCATAAGTGTCATTTAGGAAAATCCATCTGGCTCCGCTGACTAAAATATGATTAAATATAGAATACAATATTAAAATCATTGGAAAAAGTGTATCCTCATAAATCTTATATTTTATATTTATATATATAGCAAATATATAAGAAAAAATTACTATCAAAGAAATTAATATTATAATTGCTTCAGATATATTGTATGTCTTAAAATATTCTTCTGTAAATATATTACTCGCAAAAGATTTTATAAATAATTTGATGAGAATTAAAAATTTTGTTTTTATTGCCTCTTCCAAACCCATATTTACAGTTCCTGCATATTCTTCAACTGAATTTATTTTACTAAATATATACAAAATAAATGGTATTAAGATACAAATAATCTTATTTAAATATTTTAATATATTTTTTTTGATAAATCCGTCCTTAGTTATATTATAAAAATAAATCAATAAAATAACAAGTGTATAGGAAATTGAATATGGACCTGCTACAAATAATATTGTAAATACCGGTAAATATAAATTCTGACATTCATATTTTTTATTTTTATCATCATCCAAAATATAAAAATGATAAATAAATAAAGCAATAGCAAAAAAATGTATCCAACCCGTACCATTGGTAAGCATTTCCCATTTATTAAGTGAAAAGGTCAATATAGCAACTACAAAATATGTATTTATTGACAAATTCTTTTTTATAATATATTTACCCAATATAAAGAAAATTAAACTTAAAAACAAGGCTCCTAAAAGCATATCAAATATTGTTGAATATTTGAAAAAATATACATTTATAATTCTTTGAATATAATTTATAGGCATTCTTGTAAATATATCTAAATGTAAATATGGTTTAAATGAAAATACATCATTTAAATATACTGTAACCAGCCTTGTGTAATCAGTATATATAACATTTACACAGGCATTCCTTATATATGCACTTATAAATAAAAATCCAAATATAGGACCTAATAGATTTAAAAGTTTTTTTAGCATCTATTTCACCTTACTTGATGCTAATATTTAATATTACACTCAAGTTATCTTCCCCTCTTTTTTCTTTAGCATTTTCCATATAAAAATTCGTTTTAAATTTAAAATTAATTATTCTGTTGCCTTCAACTATAATATCCTTTTTGCTTATATTTTCTTTTATTTCTACTTCTCGAATTATATTGTCATATTCTATTATTATTTTTTCATTTCCCTTTAATTGACCCGGATAAATAATTTCAAAGCTCAGTTTTCCTTCCTTACCGCTTAAAATATCAATGCTCGCTCTTTCGTCCATCCATCCGTCAGAATAGTATCCATATATAGGATTTATCTTTATTTTTCTTACAGCTTCACTTATATCAATAAATTCATTATTTTTTGTACTTTCCTGTAATACAAAAGTATTTGCATTCATATCCGGTATATCTTTTATACTATCTACATGTATAATTTCAGGCTCAATAAGGTTTTTATTTACATTATATACCTTGAAAAAAGTATTTGCAGTAAAATCACTCATCTTAAATTGATTTCCTATTATATATATTTTGCTTCCAAAAATTTCTTTGCCATATTTATAATAGGTAGTATCAGCCAGAGAATTATATATCTTTTGATTTGGAAATAAATATATATTTTTATATTTTGTATGATAATAAAATTCAAAAATTAAATTAAAGCAAAAATATACAAGTACAAATAAAAGTAAAATATATTTATACATGCTTATTTTATCCGGAAAATATGATTTTATCCTTTTATACATATATGCTATATATATAAGAAATATCATATAAGAAGAATATATCCATCTCATTTCAACTCTTATTGTAACACTTGAGGCAAGTATATTACTTGCAATCAATCCTAAGAAAAATATAGAATAAATAATATCCTCTTTTATATTTTTATCTTTTCTTATAAAAGAAATAATAATAAAATTTATAAAAAATATCAGAAAGCTTATTATACTTATACAAATTAAAACCTTATATAAAAATGGAGTATCATACCACCTTATTCCGTTCAAATGCTCAGGTCCTGCATTAATACCTAATATATAAAATATTTGTGAAATAATATTTTTTATAATACTCTTTAAATTGAAAGTTTCAACAACCTCTGTTCCCCCTGTGCCTGCCGGTAAAATTGTACCTATAGTAAAATTTCTAATTATCTGTATAAATATAAAGCTTAATAAAGTAAATATATATATAAATATTCTCTTACTTTTTTTAACAAGCAAAGCAAAGAAAAATATTGGCAATATTACCATAAATCTTTCATGAGTAAAAACAATCAAAGGATAATATATTAAAGCCTTATAATAATATTTTATATTTCCTGATTTTATAAATTCATATAAATTTGATAAAATTAAAAAAATAAAAAGCAGTGCCAAGGCTTCCATTAAACCTAAGAGCTGAGATATATTATAATATGAAAATCTTGTTGCTAAAAATAAAATTCCTAATAAAAATGACAGCATTCTTGATTTTGATATTTTCTTATTAAAAAAATATATAAGGCTTGCTAAAATAGAAGAAAATATAATATTTATAGGAACAATTAAATTAATATGATTTTTTATTACACCAAGCTCAATCCATGCAACAAACCAATATATAGGTCTGAATCTTGTAGAACCTATCGGAAATACATATTCTCTAAAGCTCTGTTCCCCATAGCATGACCACATATACAAGTCATCCATATATAGACCGCTGATTTTTATTTGCCTATTTATAAAAAATGAAAATATAATAAAAGAAAATATAATTAAAATATCCTTTAACAATTTGTTTTTTTCTTCTATATTAAGCCTTGATTCAAACATATATCCTCCTAATTTTTTATATATTTATATAAGCTTGTTTTACCCGCATCAATTATAAGTCTTAAGCTTTTATCTTCAAGCATAAATTGTATTATTTCATCTGCTCTTTTATGATCCTTCAGGTACGCATTTTCAGTATAAATATAATCTATCTCGGCATAATTTAAAAATTTTTTAAAATTATCCAAATATTTAACAACTAAAACATTTCCACCGCTTCCGGTAATATCAGTATATGTCTGTGATATAGCAGGAAGCATATAGGCATAAGGCTCATAAGCAATACTTAAAAGTCTTGATTTTTTTTGTGAATTTAAATAAGAATAAATTTCACCCTCCTGATTATTAAAAAAATGATTTTTATTATCCTTTATATGCTCATAAAAACCACTATTTTCGAAGCTTATTTCAGTATTTCCTAAAACTCCCGCCCAATTAGTTGTAATTGTTAATAATAAAGAAATAATACAAGGAAATAGAAATACTAAAAGTGAATATTTTATATTAAATTCTAAAATATCCTTATAAGATAAAATAAAAACAATTATGCTAAGACTATATAATAAAATATAGTAATTTCCATCAATCTGATATAATCTTTGCAAAGTATATAAGCTTGATATGAAAATCACCAAAAATAATATATATAAAAATTTTAAAGCTTCACTTTTATTTTTTTTGAATATATTTACAAAATTAAATAATATCAATATAAATATAAGACTTGTTCCAAAAGCAATAAAAATATGTATATCTTCTCTAGGTGAAATAAATATATAATAAATTCTTTTTAAAAATATATATAACTGTTTTATTATATCTAATCCTTCAGCATTTTTAGGAATATTTTCTATTTTATATGGATATTTTATATGAAAACCTATTTTTTCAAAAATCCCTGTAAATATAGAGGTAAAAAAATGTCCTGTTATAAAAAAGCTTCTTAAATGTACTAAAAATACAACTAAAAAGGTATATACCAATAAAAATATATTTTTTAACTTAAAAATAATTCTTCCTTTTAAAAATATATATATAATTAAACTTAAAAATATTAAAGAAGAATAAATAAGACTTGTAGGTTTATATATAGAGCTAAGCATAAGAGCTGCAAGAGTCCATGACAAATACTCTTCATTTTTATATTTTATATATTTTAAAATATCTAAAATTGCAAATAATTGAAATAATAAAGTTATTATATCTGTCTTTGCAGAAATACCCATATTAGTGATAGCAGGTATAAATATTACGATAAATATTGCAAATGTAGCTATATAATCATAAGTTTCCAAGCTTATGATTTCATATATAGTAAATAAAACCATTATCAGACATAAAAAAGAAAATGCCTGTATAAAGCTATATGAATTTAAGATATTCAATGGATAAGTTAAAAGCTCAAATCCCTTAGGATATGTATAAACAACATTTAATAAGCCTAAATTTTCATAAATACCATTTCCTATATTCAAAATATAATTACTTCTAAGTGCATATCTTATGGAATCATAGTCAATACTTATATTAAGTCTTGAAGCTTGCAACAATAATATAGCAATTATATTACATATTAAAAAAACCTTTATTTTATTGAATTGCTTATTTTCTTTTTTTTCTTCAATAAAATATAAAGGAATAAGCTTTTTGATATAACAATATATATATAATATATAAGCTATGACAAGATATCCGAAGCTAAATATATATATTTCCTTTATATTTCCTATTTTAAATAATGACAATAAACATATGCAAAATGTATAATTAATAACTCCTATAATAAAGGAGTGTATATATCTACTTATATTATCAGTATAAATTATACTTGTTTTTTTTCTATATACCAAAAGTAAAAGCTCTCCTGATAATATAAATCCCAGAATATATAAAAATACAAAAAAAATCGCAAAGCTTATTTGATGTATATATAAATATATATATATTACAAAAGCATATAAATAAATTTTTATATGCCCTTTAAATATATTGATACTACAAAGTATTATATAAACTATGATAAATTCAATTAAAAAAATCAAGCTCTTTTTATCTAAAAGTTTTCTTAAAAATATAGTATTCTTTATAATATCTAAAAAACTTATTGTACTAATAAGCACAGTAGTTATAATAAAAGCAAATATTATTTTTTTATTATTCATATGCACTATAGGATCTCCTATATAATTTTAGTAATAGCTTTGCAATCGACTTATTCCACAGAGCTTCAAATATAATTTTTTCTTCTTTTTGTCTGGTATTATCTTCTAAACACAGCTTAGTTGTGCTGAGAGCATGAACTCTATAATAAATCAAAGCTTTATCTATATATACCCACCTATATTTATTATTTGAAAGTCTAAGTAAGGCTTCCCAGTCGGTAACAAACTTATATTTTTCATTAAAAAGCGGATAAGTACATAAATTTTTATCATAACAACAGCTTGGACAGATAATAGGATTTCCAAAAGATATGCTAAGTCTTTTCAAAATTGGTAAATGATTAAAGATATTTATCTTTAATACCAGTCTGAGTATAGCCTTTATATTTTCTATTTGCCCATTTTTTATAAGCTTATTTTCCTTGATAGTTCTTGATGAGGTCATTAATAAAGCTGCATCTTTATATTTATTTTTATATTTTATAATATTTTCTGTATAGTCCTTAAGATATATATCATCTTGATGTGCTATTGTTACTAATCTTGTATCAGCTTTTCTATATGCAAAATTCCAATCATTAGCTAAACCTTTTTTTTCATTATTTATAAAAAATTTAATTTTATATTTTGAAGCTAAATTTTTTATGTATGAATCAGGTGTAGAAGTTATAATAATTATTTTTGATTTGTAAGCTTGTTTTTTTATAGATTTAATACATTTTTCTAAATATGGAGAATCCTTATAGGCACAAATTGCAAATGTATGCTCCATATTATTCTCCAAAAAAATAATTTTCCAATTCTAAACAGAGTGCATGATATATCGGAAGATGTAATTCTTGTATTTTAAAAGTTTCATTTTCAGGTGCAATAATACAGATATCAGAATATTTTTTCAATTTTCCTCCATCCTTTCCTGTCAATGTTATAACATTCATCTTCTTAGCTTTTGCCGCTACAGCAGCATATATTAAATTTTTAGAATTACCTGAGGTTGATATCGCTAATAAGGTGTCATTTTCACTACCATATCCATAAACCTGCTGAGCAAAAATCAAATCAGGATCTACATCATTTGCAAATGCTGTACTAAGTGCATTATGTCCTGTTATTGCTATAGCTTTTAAGGCTCCTTGTAAAGAAAGTGATAATTTTTCTCCCACTTTTTCATCAATACTTATAAGCCTTTCTTTGTAATCGGTACTTAAACTTCTATGCTTACAAAATGATTTCATAAGCTCTCCGACTATATGCTCTGAATCTGCAGCACTCCCACCATTTCCTCCAATTAAAAGAGTACCTTTTTTTATATATGTATCTTTTATAATTTCATAAGCCTTTATAATATCTTCTCTAATAACGGATAGATTATTATATCTACTAATTAATTCATCAATAAATTTATACATATCTCCTCCTATTAAATTTCAAAATTATATTCTTTATTAGGCATACGTACCTTTATATTTTTGTAGTCCCATCTATCTTCATCCATTATCCAAGTTTGTACACCTCGAAGTTCAAAATTCCAATCCATAATTTGTCCACCCATAGCTTCCAAACCCTCAGCAACCTTATGCTTTACATTATATGGACAATAAATTAATAAAAAGCCTCCACCGCCGGCTCCAAGTATCTTTCCACCAATAGCACCATTTTGTTTAGCACAGGTATAGAGTGTATCAATATTATTATTTGTTATTTTTGAACTCATTCTTTTTTTGCTCTGCCAACTATAATCAAGCAATTTACCAAAGCCCTGTAAGTTACCTCTTAAAAGCTCATCTTTCATAGCATATGCCAGTGCCTTAACTTCACACATAGCATCAAATGAATCCTGTTTTTTATAATTCTTAACCTGATCGTCTATTATATTAGCTGAAATATGTATATTACCGGTATAACACATAAGCAAGTTATATTGTAATTCATTAATAATTGATTTATTTATCCTAAGTGGATTTACAACAACCTTATTTCTGCCTGAAAATTCTATAAAATTAAAGCCTCCAAAGGTTGCGGCATATTGATCCTGATAACCTCCGGAAATTTTTAAATCCTCTCTTTCAACCTTATATGCCAAATCTGCCATTTCATAATAGTCTAAATCTTTATTTTGCCACTTTGCTATTGCACTGAGTAAAGCAACCATAACAGTTGAGCTGGTTCCAAGACCTGAGCCTGCCGGTGCATCACATTGAAGATAAACCTCACAGCCTTTTTTTACTTGCATAGCATTTAAGGCCGCTTTTACCAAATCCAGCTTTCCGTCATATACTATATTTTCTTTAATATTATATTTAATAGTCATATCAAAATCTAAAGAATGAACTATTACCTGTTCATCCTGCCTAGGTGAAATAGAACAATAAGCATATTTATTAATTGTTGAGCCTATTATAGCACCACCTTGATTTTCACAAAAAGGCGAAACATCTGTACCCCCTCCACCAAAGCTTATTCTTAGTGGAGCCCTTGAACGTATTATCATATTAACTACTTCTCTTTCCTTATTATTGATATTTTAACATATTTATATAGTAAATTATATTGATTTTTTAGTCAATCACCCACAAGTGAATATAATTTATAAAATAAAATGCTAAAGACAAGAGCTTCAAATGTCTTTAGCATTTATATTTTTATTTAACTACAATATTAATAATTTTCTTAGGAATATATATTTTTTTTACGATTTCACCATCTATTTTATTTGCCTGATTTAGGGCTGCCAAGCCTTTCTCTATAGCTTCTTCATTAGAAATATCTGAAGCTATACTAATTATAAGCTTAGTTTTTCCATTTACCTGAACCGGAATTTCTATAATCTCATCCTTCAACTTACTCTGGTCAAATTCAGGCCATTTATTATTAAAAATACTATCTTTATAGCCCAAATTTTCATATAACTCTTCAGATATATGAGGTGCAAATGGAGAAAGTAAAATAAGAAAAGTTCTTAGAGTTTCCTTATCTATACCACCATATTTTTTAGCTAAGTCAATAAGCTTATTATTATATTCCATAAATCCTGCAACTACGGTATTTAAGCTAAATGCCTTAAGTCTATAATCTATATCGGCAACTAATCTATGTCTTAACTTATCCATTTCAGGATTGGCTTTTATATCTTTATCTTTAGATGCCATAACCAAATTGTAGAAACGATTTAAGAAACGAGCAACTCCGTCAATACCTCTATCATCCCAAGTGGCATCAAGCTCAGGTGGTCCTACAAATAATTCATACATTCTCAAGGCATCGCAACCATAATCTCTAACCAACTCATCCGGTGAAACTACATTGCCTTTAGATTTACTCATTTTTGTACCATCACTTCCATTAATCATACCTTGATTGAATAATTTTATAAATGGCTCTTCAAAATCAATAACACCTATATCATACAAAAATTTGGTATAAAATCTTGAATATAATAAATGTAAGACAGCGTGCTCTACACCACCTACATACATATCTACAGGTAAATATTTATTAGCCTTTTCTTTTGATACAAGCTCATTAGAATTATTTACATCTACATATCTTAAAAAATACCAACTTGAGCCTGCCCATTGAGGCATAGTATTAGTTTCTCTTTTTGCTTTCATACCACAGCATGGACAAGTTGTATTTACCCACTCATCTATAGCTGCAAGCGGTGATTCCCCTGTACCTGTCGGCTGATAAGATTCTACATCAGGTAGTAATAATGGTAAATCTTCTTCTTTTACTGCTACATTACCACATTTTGGGCAATGCACTATAGGAATAGGCTCACCCCAATATCTTTGCCTTGAAAAAACCCAGTCTCTTAATTTAAAATTAACCTGCTTCTTACCAAAGCCTAATTTTTCTATCATTTCAGGAGCTTCTTTTTTTAATATTGATGACTCCATACCATTCCATGCTCCGGAATTAATCATAATTCCACTTGCTTGTGTATAAGGCTGTGTCATATTTTCTATTTCTTGTCCATTTTCTGAAATAACCTGAACTATAGGTAAATTGAATTTTTTTGCAAATTCAAAATCTCTATCATCATGAGCCGGAACACACATAATGGCACCTGTTCCATAGTCTGCAAGAACATAGTCTGATAGCCATATAGGAGTTTTTTTATTATTTAAAGGATTTATAGCATAAGCACCTGTAAATACACCTGTTTTTTCTTTAGCCTGCATTCTATCAACATTTGATTTCATAGAAGCATCAAAAATATATTGTTCAACCTCCTTTAAATTTTCTTTTTTACTTATTTTTTTTGCAAGCTCATGTTCAGGCGACAATACCATAAATGTAGCTCCATAAAGGGTATCAGGTCTTGTAGTATAAACATTTATTTTTTCATCGCTACCATCTACCTTAAATTCGACCTCTGCACCATAGCTTTTTCCTATCCATTCAGCCTGCATTTTTTTTACTTTATCAGGCCAATCAAGCTTATCCAAATCATTTAATAATCTGTCTGCATACTCTGTTATTTTAAGCATCCATTGTCTTAAATTTTTCTTTGTAACAGGGCTTTTACAACGTTCACAAAGACCATTTACAACCTCTTCATTAGCTAATCCTGTCTTACATGACGGACACCAATTTATAGGAAATTCCTTTTCATAAGCCAAGCCTTTTTTAAACATTTGTATGAAAATCCATTGAGTCCACTTATAAAAATTAGGATCTGTTGTATTGACTTCCATATTCCAATCATATATAGCTGCAATTTCATCAATCTGCTTTTTTATACTATCAACATTTTCTTTTGTGGATTTTTTAGGATGTACCTTCATCTTTATTGCATAATTTTCAGCAGGTAAGCCAAAAGCATCAAAACCCATAGGATGTATTACATAATTACCCTTTAAAATATGATATCTTGACCATACATCACTAATTACATAGCCTCTCCAATGTCCTACATGCAAGCCTGAGGCTGAAGGATATGGAAACATATCCAAGCAATAATATTTTGGCTTTTTTCCATCATCTATATTTATAGGATTTTCCTTCCACTTTTTTTTCCATTTCTTTTCAATAGCACTATGATTATACTGCGACATAATCTCCTCCAAATTAAAATTTATTCTCCAAAGCCTGAATTTATCAAATTTGCGATATCTTCTAAAGCTTCTTCTTCATCTTTTCCATTGATTTCTAATTCTATTTCATCATTAAATTTAATGCAAGCTCCTAATACACTAAGCACGCTTTTTGCATTATATTTTGAATTTTCAAATATTATATTAATTTTAGAATTATATTTTAAAGCTTCTTTACAAAGATTTCCTGCAGGTCTTAAATGTAAACCGTTATTATTTATTATTTTCAATTTTTGTTTTAACATATCTTCACCTTAATAAATTAATTGACTGTTCTTTTTAATTTTAAGCTCTTATTCCTGCTTAGCTTCGTCATCAATATTTTCTTTTATTCCTTCTTGAGTTGTAC